>JBDHCY010000283.1:0-4849 GCA_039591795.1 Gemmatimonadota bacterium | reverse complement strand
GGGAACGCAATCATGCTCGAGGCCGGGCTCTCCTTCCTCGGGCTCGGCGTCCAGCCACCCACGCCGTCGTGGGGGAACATGATCGCCTCGGGACGTGACGCGTTGGTCAACGCACCATGGATCGCCACCGCCCCGGGGCTCGCCGTGGCGTTGGTCACGCTCGGATGCAATCTGTTGGGCGACGGGCTTCGGGATAAGTGGGACCCGAGACTATAGGACGGACCAGGACGGACCAGGACGGACTAGGACGGTCTAAGACGGTGTAAGACGGGCTGCCTTCCGTCCTTCGCCGTCTTCCGCCGTCTTTGGCCAACCTTCAGTCGCACCCCTCCTCCCCATACAACGCTTCCACCATCTCCGGGACTGTCGGCTCCCCGCGGAAGAACGCGCCTCTCTTCCCCTCCGTGAGCGCCCAGCGGTGGAGCCAGGTGATGCCGGCGGGACCCGTGTAGGTGTCGGTGCGGGAGTACGCCGGGTCGCGCAGCGCGCGATCGAGGCCGATGAACGTGTATCCGCGGTTCCGGTAGACGGTGAGGAGCTCGTCGAGGTGATCGGCGTTCAACTGGTTCGCGTGGAGCAGCAACACCTGCGGGATCTCTCGACCGACAATCGCGCGTGACTGAGCCTCGTAGTAGCCGGTCACCGTGTCCATGTACGCCAGATACAACACCGCGACCTCTTGGGCACGGGCGGTGTCTTCACAGACACGTGCGCGCTCGTAGGCCCGTGCGAAGATCCACTCGTGGTTGTCGATGGTGACGGGGGCGACACGCAGACCACGGTCCGCGAGATGGGCGGTGACGGCGTCGCGCACCTCGAGGCTCCGCCCGGTGTGGAGCATGGGGTGCCGGTAGTACTCGAGTGACTGCCCGCGCCGCTCGAGCAGCTCCGTGGTCACGACGCCGCCCGACTCGATGTCCGCGAGGTAGGTCGCGAGCGGGGTGGTGTGCAGGTCCAAATGTCGGTAACCGTGATTGCCGAGCTCGTGCCCAGCGGCGAGCCAGCGCTCCAACAACGCCACGCGCTCGGCCACGAGCGAGTCTCCGTCGTAGAGCTTCTGCTCGTTGACGAAACCGATCGCCTCGATGCCATGTGCCTGCAAGCCGTCGGCGATCGACGTCAGGATATCGTGATAGACCGCCCCGCCGCGCATCGTGTTGGCCGGCAGGTCGTCGAACGTCAGGGAGACCAGCCGGGGAGGCTCCTGCGCTTGAAGTGCGACGGAGAAAAGGAGGACCGAGACAAGACGGCGGAGGACGGTGTAGGACGGCCCAGGACGGAAAGGCGATCGCCTACGACCGTCTTTGACCGTCTTCGACCGTCTTTGACAGTCCTCGACCGTCTTCCCCCATCTTCGTCTTCTCACCACCCCACCCCCACCGTCCATCTCCCCTCCACCCCTAACCTCCCCACGAACTCCGTCTCATTCGTCCCCGCCACATGTCCCGCATCCGACACAAAATGTGCTCCGGCGTTCGCGGTGGCCCAGACTCCGGGGAAGATCCGCCACGACGCGCCCACCGCCGCGCGGAGCGTTTTTTCGACGGTCCCGGCAAACAGCGTGGGGGTGGCGTTCCACTCTGCCGATGGCGGGAACGGATCGCGGAAGTCCCCCTCGCCCTGCCTTAGGTAGACTACCTCCGGCATGACGAGTAGGTCTCCGCGCGCGAGCCACGAGACTCGGAGCGAGGTCTGGTCATAGTCGGAGAAGTTGCGCGCGATGCCGGTCGCGTGCTGCTCCCACCCACTGCTCGGGCCGTCGGTGTGCCGGTAGGCGAGGTTGGTCACCACCGTGTACGACGCGGTCCACGCGATGCGGCCTCCCGCGAGCCCGCCACCAGCGCCGAGTGTTCCACCCGCTTGGAGCGGCTTCTTGTCGGGATCGTCGTCGATCCGCACGTCGTCGAGCAAGAGCTGTCCGAACACGCGCGTCGACGGCGCGAAGCGCCATTCGACGTCGAGCCCCACGGCCACGTTGGCGGGTGAGCCGTCGTTGACCTGCGTGAGGTACGCGACGTTCAGGGGACTGAGATACCGCAGGTCGAGCGCGCGTCCCACGCCCGCCGTGATGGCCGTCTGCCAGAGCGCGACCGAGAGCTGCCGCCACGGAGCCAGCGCCAGCCGGTGCGCGTAGTACCATCGGTTGACGCGCGCGCCAGTCGAGTCGCCGTCGGAGAGTTGCGCGACCACGCCGTGGAGCCGTACAGCACTCGTTCCCACCGAGTATCCCAGGTGGTCGAGCCCATACGACACCGGCGACAGTGCCAGACCTTCCATGCCTGAAGGGCCCCAATTGCGGTCGATCCGCCCCAGGAAGGCCTCGACGACGGGGAACTGCACGGAGGCGTATGCCTCCGACTGCCGGCCCGCGATCGTGCGGCTCGTGAATCCGTGCCAGTCTGGGTCGGTCTTGAGACGGTTGTCGAGGTAGGGGCGAACGGCGAGAGCCACCGGCCCGAAGACGGCTTCGGCCGTGAGACCGGCCACGGGCTGTACGCTCCCCGCGCCGTCGGCCCGCAGCGGATCGCGCCGCGAGTCGGTGAAACCGAAGAGGCCGACATCGGGTCTCAGGCGGATGCCCGGGCCGTCGCCGTCATGTGCGATGTCTGTGCGAACGACGTCGAGCGCCTGGCGCAGCGTGCCGTTGAGCCCCCCGACCCTGCTCTCCGACACCGAGCGCACGAGCCGCGCACGTGTGAACGGCCGCACCATGGGTGACGGATCGCGCAGCGCGCCGGCGGTAACGAGGTGCTCGACCAGCGGAACGACGGGATGGTGGAGCGGAAGGTAGATGGAAGCACTCTGCTGGCCTGTCACTCCACCCGGCACCCACACCCCCAACAGCACCGCACCACAGAGGGCGCGGCCCCAACGAGCACTCATTGCTTCTGCGCCACGCTCTCCGCCCCCACCCCCACCGCCCCGGACGGTCCCCGTCCGTCCCCGGCCGTCTCCGTCCGTCCTCGACCGTCCTGATCCGTCTCCGTCCGTCCTCGCCCGTCTTCGTCCGTCCTCGACCGTCCTTCCTGTCTCTCATACTCAATCACTCGCCCGACTATCTCCGCCAAACCGATCGTCGGCTGGAAGCCCGTGAGCCGCGCGAGGCGCGTGACGTCGGGACGCCGCACCCGCATGTCTTCGAACCCTACTTCGTAGGCATCCTGGAAGGCCACGCGCACGATGGGCGATGGACTCTTGGTCAGCCATTTGACGAGCTGTGCGAGGTCGAGGATCGTGATGTCCTTCGGCTGGCCGACGTTGAACACCTTCCCCGACGCCCCAGGGTGGGCGGCGAGGGCGAGGAGGGCCCACACCGCGTCGCCCACCCAGGTGAACGCGCGTCGCTGGCGGCCATCGCCGTACACGGTGATCGGCGCGCCGATCAGCGCCTGCCGTACCAAGCGCGGGAGCACCATGCCGTACTGTCCCGATTGGCGTGGCCCCACCGTGTTGAACAACCGCGCAATGGTCACGTGAACGTCGTGCGCGCGCGAGTAGGCGAGTGCCAGGAACTCGTCGATCATCTTGGAGGCCGCGTACGACCAGCGCGACTTGGACGTCGGGCCGAGCACCACGTCGTCGTCCTCCTTGAGGGGAACGCTGTTCCCCTTGCCGTAGACTTCAGACGTCGATGCGAGGAGCACGCCCGAGCCCTTCCGGGCCGCGTATTCGAGCACGCGCTCGGTAGCGCGGATGTTGGTCTCGATCGTCCGTACCGGTTCCTCCACGACGAGCCGCACGCCCACGGCTGCCGCCAGGTGGAAAACGTAGTCGGCTCGCGCGACGAGTGGCGCGAGCACCTCTGGGTCCGCCGCCGACCCCACGATGAGCTGGAAGCCGTCCACCCCTTCGAGGGCAGCGAGGTTCTCGGTGCGGCCGGTCGAGAGATCGTCGAGCACGTCCACCGCCCACCCACGCGCGATCAGCTCCTCCGAGAGGTGCGAGCCGATGAAGCCCGCCCCGCCGGTCACCAACGCCCGCTTCACATCTCCCTCACCGTCTTCACCCGCCGCTCCCACCGTCCTCGTCCGTCTTGCCCCGTCTTCGACCGTCTTCGACCGTCGTTTTCCGTCTTTCGACCGTCCTCGTCCGTCTTCGACCGTCTTTGTCCGTCTTCGACCGACCCTCCGTACAATCTCCCCGCCACGACAACGACAAACACAAAACACACCATCCCTGCCCCGAGCCCCGTCATCGGACGCTGCATCGTCATAACCGCCAACGCCCCACCAACGGCTCCGAAGCCCCAGACCCCGCCGAGCATTGCCGGGTGCGAGAGGCCGAGGTCGAGGAGACGGTGCGGCACGTGCCGCCGGTCGGGCACGAAGAAGCCAGGCCGCGTCCAGCGGAAGACGGGGCGGTCGGCGGAGTCACGCGTCACCTCGAGCGCGCCGAGCGCACGACGCGACAAGGTGAGCACGAGCTCGCCGACGATCGCACCGAGCGCGAGTGCGGCCGGCAAGACCGCGAGCGCGCCACCGTCAACGAGCCCTACGACACTCACGGATCCCAAGAGGAAACCGGTGACGAGGCTCCCCGAGTCGCCGAGAAAGAGCCGGCGCCGGAAGTTGTGAGGGAGAAAGCCTACGAGCGCGCCGGCAAGCGCCATGAGAACCGCGGGTGCGACCACTCTGCCGAGGGCGAGGGTGACGGCAGCCAACGCGAGCGCCGCGATCGCGGCGAGCCCACTCGCTACGCCGTCAGCTACGTCGGTCATGTTCAGGGCGTTCGTGACCGTCGCGATCCAGAGTGCCGCGAGGATCGGTACGACGACGGGCCCGAGCTCCAGAGACGGGCCGCCCGGGACGAGGGTCAAGGCCGTGGGGAGCGGCGCCACCGCGACGACGGC
>JBDHCY010000282.1:0-4851 GCA_039591795.1 Gemmatimonadota bacterium | reverse complement strand
CGCGCGGCGACGGGTGACCCTTTTGAAGAACACCAGCAACATGGCCATTTCCTCACATCAAAAGTTCATAGGCCGCGAACGAGCACCGCGCGTCGCTCTTGGTTATGACGTCGAGGTGTACGGCGCCGCCAAGAAGGTGGAGTTGCCGTTCGTCATCGGCGTGGTGGCCCATCTGCGGGGATGCGACGACCCCGAGACTCCCATCACGGGTCGCCGATTCCTGGAGTTCGATGTTGACAACTTCGACGATCGAATGAAGGCGCTGGCTCCGCGGGTTGCCTTCAGCATTCCCAGCGATATCGGCGCCGACTCGATCAACCTGACGTTCCGGAGCCTTGATGATTTCTCGCCCGGCGCCGTCGCCGGCCAGATCCCAGCTCTGCGGCGGCTGCTCCAAGCGCGGACCCAGCTGTCGATCCTACGAACGTACTTGGACGGGCGGGCAGGCGCGGCAGAGCTCATGGCTCAGCTCCTGCGGAATCTGAGGTTGCCACCCACCACAACGCCGGGGCCAACACCGACGCCCCCGGCGCAGCCTCCG
Organism: Gemmatimonadota bacterium; assembly: GCA_039591795.1. Taxonomy (GTDB): domain Bacteria; phylum Gemmatimonadota; class Gemmatimonadetes; order Gemmatimonadales; family GWC2-71-9; genus JBDHCY01. The sequence goes on along the minus strand of JBDHCY010000282.1, from coordinate 4,310 downwards.
GACCCGGAATCCTCACCTCCCGTCGCAGGCGGTGACTTTGACTCGCTTCTACGCAAGGAGTTCAAAGTCAAAGGCGACCAAGCACGCGCCCGCATCAAGGAATCGATACAGACGCTTGCCGATTGCGTGCGCGAGGATCCAGAGGGCGCCGAGTTTGACGCGTTCCGTGCGATTGAGAAGGTCATCGGACAGATCGACTCGGTGCTGACGGAACACCTGGACGCCATTCTGCACCATCCCGAGTTTCGGCGGGTCGAGGCGGCCTGGCGCGGGTTGGCCTCTCTCGTGTTCAGCACCGAAACGAGCGAGTTGTTGAAGATCCGGGTCCTGGAGATTTCCCAGGGCGAGCTCGCCCAAATCATCAAGAAATTTCACGGCACCGCCTGGGACCAAAGCCCCCTTTTCAAGAAGATCTATGAAGAGGCGTTCGGGATGTTCGGGGGCGAGCCCTTTGGGTGCTTGATCGCCGACTTTGATTTTGGCCCGCAGCCCGAAGACGTGGAGACGCTCACCGGCCTGGGCAAATACTGCCGGGCGGCGTGCTGCCCGATGATCGCGGGGGCGGCTCCGTCCCTGGTTGGACTCGAGTCTTGGGACCAGATATCGGACCGCGGTGAGCTCCTGATGGTTCAGGAAACGGAGGAGTTTTCCCCGTGGCGTGCGCTACGCAAGAACGACGACGCGGCATTCGTTGGCCTCGCCATGCCACGCTTCCTGGGACGAATGCCCTACGGCCCGAAGACGAACCCCGTAGCGGAGTTCGACTACAGCGAATCCACGGGCGCAACCGGCTTTGAAGAACGCCTGCTGGTGAACTCAGCTTATGCCATGGCGACAAATATCGCGCGCGCCGTCACCCTGTATGGCATTGCCGCCCGAATTCGCGGTGTGGCCTCGGGCGGGCTGGTCGAGGATCTTCCGAGTCACGTGGCACCACGAGACGACGGGAGTCTCAACAGCAACTCACCGACCGAGGTCTGCCTCAGCAGGCAAACGATGGTCAAGCTCTCCCGCCTCGGCCTTCTCCCGCTAACACCTTTCAAGGACACGGGGATGGCGGTGTTCCTCAACGCGAGCTCCCTCTACGACATCCCGATGCACACCGACCCGGAGCCGGTCTGGAACGCGGTTCTGGCCGCGCGGCTGCCCTATACACTCTTCGCCTGTCGATTCGCTCAGACCATCAAGTGCATGATCCGCGATCGAATCGGCAGCTTCAGGGGACCTGACGACATCGAGCAATTCGTCAACGCCTGGCTGGCCCAGCATGTGGATGCCGACCGCGACCTGATCGATTTGGGAAAGCGGGCCGTTCGACCCCTCCTCGAAGGTCATGTGCGCATCGCGGAAGTCGACGGTTGGCCGGGGCTGTGGTGGGGTGAGTTGCTGCTGCGCCCGTTTTTCCAACTGGAAGCACTGACGCAGCCCATGCGCGTGACCTTCCGCCTTCCGTCGGCCAGCGGATAACGGATGCGTGACCACAGGCCTCGAGCCGAGGGAGCTCAGCCTCCCAGGTTCTTCTTGTTGTCAATAGTCAAAGTTGTCGACTTGAACCCGATCACGCGTAGCAGCCGATGACCTGGTGCCGGGCGGCGCCGGTGCGCGTCCTGCGGTGAGTTTGCGCCAGCGACAATAGCCTGGGAATCAACCTCCGAGGCCCCCGGCGCTGCAACGGCGCCGGGGGCCTATTTGTGGATCTGTGAGGTTGGCACGCCTCACGCGAAGTCACTTGCGACCGTCACCGTTTGTGGGCATCGGCCCCCTTCCCTAATGACTGGTCTCGCGCGCTCTTACGGGTCCAGTGGCTCGATGAACACGTTCTCCGCCGAGTGACCTTCACCCCGATTACTGATCCAGGGGCAAAGCGAGTTCTCTGGCGCGATTTCGGCCTCTGCTAAGGAGGCGGTGGATCATGAAGAGATCGCGCTTCATGGACGAGCAGATCGCCTTCGGCCTGCAACCAGCATCGAGGGGTCACCCGCCCGGTGCCAACGTCACCCAGGCGAGCACGAGCCACTTCCAGGCGCGGGCTGCCGTGCCGCCCTGTGCTACCGCAATGCGTGAGACGGCGCGGCGGTAGGCGCGACGCAGTTCCGGTTCGACGCGGAGGGCGGGGTATCGCGCTCGCAACGCCCCCACCTCGCGCCGCAGGACTACTGGCTCGACCGTCTCAACCCGGCACAGCGCGTCGAGCAATCCCGCGACCGCCTCGAGATACGGCCCGATCGAGTCTGGGATCGTGCGGGCCAGGACCGCCCGGCCCGTCGCGGAGTCGCCGGCCAACGCCTCCAGTAGACCGTGCCACAGCTCGAGCCAGGGCAACGTGTCGTCGTGGGGCAGTTGCAGCGCGATCTCGGCCGCCTGCCTCGCGCCTGCCTCGTCGCCGACGGAAAACTCGGTCATCACGATGTTGGCGTAGACCCAGGGGGACATGCCGACCCGGTCGCGCCAACCGCGAATCCACTTGGCGGCCTCGGTTTGAGCGCCGATCGCGAGATAGACGGCCGCGACCTGGGCAAACATTTCGTTGTCTTGGCGCAGCTCGTCATGCGCTCGGCGAACCAGACGCTTCACCCGAGACGCGTCGAGACGGGTGTCTACGGCAAACGCCAGCACCGCGCGCAAGGCGGGACGCCGGTGTGGACCCTCGATTCGCAATGCCGCACGGCAGGCGCGACGGAACTTCAGGCGTGGCGCGGCAATTCGGATCCACCAGAACCCCACCTCCGGGCGGGCGTGCGCCCCTTCCAGCGCGGTCCTCAGCGTTTTCTCCAGGCCATACATCCAGTTGGCGTCGAGGAGAAGCTCCACACCACTTGACAGCGCTCGCTCGGCATCCGGCTCGGTCGCGCAGCAGAGCTCCGACAGGCACGCCAGCGCCTCGGCCCGGTGGTTGCGGCCGATTGCGATCTCTATGCGTGCCGCCAGCAGCGACGCGCGGCGGAGGTGCCGTCCCAGCCGGTCGATGAGGTCCGCCGCATCGTCCCAGGCCTCTGCCTGAGCCATTATCCGGAAGAGCGCCAAGCCGGCGTACTCGTAATCAGGTTCGAGCGCGAGGGCTCGCGTGAGCAAGGACCGCGCCTGATCCGGCTCGCCGACCTTGATCAGCACGTCGGCCACGTAGACCAGCGACGATGCTTGCTGCGGCATGACACGCATCATCTGCTCGGCGGCCGACCTGGCGGTCTCCAGGTCGCCCATCAGCTCGGACCAGTCTGCGACGCAGGACCACGCCTCATAGTGATGCGGCTCGTCGGACAGCAGTTCCTGCATCCGCTCCAGCCCCCGGGGCAGGTTGCCCCGTGCCGCCTCGATGCGGGCGGCCTTGACGCGAAACGCGATGGGCACGGATTGACGAATCGGCGTCTCACACACCGCCAGGGCGTCGTCATAGCGGCCGGCCTCAGCCAGCACGGAGGCCTTGAAGAGCTTCGTGTCCACGTGGTGAGGATCGAGCCGCTCACAAGACTCGATCACGTCGAGCCGCTCGGCGCGGTGGGCCTCTTCGCGAAGCACGCGCGCCAACATGAGCAGGCACTCCACGCTGCCCGCCCGCGCCTTGGCGAGCTTTCTCGCCAGGTCGATCATGCGCTGGTTGGCGTCAGGATCGTGGGCCGTCAGAGACATGAGCTGTTCCCACGCGTCGCTCTGATGGGGGTCGTATTCCAGGGCACCATGCAACTCCTGTCGGGCTCGTTCGTCGTCGCCGAGCTTGTGACATTGCCCGGCCAGAGCGATTCGAAGTTCCGGTTCATGGGGCCGGCGACGCACGGCACGTTCGAGGGTGCGGCGGGCTTGCTGGACCTCGCCGAGCCGGTCCAGCACGGATGCCAGCTCGCACACGACCGGCGTATAGTCGGGGTTGACTCGCAGCGCCCGTTCGAGGGCCACGATTTCGCCCTGGGTGTTGCCCCGGGCTCGCTGCACGCGCGAGAGATCGAAAGCCAGCCTCGGAATGAACGGGAAACGATCGGCGGCCTCGGTGGCCACCGACAGGGCGTCGTCGAGGCGGTTCGCGTCCACGAGCACGATGGACAGCACAGACCAGGTCGACCACACCTGCATGTGCGTGGCGCGTAGCCTCTCCAGCCGCCCGATGAGCTCGGCATCGTCGAACGTTTCGGATGCGTGCCCCGCAAACTGGTGTACCGCATTGCCGTCTACGAGGTGTTGCTCCAGGCGCGAGCCGATGAAGTCGAGCATCGAGCGGCGCTCGTCGCGGTCCACAGCGAGGGCGAGCAGGCCGGCCACCGCGAATGGGTTGTCCACGTCGATTTCGATGGCCCGGCGGTACGCGTTGCGGGCGTCCT
>JBDHCY010000281.1:0-4855 GCA_039591795.1 Gemmatimonadota bacterium | reverse complement strand
TGCCGAAGAGCACCGTCTCGCCGCGCGCGAGCACGAAGCCGAGCCCGGTGATGGTACGCGTGACGACGCTATCGGCCGCGCTCGCATCGACGGCCCCCGCGAGTGCCACCGGCTCGCGCCCTATCCGAACGAACGTGTCGGCCTGGACGACGACCGGGGTCGCGACGCCACCGACGTCGGCGATCACCATACGGCTCACCCGGACGTCGGAGCGGAGCACCTCACCATCGGGGGTCGCCCGATGCGTCTCGGCAACCTCGACGGTGTTGCCGAAGATCGCCTCGTAGGTCCCTGCGCTCGCGCTGTCGGTAAACACCACGTCGAAGGGCACGCTGGAGTGCGAGGGCCGCGGCCCGAAGATCGCCTGCGCGAGGCTGGTCCCCGCTGCGCGTGAGATCGGCACCGAGACCTCCGTCGCGCTGACGTGCCCAGGGGCCAGCGCCAGGGCGTTGCGAAGCACGGGCGCGAAGGTCACCGAGTCCGGCCCGCCGGGCGTGGTGACGAGGAACGTGGCGCCTCGCGTCGTACCGACGAGCACGTAGAGGTAGGTGCGCCCACCGCTGACTGCTCGGTCGGTGAACACGCTGGGGAGCGTGCCCTCCCCGGGATCTGGACGCAGGACGGCGTAGGCCCGCCAGCCGAGGCCCCGCTCGGTCCCGTCGACGGCCTCAGCGGGGTCGCCGAGGCAGTCACCGTCGGCGGTGAAGATGGTCCCGCCGTCGCAGGACTTGTAGACCTCGAGCTGCGCGAAATTCTTGCGCGCGCGGTAGCGCAAGGCATCGACGAGCCCGCGAGCCACGACGTCACCGCCGGCGTCCCGCAGCTCGAACTCCCCATTGAGATCACGCAGTTGGCCGAGCGACGTCGCGGCCGGCGCGGCCTCCAGCTCGGCCGCGAACTTCATGAGATACGGGTCCACCCAGCGGTGCGCATCGTCGCTCAGGAAGAGCTGGACCTCCGGCTCCGCGGTGTGGCCCGCGGTGTCCACGTGGGCCGTGACCGTCGTGGCGACGATGCGGGTGGCGGGAGGCGCCTCCGCCTCGAGGTAGAAATTCAGGTAGTAGTCGATTACGCCGTGGAGCTGCTCCCACGCGTGCACGGAATCGCGCTCATTGATGAAGACGGCAAAGAATTCGGTCGTGTCTCCGGCCAAGAGTCGCACTGGCCCCGCGGCCAGGATTCCACCGACGTTGCTGTAAGTGGTGATCTGTCCGCCGGGCATCGTGTCCATGCTGCTCTCGACGCAGCCGTTCCGGTCGCAGGTATCGTAGAACAGCGTGTCGGGGATGCCGTCGTCGTTCCAATCCCAAATCGACGCCGGATTCGGGGTGATCTGGCCCTCCTCGGGCCACGGCATCATGCCCGGCACGAACCGGTTGTAGATCCCGAGGACGGTCGGGTAGTCGTGATTACGGAAGATCCGCCAGGCGCGGGTCGTGCCCGCCACGAGCGGGGAGCCGTCGATCGTCTCGGTCTCCTGCGATGACAGCAGCCCGAAGGCGCGCTTGTCGCTCACGTTGTGCGTGTTGGTCCAGCAGCCGCCGAAGCCGCACATGTGGCCGTGGTTGAACGTGATCGTGTCACCCCGCAGTGGATGGCTCGGATCGCAGAAGGGATCCTGCCCCACGGTGCAGGGCGCGCCGCCCGGAGTGCGGGTGAAGAGCCTATTGCGCAGGTCGCCGATCGGGCTCTTCAGGACCACGATGAAGTCAGCCCCGCGGATCAGGCCGGACCCGATGAAGGCCACGCAGCCGCTCACGCCCGCCGGACGCCGCTCGGCCCCACAGTTGTCGGGGGTGTTGCCGCTCGGGTGATAGAGGCCGGCCGAATGCTGGGGGATGTAGTAGGCGCCGCCACCGCTGGCGCCCCCGGTGCCCGGCATGAACCCCAGGTAGAGCGAGTCGTAGTCGATGCCTGTGCCGTAGACGTCGGCACTGCGATTGATCACGCGTGCGCGCCAGAACATGGCGCTCGCCACCCACGGTACCGAGGTGGTCCACGCGTCGAACTCCCACCGCAGCCCCATCGGCCACCCGTCCACGACCGGGTCACCCATCCCTCCCGGCGTCACCTGGCCGAACAGCTTGCGGGTGTCGACGTTGTAGTCGGAGATCGCGCCGTAGGTCGAGAAGTCGCCTGAAAACCGATCGGGCGCGAAGAGGGAGTCGGGAAGCTGCCACTCGTTGAACTGAAAGAATCCTGAATCGAAGGAGGCGGGCAGTTGGCCCTCGAACACGAGCCTCCACGTCTCGGCTGCGGTGCGGGAGCGAGTGCCAATCCGGCGCGGCCCCTCGAAGCCGCGCGGGCCCCACGTGGCGGGACAGTCGGACCCCGCGAGGAGCTGCCAGCCTGGATTGAGGAATCCGTTTGGGGGGGAATCGTAGTCGGTGCACGCCCCGTCGTCGGTGCTTGCGACGCCCGAGAAGTAGACGCCGAGCTGCGCGTCGGCTGGCCCGTTTTGATACGGTCGACCAAACAGATTCGCGTTCTCGGCGACGGTCCATCCCCCGCCCCGCGCGAGACGGGCGTCCGCGAATGCGGCCTTCACCTTCTCGAAGTCCGACGGTGGCGCCCCGGCAATGATCGGGATCTCGAAGAAGCGGAACACTCCACCACCACCTATGCCGCTGTGGCACAGCGTTCCGAAGAAGAACTGCGGATCGCATGGCCCCACGTTGCTCACATGGGTGCCGAGCGAGCCCGTCCCCCGCATGCCCGTCGCAGCGAGGTCGCTGTTGGCGAAGAGCTTGAAGCCCCCGGACCGGGATGCGTGGAGATCGAGGTCGGGGGTGGCGGGATCGTGGCTCTCGAGGTACCGCGGGGGAGGCTCCTGCGCCTGCGCCCGAAGCCCCGCGGGCCAGTGCGCAGCCAGGATCGTGAAGACGATGATTGGTCGGGCGGGGTGCGGGTTCACTGCGCCTCCCCGGGTGCCGTGGTCATTCAGGTAGACCTTTATGCTGAACCGTCGGTCACCTGTCGCGCCTTGGCCTTGCTATGGGCCTCCGCTAGGTTGTGCTCTCCCTCTTGCCAACGACCGTGACCGGAGCGTGTCCGGTCGATGAGGTTGAGCGTTTCTTCATGTACGTGATCGCTGTGATAGTCGGGGACCGGCACGGCCCACCAGTGGAGACCTCCACCCGGAGCGTGACGCCCAACTCCGCTCGGCCGGGTAAACCACCCCACGTGCGGTGAGCACCGCTTCCCCATCCCTCGAGACCGCGCTCACCCGAGACGCGGGCGTTGCGGTCCCGCTCATCGGCGGTGCTATGTATCCGTGCAGCAATCCGGAGCTGGTCGCCGCAGTCTCCGAAGCGGGCGGGATCGGCATCGTGCAGCCGATCTCGCTCACCTACGTCCATGGTCATGAATACCGCGCGGGCCTGCGACACATCCGCTCGCTCACCGCAAAGCCGATCGGATTCAACGCCCTCATCGAGTCGTCGTCGCGACGCTACCACGATCGCATGGTTCGGTGGGTCGACATCGCGCTCGAGGAGGGGGTGCGCTTCTTTGTGACCTCGCTTGGCAAGCCACGCTGGGTGGTCGATCGCGCGCATGCCGTTGGCGGCAAGGTCTATCACGACGTCACCGAGCGGAAGTGGGCCCTCAAGGCGACCGAGGCCGGAGTGGACGGGTTCATCGGGGTGAATCGGCGGGCGGGTGGACATCCGGGGCCGAAGAACGCGCGCGCGTTGCTCGACGAGCTGCTCGACCTCGGCAAGCCCGTCGTCTGCGCGGGCGGAGTGAGCACGCCCGAGGACTTCGTCGCGACCCTCGGGATGGGCTACGCCGGCGTCCAGATGGGCACGCGGTTCATCGCGACTCCGGAGTGCCGCGCGAGCGAGGCGTACAAGCGGGCGATCGTCGAGGCGGGCGAGCGCGACATCGTCCTCACGGAGCGGATCACCGGCGTACCGGTGGCGGTCATCGCGACGCCCTACATCCGGCGCCTCGGCACGCGCGCCGGTCCGATCGCGCGTCGGCTGCTACGACACCGACGGACGAAGCACCTCATGCGCACGTTCTACGCGCTCCGCTCTCTGTGGCAGCTCAAGCGGAGCTCGCTTGATACGACTGGCAAGTTCGACTATTGGCAGGCGGGGAGAAGCGTGGCCGGGATCACGAGCATCGAATCCGCCGGGGCGATCGTCCGGCGATTCGCCGTCGCGGCGAGCAAGGGTTGAGCTCCGATGTGCAGCGTCAGTTCCGGGCTGGGACGTGATGGCGGGCCGCTTCTCGTAGGCGGTCGGAGGTCTCCACCCACAGTTCGAGCGCCGCGAGCGTCCGGCGTCGCTTTTCTTCCACCGAGAGCCACCGTGCCCGGCTGAGCTCGAGCTGTACCCACGGGATTTCGGTGGCGTGGCTACGGATGATGAAGCCGCCGCGAAACGGCTCGTTCACGGAGACCGGTGTGGCGAAGACCCGCTCGATGCATCGGGCAAGGTGCGCGACCCACGCGTCCGGACAGCTCTGGTTGGCGTTGCTCACGCAAACCCACGGTCGCTCCCTGCCCGGCCACGGGCCGATGGGCGGTCCCACGGCGGCCATGGTGTGACAGTCGACGCCCAGCACCACCTCGCTCGTTGGCAACGCCGACAGGCGCTCGTGATACGGGTGGTAGTAGCGTGTGAGCATCGTCTCGATCACCGATTCTGGAGGAAACGGCCGGTAGATCTCTTCCTCGTAGATCGTGGCAGACTTGACGACCCCGTCGCGCCGTCGATCGTCGATCGCTCGATTCACGTCCACAATGGCGCGCGCGACGTCGGCTGCCACGAAGGCTTCCGTGTCGTGCTCCAACGGCCAGTAGATCTCCGCGGCACCTTCGTCGCCGTCACGAACGAGCTGCTCGTGG
>JBDHCY010000280.1:0-8394 GCA_039591795.1 Gemmatimonadota bacterium | reverse complement strand
TGGTGTCGAGGTGTCCGCGCGTGTCGGAAGCTGGCAGTTCTCCGCTGAGGCTGGACCGACAGACTTGGAGCGCGGGGAGATCGTCCGGCGGACGGTTGCCGGACGTGTTCCGAACGACGCCGTCGCGAGCGTGCCCTATTTCCTCGAGCGTCCGCTGGCGGGAGCGAGGTACGATTGGTCTGAAGTGCCTCCCATTTTGAAGGGGAAGCCGTTCGGACCGGGCGAGCTGGTCGCGCAGATCGAGCTCGAGATTGCCGGAGAGCGGTTCACCCTCGAGCGGGAAGTCGTCCATGCGTTCGGCGATCAGGCGCTGGGCGAGGTGCGGAGGCCGGTGCACGTCATGCCGCGTGTCGGGGTCACCCTCGATCCGACGGCGGTGGTCTGGCCCGTGGCGTCGCGCGATCCACGCACCTTCACGGTCACGTTGGCGAGCGCCGACACCGCCCCCGTTGTGGGTGTAGTCGCTTTGGAGCTGCCAGCAGGGTGGCCCGCGGTGGAGCCGCAGTCGTTCGCGCTCGCTCGCGCTGGGGAGCGTGGAGTGTACCAGTTCGACGTGCGCCTTCCCAAAAGCCTCGGGGCCGGCAGCTACCGAATACGGGCCGCGGCGCACACCGACGATGACGTGGCACACCGAGTAGCGGTAGTCCCGGTTGCCTACCCGCACATTCGCCCCCGCTTCCTTCTCGACAGCGCAGCGGCCGCCATCGAGGTGGCGCCACTAACGCTCCCGGTCGCGGCGAGGATCGGCTACGTCCGCGGCGTCTCCGATCGGGTGCCGGAGGCGCTGCTCGCCGTGGGGTTCCCGATCGAGCTGCTCGATGATGAGGCGCTACGCCGTGCCGAGTTCGACGCCTTCGATGCAATCGTCGTCGGCGCGCGCGCCTACGAAGTCAATCCGGTGCTCGTGGAGGCGAACGCGCGACTCCTCGACTACGTGCAGCGTGGCGGGCTCGTCGTCGTGCAGTATCAGCAGTATCAATTCGTGCGGGGCCGCTATGCGCCCTTACCACTCACTATCTCTCGGCCGCACGATCGCATCACCGACGAGACCGCTCACGCGACGCTCCTCGCACCGGACCACACCGCTTTCCGCGCACCGAATGACCTAGGCGACGAGGATTGGGTAGGGTGGGTGCAGGAACGCGGCCTCTATTTCGCACGCTCGTGGGATGCAGGCTATGAGGCGCTCATGTCGTTTGCCGACCCAGGTGAGGAGCCAAAGGAGGGCGGCCTTCTCGTGGCGCGCATCGGGAACGGAACCTACGTCTATACCGGGCTGAGCTTCTTCCGACAACTTCCTGCAGCGGTGCCCGGCGCGTTTCGGTTGTTTGCCAATCTCCTCGCTCTTCGTGCTGGGGTAGGGGAGCGTGCCGGTGATCGATAAGGCCACCTCGGGCGGTCCGGTGAGGTGCGCCCGCGAGCTGTGGTGCGGGAGGCACGATGTCGGTCCTTGAGCTCGACGGCTTGGTCAAGGGATTCGGCCACACCGAGGTGCTGCGCGGGATCACGCTGCGGGTCGAGGAGGGCGAGATCCTCGCCCTCCTCGGCCCGAGTGGAAGTGGAAAGACGACACTCCTGCGGATGATCGCTGGGTTCGAGCCGCCGGACCGCGGGCGTGTCGTCGTCAACGGAGAAGACGTGACCGCCGTTCTGCCCGCGCGGCGGCGCTTCGGGATGGTGTTCCAACACTTCGCGCTGTTTCCGCACCGCGACGTTGCAGGGAACGTCTCCTTCGGCATCGAAGGCCGCGCGCCCAAGGCGCGGATCAAGGAGCGCGTGACCGAAATGCTCCGGTTGGTGGATCTCGCGAACTACGAAGACCGAGACATCGAGGAGCTCTCGGGCGGGCAGCAGCAACGCGTGGCGCTCGCAAGGGCGTTGGCTCCGGAGCCGCGTGTGCTCCTCCTCGACGAGCCACTCTCGAACGTGGATCCCGGGCTGCGCGCGCGGACACGCCGGGAGCTGCGACAAGCGATCAAGCGGGTCGGCATGACGACGATCTTCGTCACGCACGAACAGGAAGAGGCGTTCGAGCTCGGGGATCGGATCGCCGTGATTCGGGACGGGCGGATCGAGCAGGTTGGGCCCGCCGAGCAGCTGTACGATGATCCGGCGAGCCGGTTCGTGGCCACCTTCGTCGGTCGTGCCAACGAGTTGAACGGGGTCGTCATCGAGTCCCAGGAGGGTGAGGCGTTGGGGTCCGTCGTGGTTGGCACGGCGCGATGGCGCGCGCGGCTCGCCCCCGGCCTTGAGACGAACGATGCGGTGATCCTGGTGCTCCGTCCCGAGCTCACCCGCTTTGCGCCACCCGACGATCCGGCGGGGCTCGCCGGGGTGGTCGTGGATCGGCGGTACACGGGTCCGGCAACGTACTACACGGTGCGGCTCGATATCGGGCCGCCAATCGAGGTGGTCGGGGGGCCCCGCGCCGCCCGTCCCGGCGACCGCGTCAGGGTTACGCCGCGGCAGCCCCCCTTTGCTTTCCCGTGAGACCCCGCGCACTGGGGGCGGCGGCGTTGGCGCTCGGGCTGGTGTGGCTCGTCGCGTATCCGCTCCTGCTCACCCTCGTCGAAAGCGTGCGCGGGCCGGCAGGCTGGACGCTCGAGCACGTGGTCCGCTTCGCCAGCGACGGACTCGAGTGGCGAACGCTGTGGGCTAGCATCTGGATCGCAGCTGCAAGCGTCACGCTGGCCGCGCTGATCGGCGTCCCCCTCGCGTTTGTAATCGAGCGCTACCGTTTCTTCGGGCGCGGAGTTCTCGGGACGCTGGCCGCGCTCCCGATCGCCCTGCCACCGCTCGCTGGCGTCCTTTCGTTCGTCGTGCTCTTTGGAGAAGGCGGCTTCGCTGCGCGTCTCGTGCAGTGGGCCTTCAGCATGGAGGAGTTGCCGTGGAGGTTCCGGGGCGCCGGTGCGATCCTCTTCGTCCACGCGTATTCGCTCTACGTCTACTTCTACCTCTTCACGCGTGTCGCGCTCAGGCGGGTGGACGCCTCGACCCTCGAAGCCGCTGAAGTCTTAGGGGCGAGTAAATGGCGGGCGTTCACGAGTGTGACGCTCCCCGTCATCCAACCTGCACTTGCCGGCGCAGCTGTGCTCACGTTTCTCGCAGCCCTCGCCTCGTTCAGCGTGCCCTACGTCGTGGGCGGCGACTTCCGAGTGATGACGACTGCCATCGTCGCCACCCGGCAGGGTGGCGACATCGGCCTGGCCCTCGTCGAGACCGTGGCTCTCGCCACGGTAGCGCTCGGAGGACTGGTCCTCCTTCGGCGAACGGACGGTCGCAACCACGTCACCGCGTTCCTCCGAATCACGGCGCCGCCGGCCAGGCCGCTGCGCCATCGGCTCGTGCGGTTCGGTGCGTCCGCGATCGGGTGGGCCTTCGGCCTTGTCCTGCTGTTGCCGCACATCACGCTCCTGCTCGTCTCGTTCGTCCCGGCGGGGACGTGGAGCACGGAGCTCTTCCCGCCCGAGTTCTCCGGCGGGAACTTCGTCGCGTTGGTTCGCGAGCCCGAGCGGCTCCAGCCGATCCTTGCGTCACTGCCGTGGGCCGTGCCAGCGATGGTGTTCGCCGTCGCCCTCGCGACCACGTTCGGTGTGGACAAGATTTGGGCCGGTCGTTGGACGCTCGTCGGGACGTTCTGGATCCTCCCGCTCGCCTATCTGGTGCGAAGCCTGCCGATCACGACCCGTGGTGCGCTCGCGGGCTTCCGCTGGCTCCATCCGTCGCTCGAGGAAGCCGCGGCGTCACTCGGCGCCAGGCGGATGCGGAGGCTCAGGCATGTCACACTCCCCATCCTTCAGCCGGCGCTCGGCGCCGCCGCCGTCATTGCTTTCGTCACCGTTGCCGGTGACTTCGTCACCTCGATTGCCCTCTATACGGAGTCGTCCCGGCCGATATCGCTCGGCATGGTCACCGCGCTGCACGACCTCGACCTGGGGATGGCAGCCGCCTACGGGAGCATCCTCATGGTGGCGAGCGTCATCGTCGTGGCACTCGGGGAACGGCGGTGAGCCCCACCCCCCTTCGGCGCATCTCGATTCTCATGGCTACGGCGTTCATCGACATGATCGGGTTCGCCATGGTGCTCCCCCTCTTGCCGTTCTACGCCGTGCGGCTCGGCGCTGAGGAGTGGATGGTGGGCCCCCTCGTCGCGGCGTTCGCCGTGGCGCAGCTGGCTTCGGCTCCGATTTGGGGACGCGTCTCTGACCGGTACGGCCGGCGCCCCGTGATCCTCGCGGGTCTGCTCGGTGGGGCCGTCGCCTACGCGATCTTCGGACTGGCCACCTCACTCGGGCTCCTCTTCCTGTCGCGCCTCGCTCAGGGAGCAGGCGGTGGAACCACTGGCGTCATCCAAGCCTACATCGCCGACTCGACGCCCCCTGCCCAGCGCGCGCGCGCGCTGGGCTGGCTCACGGCCGCGACCAGCGCCGGAGTCATGATCGGCCCCGCAATCGGGTCGCTCGCCTTCAGCTGGGGTGTGGCTGCACCCGGTCTCCTTGCCTCCGCGCTGTGCCTGTCCAATCTCGGGTTTGCGACGCGGTGGCTTCCGGAGCCGAACGTACCCCCCCGCGCTGACCGGAAACGCACTCGGCGTCCCATTCGCCACGCCGTGATGGAGGTCCTCCAGCACCCGACTGGAGAGGTGGCACGACTCATCTGGATCTACGCCGTCGGTATGGGCGCGTTCACCGCGATGACGACCGTGCTTCCCCTGTTCCTGAACGTCCGGTTCGGCATCACGGAAATGACGATCGGGTACTTCTTCCTCTATATCGGAGCGCTCTCGGTGGTGCTGCGGGCGGTGATCATCGGCTGGCTCGTAGACCGCCTCGGCGAGTCACGCGTGATGCGGCTCGGAGCCGCGGCGCTCGCCCTCGGATTCACCCTCATGCCACTCGCGCCTTCCCTCGCGTCCTTTCTGGTCGCGGCAGCGCTGCTGCCGGTGGGAACGGCGCTCCTCTTCCCCGCGACCTCGGCGCAGGTCACCCGCCGGGCTTCGGCTGAAGAGATGGGACAGACGCTCGGCGTGCAACAGGCGTTTGGGGGTGGGGCACGGGTCGTAGGTCCGATTTGGGGAGCGGGCGCCTACCAGATCCTTGGGGCGGCGGTGCCGTTCTTCGCGTCGGCTGGGCTGGTCGCCACAATGCTCGTGGTCGCGATGGGTGAGCGGGTTACGCCAGCGCAGGACACTGGTTAGCGCCGGCACGCATTCTCAACCGGCGGTCGACCCCACCTCGTCCGATGCCGGGTACCGTTGCGCCACGTACACCTCGAGGATCGAGAGAAAGTCCGCGACAATCGCCTCGCCCCTCAGGGTCGTCCGCAGGGCCCCGTCCACGTATACCGGTGCGGTCGGCTCCTCGAAGGTGCCCGGGAGTGAGATCCCGATGTCCGCGTGCTTCGATTCGCCGGGGCCGTTCACGACGCACCCCATCACGGCCACTTTGAGCTCTTCCACGCCGGGGTGCGCGGTCTTCCAGATGGGCATTCGCTCGTCGAGATAGTGCTCGATCTCTGCGGCCATCTCCTGGAAGAAGGTGCTCGTCGTCCGGCCGCAACCGGGGCAGGCGCTCACCTGGGGGACGAAACTTCGCAAGCCGAGCGACTGGAGCACCTGGCGGGCGATCCGAACTTCGGTCGTGCGGTCGCCGTCGGGCTCTGGGGTCAGCGAGACGCGGATGGTGTCGCCAATGCCTTCGGCGAGCAGGATGGCGAGCGCAGTGGCGCTCGCCACCGTGCCCTTCATGCCCATCCCGGCCTCGGTGAGCCCCAGGTGAAGCGGATGGTCGCACCGCCCGGCGAGCATGCGGTAGACGCGCACCAGATCTGGGACCGCGGAGACCTTGGCGGACAGAACGATCCGATCGTGTGCGAGGCCCACGTCTTCGGCGAACGCGGCCGAGCGAACCGCGCTCTCGACGATCGCCTGTGTCGTCACCTCCCCAGCGTCAAGAGGTTTGGCCCGTTTGGCATTCTCGTCCATGAGTTGCGTGAGCAGTCGCTGGTCGAGTGAGCCCCAGTTGACACCGATGCGGATCGGCCGGTCGTGCTCGATGGCCGCTTGGACGATCGTCGCGAAGTGCTCGTCGCGGCGCTTGGCGCCAACGTTGCCGGGGTTCACTCGATACTTCGAGAGCGCCTGCGCGCACTCCGGAAACTCGGTGAGGAGGAGGTGCCCGTTGTAGTGGAAGTCGCCGATCACCGGGACGTCGACGCCTTCCCGTTCCAGCCGCTCGAGGATCGCCGGTACCGCCCGAGCCGCCTCCGCCGTGTTCACCGTGATGCGCACCAACTCGCTCCCTGCGCGGGCGAGGGCCGCAACCTGTCGCGCCGTCCGCTCGACGTCGGCGGTATCGGTGTTGGTCATCGACTGCACGACGATCGGATGATCGCCGCCCACGGGGACGCCGCCCACCCGACACACGACGGTCGGACGGCGGGAGGGGTGGGTGAGCATGGGGAGAATATATCTCAAGACGGTCTAAGACGGTCGAAGACGGTCTAGGATGGTGTAAGACGGTCAAGGACGGATGAGCGGGCCACCCTCTTGACCGTCTTCGACCGTCTTGGGGCTTCCACTGAACTCGTTGGAGTCGTGCAGGTTATCACGCCCCACCGTCTCCCGGTTTCGCTGCTACATTCTGAAGCAGCTGGGTCGAAATGTGGCAGAAGGTGAAGCGCTGCCGTGCGAGCACAGGCCGGTACGTCCCTTGCCCCTCATTGATGCCGTGGAGGTTCGATTGTCGGAGGAGATCGTGTTGGCGGTCGTCCCGTTGTCCGATGCATTCGCGCGGCTGTGGCCCGATCTCGCTCGCGACGTCGGGGTGGGTCTCGAGGTGGTGGGGAACGGGACGCTGAGAAGCACGATGGCGGCGGCAGTGCTCGTTGCGGCTGGGGGGATGGAGGCGGAGGCGTTGGCCTGGCTCGAGCGAGAGGGGCACAGCGGCCTACCGCGTTACGTGGTGGGTGCGGATACGGGGCGCCGGGTGGCAGCACGAGCCGTCGCGGCCGGCGCTGCGGACTATTTCGCGCTTCCTGACGATCTCGAGCTGTTGCGGGATGCTGTGGCGCGCGCCGTGACGCACTGTCGCGCCGCACGAGAACGGGAAGCTGTTGGCCTCGGCGTCGTCCCGGACGCCTTCGGTGAGATCGTGGGGGCGAGTCCGGCGCTCCGTGCTGCGCTCGCCCGGGCGGGACGAATGCTGCGCCACGCCGATGCCACGGTGTTGATCACCGGCGAGACCGGCACCGGCAAGGAGTTGCTTGCGCGTGCGCTCCACGCGGGCGGACCGCGTCGCGCGGGTCCCTTCGTCGAAGTGAACTGCACTGCGCTCCCCGCCCACCTGCTCGAGTCGGAGCTCTTTGGCCACGAGCGCGGTGCCTTCACCGATGCACACGCCTCGAAACCCGGCCTCTTCGAAGTAGCCGACGGCGGAACGCTCTTTCTCGACGAGATCGGGCAGCTCGCTGTGGAGCTTCAGGCGAAATTGCTGCGCGTGCTCGAAGATCGGAATGTGCGGCGAGTCGGAGGCACGGCGAGCCGGCAGGTGGACGTCAGGATCGTGGCTGCGACGAACGACGATCTTCCACGTGCGGTCAAAGCGGGAGCATTTCGAGAGGACCTGTTTTTTCGACTGAGCGTCCTGACGCTGGTCCTTCCACCGCTGCGTGAGCGGGGTGACGACGCGATGAGGATCGCCGAGGCACTCCTCAATCGGCTCGCGGAACGACATGGACTCCCGGTTCCGCGCGTCGAGGCCCCCACCCGGCGGGCGATTCTCGGGTATCACTGGCCCGGCAACGTGCGGGAGCTCCGAAACGCGATCGAGCGGGCGCTCCTGCTCTCGCCGCCGGGCGAGTTGCGCGTCGACGAGCTCGGGATCGGCGACACAGACGTCGTACCCGGGCCACCGACCGGTGCCCTCCCGTTCCCCGCGCCACTCGACGAAATCACTCGCGCCGCTGCGGGTGCGACACTCGAGTTGTGCGGTGGCAATCGCAGCGAGGCGGCGCGCCGCCTCGGCATCTCCAGGGCGCGGCTGGCGCGCTTGCTCGACCACTGATTCCCGGCGCGGCAGCGCCGGTGGGAGAACGCATGCACACAGGTAGACTGATCGCAACGCTCATGCTGATCCTCCTCGGAGGCGCGTGCGGCGACGACGCAGGACCGCCGACCATGGTGCTTCCGGGCCAGCTGAACATCTTGCGGCAACGGGTGGGCGGGCCGCCGCTCGAGCAATACACGGGAAGCTTCTGGGCAGTGAAGGGCACCTCTCGCACGCTCGAGATCGACTACGTCTCGCTGGAGCCAGATGGGACCGGAGAGGACTTCCTTCGAGTCGACGTGCCCTCCGACGCGCTGCTCTTGCGATCGGACGGGCAGCCGTTCGAGCC
>JBDHCY010000279.1:0-5962 GCA_039591795.1 Gemmatimonadota bacterium | reverse complement strand
TGCCCCCTCGAGATCCCACCGCTCCAACGCGTCCTCTCCACGCGCAAACGCCTGCGCCGCCGGAAGCGAGCGTGTCGTGTTCGGGCCTGGCGTGTTCGCCGGCGGCTCCCCCTGGAACAGCAACTGATCAGCGAGCGACGCGAACCCTGAATCAGCCCCAGACAGATCGCGTGGGAGCCTGATCGCGCGGTCGGCCAGGACCTGCGGTGGGCCGCGCGCAGCCGGCTCGTAGAGCCCGGCGTGCACGCGCAGCGAGTCACCGAGCGAGGGCGTCGTCATCCAAATGACGCGCCCGACGCTTCGCTCGAACGCACGGTTCGATGCTTGGGAAACGTTCAGGGGAGACGGCGTCGCGCCCAGGTCCACGACGGTGAGACCGGTCCAGCGAGCGAGTGCATCATGGAGCCGCGCCGTCTCGTTGAGCGGCCCCCCCGGTGCACCATCGAACCCCGCGGAGAGAACTGCGAACTGCGTCGTGTCGAGCGCCCGTCCGTTGCCGCCGCCACCGGCTTCGATCAAGATGACCCCTCCGACCATGGCAGTAGCCGCAGCCCCGGCGTACGCCACCCTGGCGGCTCGGGTGCCAGCCACATCGAGCAGCGCATCGAACACGCTCGCCGGGCGCTCCAGTGCCTTCCCGAACTTCCCGCAGGTCGAGAAACGATCGGCCGCCGTCTTCTCGAGGGCACGCTTGAGCGCGGCGCCCATCGGCCGCGGCGCCCGATCCCGCACCACGCGCACCGACGGCACGCGGGAATTCTGGATCCTCGCGATCAGGGCTTGCAGCGTCGCACCGCTGTAGGGTGGCTCACCCGCGAGCATCTCGAACACCACGCACGCAAGCGCAAACTGGTCGCTCCGTCCGTCGAGCTGCTTCGCACCCAACGCCTGCTCGGGGCTCATGTAGCCGAGCGTGCCGAGCACGATGCCGGTCTCGGTTCGCCAGATGTTGGTGCCGGAGTCCGAGACCCACTCTCCGCCCGCCGCGTTCATCGAGCGCGCGATGCCGAAGTCAGCCACCAAGGCGTGCTCACCAGATAGAAGGATGTTCTCCGGCTTGATGTCGCGGGCTTGATGTCGCGGTGCACGACGCCGTGGCTGTGGGCATGGTCGAGCGCGTCTGCCACTTGTCGCGCGATGTGCAGTGCGTCGTCGATCGGGAGCTGCGGCTCGCGTTCGAGTCTGTTGCGGAGGCTCTCGCCCTCGACGTACGGCATGACGTAGTACAGCAGGCCGTCAGCCTGACCGGATTCGTAGAGCGCAAGAATGTGCGGGTGCTGAAGCCGGGCCTCGATCTCGATCTCTTGAAGAAACCGATCGGCCCCGACCGTCTCGGTGAGCTCGGGTCGCAGGACCTTGATGGCAACAGGGCGGCCGAGGCGTAGGTCGCGAGCGGCGTAAACGAAGGCCATGCCGCCGTGGCCCACCTCGCGCTCGACGTCGTAGCGACCTCGAAGCGCCGCGCGGAGGATGGCGAGAATATCCATGCGGGCCGCCCGAGCGGACCCGACGATAGAGTATCCCGAATCGGGCTGGGTGGCTAGGCGGGCGGCCGGCAGCGCGGTGCCGCTAGCGGCCGGCTCCCCGTCCCGCTCATCGTCCGACCTGCGTGTCACATGGGCCTCCACAGGCGCTCGGATGCGAGCAAGGTGCTGCTCCGAAACCTGGCCCGGAGGCGTGAAACAACCGTGAATTCCAGAAAACAAGCGGGCCGGTGGTCACCCACCGGCCCGCTGGAACATAGGAACGAAGACGGAGTGGACTACATCAACCGCCGCCACCCAGCGGGAACGCGTAGCCGACCCCGAATCCGAAGAAGCTGTTCTTGTTGCTCTCCGTGCTCGACGTATCGGAGCTATCGTCGATGTCGGTCAGACCGAGGCTATACCAACCGTTGATGATGAAGCTGCCCGATCCGGCGGCGATGGCGATCCCCGCACCAAACAGGGCGCTGAAGTCCGTGCTCTTCAGTGTGATGTCGACGCCCTGGTCGTCGCAGTTCGCACTCGAGCTGTCGATCGTCAGCTTACACGACGCTTTGAAGCCGATCATCGGACCCGCGAAGATCGAGGGCGTGACGCTCCCCCCGGTCGGGAAGGCGATGCCCAGGGTGAGAGGCACCTGAATGTAGTCGAGCTTCAACGTCCCCTCGCCGCCAAAGGTCGGGTCAGTGTCGGTGACCTTCACCCCCTGCTGCGAGTAGTACGCCCCCGTGCCGATCGAGAATCGCTCGGAGAGGCCGAACAGGACTCCCACGCCGGCCACGAAGCCCGTCCGGCTCGAGGTGGTGACGCCTTCCTCTTCGACGTTACTGATGTTGGAGAAGTTGACTCCAACTTCAGGCTGGAGCATGACGCGCTGAGCGACGGCGGGCGCGGCGAGCGCCCCGATCAGCAGAACTGCTGCGGTAAGGCCGACTAATTTTCTCATGATTCGTGACTCCTTTGTTGGAAGCAATCGTGGGTGTCAGGGTGAAAGTCCCCGGCCCGAATCTCGGAGATCGCGCTTCGGGACAACGGGATAAACCAGGTGATGGAGAGCTACATTCCGCCGCCACCCAGCGGGAACGCATAGCCGACCCCGAAGCCGAAGAAGCTGTTCTTCGCGTCTGACTGGTCGGTCGGATGGTCGTCGATCTTTGTGAGGCCGAGGTTGTACCATCCGTTCAGAATGATCTGGCCCGTTCCCGCCTGGATACCGATCCCCCCACCGAAGAGGAGGCCGAAGTCAGTGCTCTTCACAAAGGTATCGACATCCGGATGGTCACAGTCCACAGTCTCGGTCCCGTCAGTGAACTTGCACGAGGCCTTGAAGCCGATCATTGGGCCTGCGAAGATGCTCGGCGTCACGGTGCCCCCAGTCGGGAACGCGATGCCGAGGGTGAGCGGGACCTGGATGTAGTCGAGCTTCAAGGTGATATCTGGACTGCCGGACTCGGTGAACTTCGCCCCTTGCTGTGAGTAATAGCCCCCCGTGCCGATGGAGACCCGTTCGGAGAGGCCGAAGAGGACGCCTAGGCCGCCGACGAAGCCGGTTCGGCTCTTGGTCTCCTCGCCGGTGCTGAGGGGCACGTCCTTGATGGTGGAGAAGTTGACCCCAATCTCAGGTTGGAGCATGACCCGCTGAGCGACGGCGGGCGTGGCGAGCGCCCCGATCAGCAGCACGACCGCGCTAAGACCGACCAGTTTTCTCATGATTCCGGCTCTCTTGATGGAGCATTGGTGGTTGTCAGGGTGAGAATCCCCGGCCTGAATCTGGGGAATCGCACCTTTTTGCGCAATGCCGAGGGTCCTTTCTATGTTGGCATCTGCAACGAGGTTGGCCCCGTTCGGGTGGGTGTGGGGCTCCACCTCGCCGCCCCGGAATTCGATGCTGATTTTTCGGTGGCCCCGGCACCCAGCGCCCCGTAGCTTCCGTCCATGATGACGACTCCGAAGCCGCGGCTCCCGCCTGTCAGCGAAATGGACGCGGCACATCGACGCCGGGATCACTCCTACGACGGCGTGTTCTACCTCGGCGTCCGCACCACCGGGATCTTCTGCCGTCCCTCGTGTCCCGCGCGCAAGCCGCTTCCCCGGAACGTCGAATACTTCGGCTCGGTGAAGGCAGCGATGTTCGCCGGGTTCCGCCCCTGCAAACGATGTCGGCCGCTCGAGGTGCCGGGCACCCACCCCGCGTGGGCCGCGAAGCTGATCGCCAGGCTGGAAACGGAGCCGGAGCAGCGCATTCGGGATCGGGATCTCCGCGCCGCGGGCATCCCCCCCGAGCGGGCCAGGCGGTACTTCCAGCAGCGCTACGGGATGACCTTTCACGCCTTCGCGCGGGGGTATCGGCTCCGCCGCGCGTTCGAGCAGTTGCGGCGCGGCGCCGATCTCGACGAGGTAGCCATGTCTCACGGATTCGATTCCCACAGCGGTTTTCGCGACGCGTTCGGCCGCCTCCTCGGCAGCGCTCCTGGCCAGAGCCGCTCGGCGGATTGTGTCACGGTGAGCTGGCTCGAGAGCCCGTTGGGGCCCTTGGTGGCCGGCGTGACCGACGGCGGTGTCTGTCTCCTCGAGTTCAGCGACCGGCGCATGCTGGAAGCGCAGCTCGAGAGCGTGCGGCAGCGGCTGGGGCCTGTGCTCCCGGGCGCGCACCCGCTGTTCGACCAGCTGCGGGCCGAGCTGGTGGAGTACTTCGCGGGCACTCGCCGCGAGTTCACGCTCCCGCTGGTCTATCCGGGAACGGAGTTCCAGGTGAAGGTGTGGGACGCGCTCCGCCGAATTCCCCATGGCGAGACGCTGTCATACGAGAGGCTCGCGTGGTCCGTGGGATCCCCCGGTGCCCAGCGCGCCGTCGGCCATGCCAACGGGCTGAATCGAATCGCCATCCTCATTCCCTGCCACCGCGTGGTCAACAAAGATGGAAAGCTCGGCGGCTACGGTGGAGGCGTCTGGAGGAAGCAGCTCCTGCTCGACTTGGAGCGCGGAGAGCAGACGTCGCTCGAGTTGTTCAGCTCACCGGGTGCGCTACGTCAGGAACGACCGGTGGTCGCCGACTCGCGGTAGGGGCTCTCGGCGACCGGCCGTAGCGCCGGTGGAACGCTCTGGCGGCCCGGTCGGCGACTCGAGGCAGCCTCCTCAACTGCTGGCGGGATGGGCCCGGTTGCAACTATCGTGGCGCATGGCACGACGCCGCGTTGGACGCGTTGTGGAGGCAATCGGCTCGGTTGAGCGACTCGGCTGAGCGGCTGACCGCGGCGCTGGCTGAGCGCTACGCGATCGAGCGAGAGCTCGGCGCCGGCGGCATGGCGATCGTGTACCTCGCGCACGATCTGAAGCACGACCGCGACGTGGCGGTGAAGGTCCTGCGGCCGGAGCTGGCGGTCGCGCTGGGCGCCGAGCGGTTCCTCCGGGAGATCGCGATCCGGCCGGGGATGGGCCGAGCCCGAGGTCTGGTTCCGGATCGTACACGTGGCCCTAGACGGCCCTGATGGCGCGCCCGTGGCCGCCTACCGCGAACAGACGGTCGAGATCGCCCTGGGGCCCCAAGGGGGCGTTCGATAACGGCAACGTGGGCACCCTGACGCGCCGGGTGACGGCGTCGATGATAACCTCTTCACCTTGAATCAGCTTTCGCAGCGCCTCGGTGGCGTCGGCTCCCCGGCTGTCCTATCTCTGCCGCGCCCGCGTGTGCCGACCGCACCGGGGCTTCCTGGCCGCCGTCTGAAACCGTAGCGCCATCGATGACCTTGTTAGCTTTTTTGCGTGCCATGTCCTCACCCCGACTCCCACTCCCGTGCGGGTTCTCTTCAGGCGTCCACCCAATATTTGCCTTGTCGAGTGACTCTTCCGCAGCGTTTCCGAAGCGCGAGCCGTGGGAGTCAACATTGGGGATGTAGGAGCTTCTTTCTGAGGCAGAGGATATGAGTGAAGATCTGCCGAATCATGTCGCGCTCGAGCGGTTGCCCGCCGGACTCATAAATCGGTTGACCAAGCCGTTTACCCATTTCTTGCGCATCGAAGCCGCCGCCGGCTCGGTGCTCCTGCTATCCACGATTGCTGCGTTGGTCCTAACCAACTCTCCGTTGAGCGAACAATTCCTGGACGCATGGGAGACCCAACTGGGTGTTCGAGTCGGTTCGTTCGAATTTGCCCGCTCCTTGAGAGAGTGGATCAACGACGCTTTGATGACGTTGTTCTTCTTCGTCGTCGCGCTGGAACTCAAACGTGAGCTAGTGCTTGGCGAATTACGCAACCCACGTATGGCCACACTGTCTATAGCGGCGGCGCTGGGCGGCATGCTCGTGCCCGCAGGCTGCTACCTGGCATTGCAGTTTGGCCAACCGGGCGAGGGTGGTTGGGGTACCGTAATGGCGACCGATACCGCGTTCGTCATAGGCAGTCTCGCGCTCCTGGGATCGCGCATTCCCACGAGCCTGCGTGTGTTCATGCTTTCGCTCGCTATTGTTGACGACCTTGGC
>JBDHCY010000278.1:0-4901 GCA_039591795.1 Gemmatimonadota bacterium | reverse complement strand
CCGGATCGGATGCCGTAGTGGACGTCGATCCAGGCGGGCCCCGATCCGCAATCCGTTCCAGCGGGAGACAACCAGGGCCCCGCGACGTAGAGCGTGTCGTCGTTCCCGGTCCCCGCGTCCGTGGACCCGACGATCTTCGCGAGCTTCCCCCGGCACGGACCCGCCACGATCTCGACGTACTGATCCGTGAGGTCGCCCGACGCGAGCACGTCGAGGGTTCCGCTCGCCGCAACGAGCTCCGTGACGGTGCCGTTGAAGCCGGTCGCGGCTCCCGCGGAGGTCACCTCGATGCCGACCCCGCCGGCGCCGCGAGTCCCCACGTAGGGAGTGCCCTCGCCGTCCCAGTCGTCGAGGGAGATCGTGAGCTGCGAGCCCGAGACCGCGGTGATGCGGAACATCCACCCACGGGCATAGGCCGGACGCGTCGCACCCGTGATGGGGGGACCGGACGACGTCTGCACCGGACCCGAGAGGGGGAAGGCCACCGGTCCGTATTCGTCGGTCAGGTGCAGGTAGTCGTTCGCGACCACCTGTCCCGACCACAGACCGGGCACGCTGACGATGGCCGTGTCGGAGAGCCACTCGACGCTGGCGACCCGGCCGACGTAGCGCGTCGAGCCCGAGAGCTCGAGCGTTCCGCCGCCGTCGGCCCGCAGCGCACCGAGCGCCCGGAGTGTGCGCCCCGCCGGGATCACCAGCCGGCCGCCGGCATCCGCCTCGATCGAGCCCGCAATCTCGAAGTCCGCGGCCACGGTGATCGTGAAGCCGTTGGCGAAGAAGTCGTCGTTCGCATCAGGGTCGCAGGAGCTCCAGGCTCCCCGGTCGGGCGCGGTCCAGGTCAGGTCGCCGGCTGCGAGGCAGTCCTCGGCGCGAACCTGCCCGGCGCAAGCGAGCGGGAGCAGGAACCCCGACGCCAGCCACAGGAGCCGCTTCGGCGGCGCAGGCATCGACCGGAGTGGAATCATCGTATCTCCGGGCCGTGCGTCATCGATGCCTTGCGCACGAGCGCGCCCCGTCACTGGCAGGGTAGGGAGAAGCCGCGTTTCCGGCACATCGCGTCCGGAAGCGGCCGCCGATAGAGCGTCGATCAGCGAGAACAACACCCGATGGATGCCCTGGCCTCCCGAGCCGCGAGCCAGGTGACATGGCCCGATCGGCTCGCGACTGCGACACTCCAGCCATGGACCTGCACGAGCTCACCATCCACGACCAGCGCATCTCGTACCTCAGCGCGGGCACGGGTCCGGTCCTGCTGCTGATCCACGGCATGGCGGGCAGCGCCGCGACCTGGCGGCAGGTGATTCCCGGGCTCACGAAGGAGTTCACGGTGGTGGCACCCGACCTGCTGGGGCACGGCAGCTCGGACAAGCCGCTGGGCGACTACTCGCTCGGAGCCTTCGCGTCCACCCTGCGCGATCTGCTGGTCGCGCTCGGCCACGAACGCGCCACGGTGGTGGGCCAATCGCTCGGCGGCGGCGTAGCGATGCAGTTCTCCTACCAGTACCCGGAGCGCACCGAGCGGCTCGTGTTGGTGGGAAGTGGCGGGCTCGGCCGCGAAGTGAACCCGATCCTGCGCTTCCTCAGCCTGCCCAGCTCCGACGCGGTGCTGCGCCTGGCCTGCGCGAAGCCCGTGCGACAGACGATCGAGTCGATCGGCAGCGGTATCGCTCGCGTGGGGCTGCGACCGGCGCCGGTGGTGGCGGAGCTGTGGCGCAGCTACGCGTCGCTCGCCGACGACGGCGCCCGTCGCGCCTTCCTGCGCACCCTGCGCGCGGTGGTGGATCCGCGCGGCCAGGCCGTCAGCGCCGCCAATCGCCTGCACCTGGCCGACGAGGTGCCGACGCTCATCGTCTGGGGAGACGCGGATCCGATCATCCCGGTCGAGCACGCCCACGCGGCCCACACCGCGATACCCACCAGCCGACTCGAGATCTTCGAGGGGGTCGGTCACTACCCCCACTGCGAGGCGCCCGAGCGATTCGTCGAGGTGCTGACCGAGTTCATCGAGACCACGGTGCCGGCGCGCATCACGGTCGCCGTACACCACGTGCTCGGCCGCTCGGACGAGGCCGCTGGAGAATGACGGGCGCCGGTTCGCCCGCGCCGTGGCTCAGTGGATCAGGTACTCGGCGTAGGCGTGGGCGATCTTCTTGATCGCCACCACGTAGGCCGCCGTGCGTAGATCCGGGATGTCGTCGTTCGCCTGCCATGTTTCGTGCATGAACTGGTAGGCGGTCCGCATGGTGTCGTCCAGGCCCGAGCGGACGAGGTTGAGCTCGTCCACCTCGCCGCGGAGACCCTTCTCGAGCGGCTCCGGCACGGCATGACCCACCATGCTCTCGAAGGTGTCGACGAGGGCGTTCGTACGGTTCTCGACGATTCGACGCTCCATGCGACCGAAGCGCATCTTCGAGAGGTTCTTGATCCACTCGAAGTACGAAACCGTGACGCCGCCCGCGTTGAGGTACAAGTCGGGGATCACCACGCGACCGGCTTCCCGGAGGACATGGTCGGCCTCGAAGGT
The DNA here is from genome assembly GCA_039591795.1 of Gemmatimonadota bacterium. Taxonomy (GTDB): domain Bacteria; phylum Gemmatimonadota; class Gemmatimonadetes; order Gemmatimonadales; family GWC2-71-9; genus JBDHCY01. The sequence goes on along the minus strand of JBDHCY010000278.1, from coordinate 2,377 downwards.
GACCGGCCCGTTCGCGGCCTCGGCGACCACCCGCGCCCGGATCCGCGACGCGTTGGCCGTCGTGATCTGGCTCTCGATGGCCGCCGGGATCAGGACGTCGCAGTCGTGCTCGAGCACGGCCATCCCGTCCGCCACATGCTCCGCACCGGCGAATCCGCTGACCCCGCCCGTCTCCTGCATGTGCTGATGAACGTCTTCTACGTGCAGGCCGCCTTCGTCGACGAGGGCGCCGTCGCGTTCGATGATGGCGACGATGCGCGCACCGTCTGTCTCCTCGAGCAGCTTCGACGCGTAGTAGCCGACATTGCCGAGCCCTTGAACGACGATTCGCTTGCCCTCGAGGCCACCGTCGAGCCCTGCGGCCTGCCGGGCCTCCGGGTGACGAAAGAACTCTTCGAGACCGTACTTCACGCCCCTTCCGGTCGCTTCGACGCGGCCGCGGATGCCGCCCATCGCGGGCGGCTTGCCGGTGACACAGGCCTCGGCGTCGATGTCCTCGGGGTGCAGGGTGCGATAGGTGTTCGCGATCCAGGCCATCTCCCGCTCGCCCGTTCCCATGTCGGGTGCCGGCACGTTCTGGCTGGGGCTGATGTAGCCCTTTCGCTCGAGCTCGATCGTGAAGCGCCGGACGATGCGCTCGAGCTCGTCGCGATCCCATTCGCGCGGATCGATTCGCAGCCCGCCCTTCGATCCACCAAAGGGAACGTCCACGACGGCGCACTTGAAGGTCATGAGCGCGGCGAGGGCCTCGACTTCGTCGGCGTTGACGCCCGGAGCGAAGCGGAGGCCACCCTTCGCGGGCAGCCGGTGCTCGCTGTGCGTGGCTCGCCAGCCCTCGAACATCTGATAGCGGCCTCGCAGCTTCAGGTAGAAGCGAACGTGGTAGACGGAATTGCAGACCCGGATCTGCTCGGCCAGCCCATCGGGAAGTTCGAGCCGGGCGACCGCTTCGTCGATCATCCGGTTGACGCTCGCGAGAAAGCCGCTGCCCTGCTCCGCTCCGTCACTCAAGAGTCTCTCCTCCACTTCACTCCTGAGCTCCAGCCCGCACCTGGCTGCCTTCGGCGGTCGGGAAGAGCTCCGATCGGACGGTCGCTTCGCTTCCGATCGAGCTCGAGATCTCCACTCCCGCCGCCGCTGCGAGCTCCGCGAAGGAGCGCTCGATGAGAACGACGAAGTGCTCGAGATCGGGGACCAGGTCGTAATCGGCGTTGAAGCCCCAGAAGACCCTGCCGTCGTAGCTCATCAAGGCGATCCCGAGGCCGATGTTCTCGAGGAGGGGCACCATGGGGATCATCGCCAGCAGGCGGCTACCGAGCATGTAGAGCGGGAACTGTGGCCCGGGGACGTTCGTCACGATGAGGTTGACCGGGGCCGAAGCCAGTCCAGCACCGAGGGCGAGAATTCCCGACGGCGCGAACTCCGCCGCGGCCATGAACATCTCCATCCCCATGGCCTGGCGCGACTCCTTGAGTCGCTCCGTCTCTGCATGAATGGCCTGGAGCTGCCCCGCTCGGCTGGCTTCGGCGACGGGCAGATCGACGAACCAGTTCGAGACACGATTCCCCACCTGGCTGTGATCGTCCTTGGCCCGCATGCTGACCGGGGTGGAGGCCCGAAAGATGATGTCGTCGAGTACGAAATCACGCCCCTGTAGATACTCGCGACAAGCCCCCGTGACGGTGGCCAGGAACACGTCGTTGACGGTACAGCCCATCTTGCCGCGCACGGCCTTGACGTCCGCCAGGGACATGTTCAGCCAGTCGAAGCGGCGATGCGGACCCAGCCTCCCGTTGATCGGAGTGTCGGAAGCCACGCTCGTCGTGATCTGGAAGAAGTCGCGCAGGGCTCCCACGCGGCTTCCGATCTCGGCCGCCACGTCCTCCGTTTCCTGCCTGAACTCTCGCAACCCGCGCAGCGCGCGGAGTGGCAACGTCGCGTAGCGCCAGGCTTCACCGCGTGCGAGCTGCTGGCGAGTCGGAATGGCGCGGGGCGTCCAAGGCTCTGCTTCTGCGATCTCGGCGTCCGGTGAGGGTGAGAGCAGGACTTGCGCCATCTCGACACCCGCCGAGCCGTCCAGCATGCAGTGGTGGGTCTTGGCAATGATCGCGAAGCGATCGTGCTGCATGCCTTCGACCACCCAGATCTCCCAGAGCGGCCGGTGGCGATCGAGATGATTGGCGATGACCCGAGAGGCGACCCGTCGGAGGTCCTCCTCACCCCCGGGCCGCGGCAGGCTCACGTGCCGGATGTGGTAGTCGAGGCTGAAGTCCGGATCGTCGACCCACACCGGTCGGTTTTCGATCGGAATCCACAGGAGCTTCTGCCGGTAGCGTGGGATCCGATGCAAGGCGCCCGCATAGGCGGCTCGGATCCT
>JBDHCY010000277.1:0-4905 GCA_039591795.1 Gemmatimonadota bacterium | reverse complement strand
TTGAACACGGTCATGCCGTACTGGTGCTCGTGCGCGGCGAGGTCCGCGAAGTGCTGCTCGGTGAAGCCGATGGTCTCCATCCCAACACCACCGACAGCCAGGGCATCCACGATGATCCCGCCACCAAGGCGTGTACGGATCTCGCCGTCCTCGGTGGCCCGCGCCTCCGGCGAGCGGGGATCGGCCATCTCCACCAGTCGCGCGATCCGCGCGTCGATATCGGCGTTCGACGGGGTCCCGTCTGAACCCTGGGAAGCGCAGGACGCAGCCGTGACCACCGCAAGCCCTAGGAAGATCAGCTGTCTCCTCACGATCACCTCTCGTTCACGTGTTGACACTCTGCTTGGCGCGACCTTCGTGACCCCTGTCAGTTCTCCAACGTGTTCTTGTAGATCTTCCCGTCCTTCATGATCAACCGGATGGACGGAACGTCCTGCCCGCGCGGCTCCGCGTCGAACCACTTGGAGTTGCCGCCGATCGCCGCGATGTCCTCCAGGGGGTTCCCGTCCACGATCAGAATGTCCGCATAGGCGCCCGGTTCAATCACGCCGAGCTTGCCATCGGGATAGGGGTTCTCGGGACCGGTGAGGGCGGCCAGCTCACCGCCATTGGAGGTCATCATCTTGAGCGCCCAGAAGTTGCCGAACTCCCTTGCAATATTGAACTTGGCGAAGTCGATCGCCTGGCGGTACGGCACGCCGGTGAGCAGGATGTAGTCAGAGTCGAAGACGATCTTCGGCTCGTACTCGCGGATTAGGTCGTAAACCCCGGCACTGGCGTTCACCAGCCACATGTACTTCACCGTGGGCGGGAAGGTCGGATCCTGGTGCATCGGGTGCGCCTGTGCCTCAGGGGTGAGGGCGGAGAGGTTCGGAGAGTAGAAGGCTCCCTTGGCGACCAGCTTCTGCATGGTCTCCTCGGAGATGGTCATCCCGTGGTCGATCACCTTCACGCCGAGGTCGAGGACGCGCCTGATGTCGGCGTCCTGGTGAACATGGACGCCAACATAGGTGCCCCAGTCCTCGGCCGTCTCGACCGCGGCGAGGATTTCGTCGTCGCTCAGCTGCGAGCCGTAGATCGGATCCTTGATCGAGGTCACGCCACCGCTGACCATGAGCTTGAGGTAGTGGGCGCCCAGCGCGAAGTTGCGGCGTGCGCCTTGCAGCATTTCGTCGCGACCATCGACGACCCGGGTCACCTCCAGTCGTTCCAGATTGCTCTCCCCCTTTCTCTGGCCCGCGATGCCCCAGTCACCATGGCCCGAGGTCTGTCCGAGGCAGGCTCCCGCCAGGTAGAGTCTCGGACCTGGCAGCAATCCCTCGTCGATGACCTTCTTCAGGCCCTCGTGCGCGCCACACATGTCGCGCAAGGTCGTGAACCCCATCGCCATCGACTCCTGTACGAACGCAACCGCACGCGCACCCATCTCTTCCCAGGTGGTGCTCTGCCAGCTGAGGATGTTGCCGTCCATGTACGCGTTGATGTGCACGTGGCTGTCGATGAGACCCGGCAACAGCGTTCGCCCGCCGCCGTCGATGACCATGGCATCGCCGGCGGAGATCGACCGACCCACCTGCGCGATCATGTTGTCCTCAACGAGCACGCTCATCCCCGCGTGCAGCTGGTCGTTGACGCCGTCGAAGACGTTGACGTTGGTGAAGAGGATGCGATTCGGCGCGTCCTGCGTGGCCGCCGGGACGGCCAGGAACATCAGGGCGGTCACTGCCAAAGAAAGCGTCCTCATTGGGTCCTCCCTAGTCATCGCTGTGTCCTGGCCACCGTTGGTCGCTCACCATGGCCGCCGCACGCTCGGTTGTACCTGCAACCGAAGCTGCCACTCCTGACCGAAGGCGTCGGGCTGAGCGACGTAGTACCACGCCTGCAAACCCAGCTTGACCGGCGTCGCTCCGACCATGACCGTCTTGAACGGCCCGGCGCCGAGCGGCAGAGTGAGCTGTTCGGTGTCCCAGTTGTAGGTGAACGGCGCCGACGATACGATCTGCCAACCACCGGGTAGCGAGAACGCGAGCGCGTACTGCCCGCCGAGGCGTGACGTCTTGGTCGAGCCGCTCACGTCCCAGGACTGGGTGCCGAGCAGCAGAAACACCCCCCACGGTTTCATCAGCCCGACGACCGCCTCGGGTCCGACGGCCCAGTTCGCTCGGATCGTCTCGTCGGTCGCCGTGGGAATCGTTCCGACGAGGCCGACGCCACGCAGGACCCCACCACTCGTGGTGCCACCGAGCAGCAGATCGTACCCGATGTTGCCGAGGTTGACTCCTGCGGATTCGAAGCCGTTCAAGGTCGGGACGGGTTGATTGAACAGAAACGGAATCGCCGGCCGAAAGATGAGGTTGAACTCGTCCGAGACCGGGAACGGCAACGGCGGCTGGAACAACAGGGTCCACGACGACTGGTCGGCCGCGCCGGGCAAGTCGCCTTTGTAGCCGGTGTAGTCGACCAGGGTCGTGATGTTCATGAGCGGCAGGGTCGGGTTGGACATCTGCCGGGCGATCTCGTCTACGTCCTGCTGCCCCTGCAGACGCACCGCCGAGAGGGTGAGGGAGAGGCCCACGACGACGCAGCGGGACCGGCGAGGGAATACCGACATAAGGACTCCTCTAATTCGCGCCGACGGGACGCGCTGGCCGACCGGCGACCGTGGCGAGCGGTGCCCCCGCTACTGCTTCTCGTACGCCTCGTACTTGAACTTCTGACCGCCAACGGTCGCCTCGTACATCAGGCCACCCTTGGCCATCGTGACGATCGCCACCCCGCCGTTGTAGGCGAGCTTGGCCGACGCGCCGGCCGTAAACGCGACCGCGGAGACCTGGGCACCGAACTCGAAGTTGCCGCGCGTGAAATCGTCGAACGCCGTCTTGTCCTTGAAGAAGACCACTTCGACGAACGACTGCCCGCCCGCCTGGAAGCCCACGGTGACCTGTTTGAGCTCGGTCTTGCCGACCGGATTGCCGGCCTGGTAGACGATGCCGTTGCCATGTGCGCCGCCGATCCCGAGCCCGGCCTTGCCCACGTTGGGGAAGACGGCGTACCCGTACGCCTCCTTGAACCACTTCACCATGCCGGAGTCCTTCTCGGTCATGGTCGCGATGACGTATTCGATCTCCTTCAGGCGCTTCTCATCCTGCGCGTCGGCCGGCGTGGCGATGGCGGCGCTCGTGAGGGCCAACGCGGCGGCAGTGAGCAGACGGTGTGTCATGATGCGTTCCTCGCGAAGTGAGTCATGGACCGTGCGGCAAAGTAATCAGTCGGCGCCGGAATTGGACGTAAAAGAGAAGCTGAAGTCGTACTTTCCTGAGAACTGCAGCCGATCGAACTTGCCCGTCGTGCCGGACTCGAGCTTGCGATAGCCGCGCATCAGCTCCACCCCGAACGCCAGGGCGGGCATCGGGGAGTAGATCACGTTCGCCGAGAAGCTGTATGCCGCCTTGTTCACTCCGTCGCCGGCCACGGCGGCATCGTTGTCGACGAAGATCGCCGCCGCGTTGACGTTGCTCCGCACTTTCTCGCTCCAGAAATGCCGGAAGCCTGCGAATCCCAGGAACGACGGCGTGGCCCGGAGCGTATTGTCCGAGCGGATGGCGGCACCGTTCGCGAAGTTCAACGCGCCGTATCTCCCGATCCCGGTCCCGCCCGAGAGCTGGAACCGCAGGTCGTCGCGTGCGCCGACGGCGATGCGGCCGCCAAACGTGCCCCCGAGGGCCATCTCCTTCTCGTTCTTCGTGGTGTCGGCGACCTCGAACTCGTGGTTCAGCTGTCGCAGCAGCCCGGCAATCGACAGGTGGCCCCAGTCGCCGCCGAAGTTGTAGCGAACCACGATGTCGGGAGCGAACGCGCTCGGGCTCGTGACGCGGCTCCCGCCGCCCGTCGGGTCGAGCGTCGTTTCGGAGTTCTCGACCGCGAACTGCCACGACCTAGTCGAGAAACGAATCTGTGGCTGACGGTTGAAGATGATGCCATCGGCCGCGCCTGCGAAGTCGAGGTCTTCCGGGATGTCCAGGATCTGGAACGTGGTCCAGGTCTGGCCGAAGAGCCACCTGTCGAACTGGAAGTAGAAATGGCGCAGGCGCGGGTTGAACGAGTTGCTGACCCGCTCGTCACCCTGGCCGGCAAGGAGAAAATCCATCTCGACGTAGGCACGAAGGGTGTGTTCGCCGATCGTACTTCGGGTACCGAGGTGGAAACGCGATTCTTTGGCGTGGTAGTCGTTCGTGAAGAAGACGTCCGACTCGCCACCCACCGGAATGGCGGCGGGGAAATGAAAATCGCGCAGCGCGTTGCCGCTCGCCACTGATCCGTTGTGGTACGCCGACTGCATCGCGTCCATCTTGACGTAGCCGCCGAACGTGAACGTGGTCTGGGCATGCGCGGCCGACGCCATCACTGCCACGCCAGCGAGCGCAGTCAGCACGGGCTTCTTCATCGCCTGGTTCCTCGGTTGCGGTGGTTGTCCTCCAAAGAGCTCGCCCATCGAGCTCCCCGTTTCACATCGTAGCCCGCATCCGCAGCCCGAAGTAGAGCAGCGAGCCCACAGCGGTGTTGAGCGACGGATTGACCACCCACTGGAGGTCGGGTGTGACCGCTAGGCGTTCGGTCACGGTGAATCGGTAGTAGACCTCGGCCGTGTACTGATCGCGCAGCCCGCCTGGTGGCCGGGTCCAATTGACCGAGGTGCCCAGAATGTCGTGGCTCAAGAAGCGCAGGCCGTGCCCGAGCGTGACCGTGGACTTCGCAAGGGTGTTGGCGCCGTTCCCGTCCGAGAATCCGAACAAGAGATAGGGGATGTATTTGTCCGCGAAGAACCAATGCGACGCGAACGCCACTCCGGACCCCTGCTCCGAGCCGGTGTATGCGTCGGCGTGCCAGTACAACAGGCTCACTTTG
>JBDHCY010000276.1:0-4923 GCA_039591795.1 Gemmatimonadota bacterium | reverse complement strand
GGAGCCGTCGGGTCGGGAGAAGTGGTAGCGGCCTTCCATGTGCCCGAGCGGTCCGTTGAGGACGCAATAGCTGTTGTATTCGTGGACGGTGCCGGGCGCGAGCAGCGGCTGCTCGCCCACGACGCCCTCACCCTCGATCTCGGTATCGCCCCCCTCGGGATCGTGGATGTGCCAGAACCGACGGACGAGCTGCGCCGGCTGGCTGCCTCTGTTTTCGATCTTGACGAAGTACGCGTAGACGAAGTGCGCCTGCTCGGGTCGGGAGTCGGCCGGCAGGTAGACCGGCTGGACACTCACCCGGATTCCGTGCGTCTCGCGTTGAAAGAGCGGCGTCCGTTCCATTGATGTCAATCTATGCATCTGGTGTGCCGTGGACACGGCTCGCGGCGGAGCCAAGAGTGACCTGGGCTCCGTGAATGATGTGTAAGTGCAACAGTCACAGGTACTTGGGTACTCAACCCCCATCGCGGTCGGCCAAGTGGTGGCACAGTGCTGAGCTGCGTCCCGATCTCGAGTCACCACGATGAATGCCGGCTGCTTCCACCGACCGCCCACGGGCCGGTTTCCAACCCTTTAGCGTTCCGGACGGTCGAACACGCTGACCGGGGGGCACCTGCGCACCCCGATGTCCTGCACCGGAGGCCCTAGTGACGACGCCACGAAGCATGACGACTGTTCCCCTCGCTGCGGTGCTGCTCGCGCTGAGCCCCGCGCTGGCCGCACAAGACGTGACGCGGGAACGGGATCCCTCCTGTGACGACTGGTCTGGCGACCGCGCGCGCTATTGTGAGATCCGCGAGATGACGATCCCCAGTCGACAGCGCCTCGAAGTGGACGGCGGTCGGAACGGAGGCGTTTCGGTCGAGGCCTGGGACCGCAACGAGATCAGGATCCGCGCGCGCGTGCAAGCGTGGGCCGATACCGAAGAGGAAGCGCGCGACCGCGTGAACGGTGTGCGTATCGTGACCGAGGGCGCCATCCGGGCCGAGGGCGAGTCCAACCGATGGGCCGTGAGCTACGAGATCTCCGTGCCACGAAGCACCAACCTCACCCTCGAAGCCCACAACGGGGGTGTGGAAGTGGCTGGCGTGCGGGGCACCATGGAGCTTCACACCACGAACGGAGGCCTCCACCTCGACCGTGTGGGTGGTGATGTCCGCGGCGAGACGACCAACGGCGGCTTGCACGTCGTGCTGTCTGGGTCGACGTGGGAGGGAAGCGGGCTCAATGTGCGCACCACCAACGGCGGCGTGCACCTCACGGTCCCCGAGGGATACTCCGCACGCCTCGAGACGGGCACCGTGAACGGGGGAATTCAGTTCGGCTTCCCGATCACGGTCGAGGGGAGGATCAGTCGCGAGATCACTCTCGACTTGGGGAATGGTGGACCGCTGATTCGTGCGAAGACCACGAACGGTGGAGTGGTCGTAAGACGACCTGAGAGCTGAGCGGTTCCTCCCGGCGGGGCGCACCGGGGCATAGCTTTCGCGCTATGGCCAGGTCGCCCCGCCGTCTTCCTTCCAGTGGCCCTCTGCCGCCTCCGACGAGCCCTGACGAGGCGCGTGAGGTGCTGCGTGCCGAGGCCCTCCCCGCGCCCGACGTCCTGAGCGTCACCCTCCACGGCACGGAGTTCACTTCGATCTGCCCTCGCACCGGGCAGCCAGACTTCGGCACGGTGACGGTCGAGTACGCTCCGGATCGTCACTGCATCGAGTCGAAGGCCTTCAAGTACTACCTCTGGTCGTTCCGCGACGAGGGAGCCTTTTGCGAAAACCTCGCCGCCCGTATCGCCGACGACATCGTCTACGCAATCGCTCCCCGTGCAGTCACAGTGCGGGTCGCTCAAAACGTCCGTGGCGGGATCGCCATCGTCGCGGAAGCGCGCCGCGAGTCGAAGACTGGGGCACGACGGGCGCCGAGTCGGTCGCCACGCGGCGCGAGTGGACCAAAGCGATGAGCTCCGCAGTCGTTCTCTTGAGCGGGGGGTTGGACTCGGCGACCGCCGCCGCGATGGCGCAAGCGGACGGCCTCGCACTCTACGCGCTCACCTTTCGCTATGGACAGCGGCATGCCGTCGAAGTTGATGCCGCCAGACGAGTAGCGGAGGCACTCTCGGTCGAGGAGCATCGAGTCGTGGACATCGACCTGCGTGCATTCGGCGGCTCCGCGCTCACCGACGAGATCGACGTGCCCAAAGACCGGACCGACGGCGAGATCGGAAGCGGGATTCCGGCGACCTACGTCCCGGCGCGAAACACGATCTTCCTGGCCTACGCGCTCGCGTGGGCCGAGGTGCTCGGTGCGAGCGACATTGTCATCGGTGTGAACGCGCTCGACTTCAGCGGCTATCCTGATTGTCGCCCTGAGTTTCTCGATGCGTTTCAACGACTTGCCGATCTCGCGACGCGAGCGGGTGCCGAAGGCGGCCGGCGCTTTCGGATTCGCGCGCCCCTCGTTGATCTTCGCAAGGCGGAGATCATTCGGCAGGGGCTCAGCCTGGGCATCGACTACGCCCTGACGACGAGCTGCTACGACCCCACGGCTGGCGAAGCATGTGGCCGGTGTGATGCCTGTGTGCTCCGCCTGAAGGGATTCGCGGAGGTCGGCGCCGTGGACCCGGTCGCCTATCGTCACTCCACCCCGTCGCGCGCATGAGCTACACGGTCAAGGAGATCTACTACACGCTCCAAGGCGAAGGGGCACGGACCGGCCGGCCGGCGGTGCTGCTCCGATTCACCGGGTGCAATCTCTGGACTGGACGCGAGGCAGATAGAGCGGCTGCGGTCTGCAGATTCTGCGACACCGACTTCGTCGGTACGGATGGCCCCGGGGGAGGACGGTTCGTCGACGCGTCGTCGGTCGCCGCCGTGGTCCAGGCATGCTGGCGGGAGGATGGGCCAGCCCGTCCCTATGTGGTTTGCACCGGCGGCGAGCCGCTCCTCCAGCTCGACGCTCCGCTCGTTGCCGCGCTACAGCGGGAGGGGTTCGAAGTGGCCGTCGAGACCAACGGAACGCTGCCTGTGCCCCCGGGGGTCGATTGGGTCACCGTGAGTCCCAAGGCCGGAGCGGACCTGGTCCTCGAGGCGGGCGAGGAACTGAAGCTCGTCTATCCCCAAGAAGGCGCACCGCCCGAACAGTTTGTGAGCATGGCCTTCCAGCACTTCTTTCTCCAACCGATGGACGGCCCGGACCTCGAGCGCAACACCGAGCTGGCGGCGGCATACTGTCTCGGGCATCCTGACTGGCATCTGAGCGTTCAGCTGCACAAGCTGCTCGGAATCCCTTGATTGTCGCTGGGCTCCCTAACCGGCGTCAGACCAGCCGGCTGATCAGGGTGTTCGCGATCCAGGCACCCGCATATGCCAGCCCGAGCATGTAGCCGAACTGTGCAAGCGGATACTTCCAGCCACCAGTCTCTCGTCGGACCACGGCGATCGTGGACATGCACTGCATCGCGAAGGCGAAGAAGACGAGGAGTGCGACGGCGCCGCCTGGTGTGAGGTCGTGCCGTAGGGCCTCCTGAAGGCCGAGCGAGCCCTCGTCCCCCTCGATACCGTGGATCGTTCCCAGCGTACCGACGATCACCTCGCGGGCGGCCAGTGAAGTCACGAGCCCGATCCCGATCTTCCAGTCGAAGCCGAGAGGGGCGATCGCTGGCTCGACGGCTCTCCCGAGCGTGCCGGCGACGCTCTCGCTGATCTCCGGCGCCCGGCCGTCCGTCAACGGCAAGTGGGCGAAGAGCCAGAGGCCGACCGCCACGGCGAGGATGATGGTGCCCGCGCGCGCGAGGAACACCTTGGTCCTGTCGACGAGTCGGAGTCCCAGCGAGCGAAACGTGGGCCACCGGTAGGGCGGCAGCTCGAGCACGAATGGCGTCCGGTCGCTCTTGAGCACCGTGGACTTGAGGAGCCGTGCCGTTGCCACTGCCGCGAGAAAACCGAGGAGGTAGAGGCCGAGGAGTGCCGCAGCCCGCGTCCCGAGGAACGGCCCGAGCAGGGGCGCCGCCGGTAGGAAGGCGGCGATGATGAGCGTATAGACCGGCAGCCGGGCGGCGCAGGTCATGAACGGCGCGATCAGAATCGTGGCGAGGCGGTCACGCCGATTCTCGATGGTCCGGGTGGCCAGAATCGCGGGGACCGCACAGGCGTAGGCGGAGAGCAGGGGAATGAACGATTTCCCCTGCAAGCCGACCTTGGCCATGGTGCGATCGGCGATCAGGGCGGCACGCGCGAGATAACCCGAATCCTCGAGGATCCCGATGAAGAGGAAGAGGAGCAGAATCTGCGGAAGGAACACGACCACCGACCCGACGCCCGCCCAGACACCCTGCACGAGGAGGTCGCGCACCCACGAGGGGGGCAGGGCATTCCCGACCCAGCTGCCGGAAGCGGCGACCAGCGCCTCGACGCCGTCGATGAGTGGTAATGCCGCCGTAAAGATCGTCTGAAACACAGCCACGACGACCCCGGCGAAGACCAGAGGCCCGGCCAGAGGGTGCAGGAAGACGGCGTCCAGGCGTCGTGTCCAGAGCGGCGGCGCCGGCGCGCGATATGCCGAGCGATCGGTCAATCGTCCGGCCCACTGGCGGCACGCTGGAACGTTTTGCAGCACAGGAAGCTCGACGGGAGCCGGCACCGCGAGCGTTCCCTTGAGGAACTTGGTGATCGTTTCGAGTCCCTCGCCACGCGTGGCACTGACAAGGGTCACCGGCGCCCCGAGCTGGTGTGCCAGCGCAGCCGCGTCGACGTCACCGCCACGTGCTCGGAGCTCGTCGGCCATGGTGAGGACGACGAGCGTCGGCACGCCAAGCGAAAGCACTGGGGCTGCGAGCGTGAGATTGCGACTGAGGTTCGTCGCATCGATGGTGAGCAAGACAGCGTCCGGCTGGGGCAGGCCGGGCATCCGCCCCTTCAACACATCGTC
>JBDHCY010000275.1:0-4925 GCA_039591795.1 Gemmatimonadota bacterium | reverse complement strand
AGCACCACGTTTCACTACGGGGGCGAGCGCATCACGATCCCGATCAAGGAGCGGGACGGCGTAGACGCGTTATGTGCCCCGCGCAGGACGGTGTTGGACCCCGTCCTGGCCGACGCAGCAGCGGCCGCCGGTGCGGAGGTCGTCCACGGTCAGTCGGTCGTCGATCTCCTTCGGGATCCACAAAGTCGCGTTCGCGGCGCCACGATCCGCGGAGCCGATGGCGGCGTCATTGACGTCGGCGCCGATCTTGTGATCGGCGCCGACGGTGCCCGATCGCGCGTGGCACGCCTCGTCGAGGCTCCCCTGGACTACACAGTCGCTCACACCTCGGCTTCGGTTTACGGCTATTGGCGGGGCCTCACCTTCGAGGGCTTTCAATGGTTCTACTGTGTGAACGCCGGCGTGGGGTCGATCCCGACGAACGACGGGGAGACGTGTGTCTTCGTGTCGCTTCCCCAATCCCGCTTTGAGAGCGGGCGGAATCGTGGGTTGGAACTGCTGTACCACGAGGCATTGCGCGAGGTGTCACACGAGCTCGCCGGCAGCGTTGCGGAAAGCGACGGTCCCGGGAAGCTCCGGGCCTTCGCCGGTACGCCCGGCTTCCTCCGGCGTGCCACCGGGCCGGGCTGGGCTCTGGTGGGCGACGCCGGCTATTTTCGCGATCCGATCACGGCGCACGGGATCACCGACGCCCTCAGAGAAGCCGAGTTCCTCGCTCGAGCCGTGGCTCGGGGCCGCGATGCCGCGCTGGCCGACTACCAGGCGAGGCGTGACGAGCGCGTGAGGGGTCTGCTCGACGTCACCGATCGCATCGCGTCATTCGAGTGGGAGCTGGAGGAGGTGAAGACGCACCATCGCACCTTGAGCAAGGAGATGAGTGCGCAGCTCGAGGCCCAGCACGCATTGGGTCAGGATGGCACCGCGTCTACTTCATCGAGCAGTTCGAGCCCTGAGTAAGTGGGATCGAGCACGGTAGCGCGGGAGAGATCGAACAGGCAGTGAAAGGTGGCCCCGCGCCGAGTTCGTGCTCGACCCGCCCTACGCTCCGTCCCTAGGCAGTCGCGCAATCAGCGACGCGATCCGACTCGCGATGGGATTCGCCGCTCCACCGTAGTTTGACATGACGGCCACGATGTACCCGCGGTCGAGCATGATGTCGAGGTTGGCGTTGATCCCTGCGAATCCGCCGCTGTGCCCCACAACCTTCCCGTTCGGTCCTTCCTGGATCCCAAAACCGTAGCCGTAGCCCTCGCCAACGTGGTCCTTCCACATGCGAGCGCGCGATTCCTGTGAGACCAGCGCACCCGAGAGCAGGCCCAGGGCGAACCGGTGCAGATCGCCGACGGTGGAGAACCCGCCGCCAGCAGGGCCGCCCTTGATGACGTGCTTGTAGAGGTTGTTCTCGTACTGCCAAGGGGAGGTTGGCGCGTGGTCGTAGCCGATCGCCAGATTCTCGACAGGATAGTCCATCTCGTCGCTGTCCGAGTGATCCATCCCGGCCGGCTGGTAGATGTGCTCCCTGACGTAGTCGAAGTAGGACTGATCCGTGGCGCTTTCGATCACCACGCCGAGCAGGAACATCCCGGTGTTGCTGTAGCGGTAGTCGGTGCCTGGCTCGAAGGCCGGGCGCTCGTCGCGGATCAGCGGCTTGTAGTCGTCGAGCGTGCGATACAGTGCCCGCGAGCTGCGCCAGTAGGTGTCGTTGAAGTAGCTGCCCAGTCCGGACGTGTGGGTGAGAAGGTGGTGCACGGTGATCCTGTCCGTCACTTCCTTTGGCAGCCACGACTCGTCCACGTGCTTCGAGATCGGATCATCCACGGAGACGAGGCCCCGCTCCACCAGCTTCATGATGGCAGTGGACGTGAACATCTTGTTCATCGAGCCGAGGTTGAACTTCGTCTCGAGATCGTTGGGGGCGTGAAACCGCTTGCTGGCTTCGCCGCAGGCGTGGGAGAAGATGACTTCCTCTCCCATCGCAATCAGGACCGTTCCCGAAAACACGTCCCGCGCGCACGTGCGGTCCAGCAGGGCTGCCACCTCATCCGTCAGTCCCGCCTGCGTGAGTGCCGGCTCGGTCACGTTGCTGGGCGTCCGCGCGTCGTTCACGCGGATGCGCGAGATCCGATGCTCCTGGGCTTCGTCGAACTGCAGCACGAAGGCGCGCCACGCGCCAAAGTTGCCGTCCTTGAGGATGACGACGGTCTGCCCTGGTCGAGGCGGATTGTAGGTGCGAATACTGTGGAACGTCAGCTCCCCCCGCAGTCGTCGCATGGACGCCCACACCTCGAGGCTCTGTTCCATCGGCGCCAAGGCGCGGAAGGAGGCCGTGCACTCCTCCTGGAGAAACTGCTCGACCGCGGCCGGATCGGCCGAGTTGAACGTGGCGATGAGGCTGACGATGCGCTCGCCGATGATGCCCGGGGGCATCGCGGATTCATCGTGGTAGCTGATCTCTCCGGGTTGTTGGGAAAAGGTGGCCGGTACGCTGGTGGTCGCGGAGAACAGGAGGACTCCGAGACACATCGCCGGATATCTTCGCATCACGCATCTCCTTCCGTCACCGCTCGAGTCGATCGACGAGGACTTTTCGTCAGGTCGTCGAGGGAGTCAGTGGCGAGATCGACAATGGCCATCCTGCCCGCGCCAAGCGCACGCTCGACGGCATAGCGGTCGGCGAGGGCAGCGGCCAGGTACCGCATCGCATCGGTCATGCAGGACCCATGGCAGACGTGACCTCGGCGGCCTGGCTCACCTCGGCTCTGACCGCGCGCCCCGGACGCACGCCCGGCACGAGAGCACCCTGGTCCACGACCAGCACGCCGTTTACGAACACGTATTCGATTCCCTCGGATGGGATGGTCGCATCCAAGTAGGTCGACCGATCGATCACGGTTTCCGGATCGAACACCGTCAGGTCGGCGTCGGCCCCGACCTGCACGCGCCCTTTGGCGCGCATCGCCGGCACGCGCGCCTCGAGGCGCTTGGCTGGCTCAATCGTCATCCGCCGCAGCGCGTCCATGAGATCCACGGCACCCTGCTCGCGCACGTAGTGCCCGAGCACCTTTGCATAGGTGCCCGATGTTCGGGGATGGCCACGACCATTCACGAAGAACCCGTCGCTCGCGATCATCGTAAGCGGAGTCGCGATCGCTGCGAGCGTCATCTCTTCGGTGCGGTCATGAATGATCACTTCACCACCGCGTTCTCGATACGAACCAAACGTCTTGCGAGTGAGCCGCTCTCCGGTCTCGACCCATTGGAATGACGCAAACGCCGAGTCGTCCCAGGCTTCCCAATCGTCGAACAACGCGCTCTCGATGCTGGTCATTCCGGCCGCGTACGGATACGCCTCGGTCGTGACATCCTGCCCCGCGTCGAGCGCCTCTTCAATGATCTCAAGGAATGCTACGGTTTGCTCCCCTCCACTCGAGTTCGCATGCACGACATGCAACGCGACGCCAGCGCGCTTGGCTGTCTCGATCGTTTCACGAAGGCCCTGGAGCCCACCCCCCACGTGCACATGCGCCGACGCGTTCTCCGCCGCGGCGAGCCGAAACATCGTTTCGATTTCGTCCATGGTCGCCGCAGGCGTGTACGCCGTCCCAAAGCCGGCCGCGACAGCTCCCTGTGACAATCCCTCTCGTATGAGCCGTTCCATCTCCGCAATCTGCTCGGCGGAGGCGGCGGTGTCCCCACCGGGCCCGCTCGGAAAGAGATCGCCTTCGTCGCCCATCACGATCATGCGCACGCGAATGTGGCCGATGCTGACCCCGTAGTTGACGATCTGCCCACCCGCTCGCTCGGCATACCATGCAGCGACATCACCTGTCCCGAGTTCCAGCTCGAAGGCCGATGTCACGCCGTCCTGCACCATCAGCGCATACGCGTCTTCGCTGTGCGCGTGTTCGTGTAAATCGATGAAGCCGGGCGCCACTACGAGACCCGTCGCATCGATGATGCGATCACCTTCGATCGCTTCGTCCGTCACGGCCTCGATCGTCCCGTCCCGGATCACCACGTTGCGCACGGCGTCGAGTCCGGATTCCGGATCG
Organism: Gemmatimonadota bacterium; assembly: GCA_039591795.1. Lineage (GTDB taxonomy): Bacteria > Gemmatimonadota > Gemmatimonadetes > Gemmatimonadales > GWC2-71-9 > JBDHCY01. Next base: position 873 of record JBDHCY010000275.1, on the reverse strand, counting down.
ATGACGCGGCCGCCCCGGAGGACCACCACGTCACTGCCGCCACCGCACGCAGCAACCAGCGCGATCACCACGAAGAGGAGCGCCGACTGTAGTCGATCGTGGGCCATGCCAATCTCCCTCGGCCATTCCACCGAGCGGTATTGATCTTGGGAACGGCAAAATGCGGCCAGACGAAGTGCCGCGCCAGCGGTCGAGTCTGGGAGTCCGCTGGGAAACGCTGGAGGTGCACCCGTCGGAGTCGTGCGGAGCACCTCGCTGTGGCCGGATCACCGCTCCACCAGCGCCCCTTGATCACCTCTAACGAGATGTTGGAATCGCGAGCCCCCCCTCACCACCGGGTGGAGAAGGGGGCTCCGGGGTGTGGCCACATCCCGGGCGTATACGACAGATCAGGCCGGTGCACCCAGAAAGGGATGCTGACATCCACCCACGTCTCCCAGATCATCACTTCGAGCGATTCCGTGTGTGGCGCACCCGTGCGGGCCCAGTCCGAAGCGTCGGAGAATCCTCTCTGGAGGCGGAGCTGCGGCAATTGTAGCGGTGGAGCCGGAGGTCGCAAGAGCACTCGCGGTCGGCGGACGACCTAGCTGGTCCCGTCGAGGAGCGGTATTGTCGGCGTTGAGACGCTAGGATGAGCGACTACTCAAAGCGGCTACAAGCAGGCTTGGGAAGCCGGTATCGGCTCGAGCGTGAGCCGGGCGCTGGTGGAATGGCCACAGTGTTCGTGGCGGAGGGCTTGAAGCACCGCCGCAAGGTGGCCCTCAAGGTGCTGCGCCCCGAGCTCGCCGCGGCTGTCGGGGCGGACCGCTTCCTCCGCGAGATCGCGACGACGGCGAGCCTGCGCCACCCACAACTCCAAGGAGACAGGGATGC
>JBDHCY010000274.1:0-8661 GCA_039591795.1 Gemmatimonadota bacterium | reverse complement strand
ATTCGTCGTGGGGAACGGCGGACGCAGCCTGCGCATCATCGGCACGGCGGTCGCGAACAGCGAGGTGCGCTACAACGGCGGATACGGCGTGATCAAGTTCACCTTGGGCGCCGACCGCTACACGTGGGAGTTCATCGCGGAGTCTGGTGTGACCTTCACCGATTCCGGAGCCGGCACCTGTCACTAGCCCGCCAGGACGCGACTCCTCGACCCTCTCCGAGCGCCCCTGACCGCCCACCGCGCAGTACAGTAAATTTACGCTGTGTCACGAACGATTCGGCGCATAGCGCGGGTGGCGGTCGTGGGCACCTTTGCAGTCGGGTCTCTCACGCAACCGGCTGCTGCCCAGAAGCCCCTCTTTCGGAGCGACTCGGTCCTACAGGTCCGGCTCGAGGCTCCCTTCCGGCGGATGGTCTCCGAGCGCGAGCGGCGCGCGCATTCGGCGCTCTTGATCGCTGGTGATGGGGAGCCGATTCCCGTCGAGATCTCGGCGCGAGGCAAGTCGCGACTCGCAAGCCGGATCTGTTCATTCCCGGGTTTCATGCTCCACTTCGATTCCACTACGGTCGAGAGAACCCCGTTTGCCGGGCAGGCCGACCTCCCGCTGACGGCCCACTGCAAGGACCTCAATAGTTACGAGCAGTACCTCCTCCTCGAATACCTCGTCTACGGCACCTACGCACTCCTCTCGGACCTCAGCCTCCGCGCACGGCTTGCCCGAGTGGAGTATGTCGATTCGGAGCATGGCGATACGCTCACGACGCGGTTCGCCTTCTTCTTAGAGCACTGGGACGATCTGGCAGCGCGCAGCGGATGGATGCGCGTCCGCGCACCGACCGTTCCGCCGTTCGAGTATGGAGACGCTGACCGGAACGTGTTCGAAATGTTCCAGTACCTCGTCGGAAATACCGATTGGAGCTACGCCAACGCCCCGCCGGACGAGCCCTATTGTTGTCACAACAGCGTGCCGATAGGGAATCCAGCAGGTCCCGTCTTCCCCGTGCCCTTCGATTTCGATCAGGCGGGTATGGTGGATGCCTCGTACGCCCAGCCATCGTCGAAGCTCCCAATTCGGCGTGTGCGCCAGCGTCACTACCGCGGGATGTGCACTTCGCCCGAGACCCTGGCGGCCACCTTCGACCTTTTTCGGGCGCGGCGACAAGCGATCGAGACCCTCTACGAGCAGGCCGAGTGGCTCACCGAGCGCTCCCGCCGCGATGCGATGGAGTACCTGGAGGACTTTTACTCTACGATCGCCAACCCCGGTCGGGTGGAGCGGGACTTCGTTCGGGGCTGCCGGACGATGCCGTAGGAGGGGCCTCGACCCTCTATCCCCGTATCCCCCCACTCCCCCCCGGCCTCCGCGGCCCCTGCTGCATCCGTCGCCGAAGCATCTCCTCGACATTGCGCCGAAGTCGCTCGAACGCCATGGCGACATGCGCCCGCTGCACGGGTGAGAGGTACGCCGAGAAGCCCTCCAACTCTGATGCGAACGCGGCGTGGGCTTCAGCGCGCAAGGCCACGAGGTCGCTGAGGAGCTTCTCCACGCTGTCGGCATCGGCTGCGACGCCGGGGCGCATCTGTCCCTCGAGCGCGCGCCAGAGGCGCCGCTCGCGCTGCTCGCGTTCCCGGCTGGCCGCGAAGCTCGCCGCCACGTCACTCCGAAAGCGCTCGGCCTGCTCCGTCGTCAGCCCCGCCTGCTCTGTCACGTTCGTGATGAAGCGCTCGACGACCTGCTGAAGAAGCGCTTCCCGCATCGGGGGCTGGTTCTGACCTCGAACCGCGGCCAACGGCGCAACGGCGAGTGCGAGTCCGATGATCCAATGTCGTCCCATCACCCCTCCATGCTCTCGAGCAGCTCCCGGAGCTGGGATTCGGTCAGGTCGTCGAGACCGACGGCCATCGTATACACAGGTGCCGAGTACGCCAGCGAATCGAGCATTTCGGCGAGCTCCAGACCATCGAGGGCCTCGAGCCCCTGCACGGAGCCGGCAAGCGACTCGGTGGTCGGTGGGCCACCCTCCGAGCCGTTTCTCGAGGCGAAGAACGCGACCCCAAGCACCAGCACGACTGTGGCTGCTACACGAACCAGCGTCGAGCGTGTCCAGGCTGGGCGTGCGCGCGGCCCCTCGGCCCGAAGCCGAGCGATCACTTGCTGGGCCATGCGCTCGGGATCGACGCTGGCCGCTCGTCGCGCTCCCAGTTGTTCCGCTAGCCGCTCGATCTCTCGCTCGCTCACCCCAACTCCTTTTTCAGCCGCTTCACGGCATGGTGGTAATGCACTCGCGCTGCCCCGACCGACGTCTTGAGCCCCGCCGCGATCTCCTCGTAGTCGAGCCCCTGCTGCGCCCGGAGCAGAAACACCTTACGCTGCATCGGGGGGAGTTGCTCGACCGCGTGCTCCAGTCTGTGAAGGGCCTCTTCCGCCTCCGCATGCTCCTCGGGGTTGCCTCCCGCTGCCGGCACATCGTGATCCGCCAGGGAGAGGATCGGGCGCCGACGACTCTGCCGGCCCACGTCCCGCGCCACGTTGGCTCCAATCGTGAAGAGCCACGTCCGAAACGACGCCTCCTCTCGAAACCGGTCCATCCCCCGAAATGCCCGAATGAACGCCTCTTGGACCACATCATCCAGGTCGTCGCCGCGAGCACCCCAGGCAGCCATGAACCGGGCCAGGGCGGGGGTGTGCCGGCGCACCAACTCCGCCGCCGCGCCCTCGTCCCCGCCCCGCCAGGCCCCGATGAGCTCAGCATCCCCGGCCCCGGCTCGCTCGGCAGCGGTCATCGCACCCCGTTCGACTCCTTCACTCGGACAAAGTTAACTCCACGCTTGCGGCGCGGTTGCGCCCCGCCTAGCTTCCCGAATCGAACGTTCGTTCGAAAGCCGATGACCCCATACGACGAGCGCCTCGAGCGGCTGCTCACCACCGCTGCCGACGTATTTGCGGAAAAGGGCTATCACCCCACGACCATGCGCGATTTGGCGCGGGCCACCGGGATGAGCCTGGCTGGCATGTATTACTACGTGCGGTCCAAGGAGGACCTCCTCTATCTAGTCCTCGATCGGTGCTTCGCGCGGGTCCTCGAACGGGCGCGCGAGCTCGAGGCGCCGGGCGACCCAGCCGACCGGGTCCGTGCGTTCGTCCGCCATCACGTGGCGTTTTTCGCGCAGCACATGGCCGAAATGAAGGTGCTCTCGCACGAGGCGGAGAGCCTTGCGGGCGAGCGGGCCGTGGCGCTCCGCTCGAAGCAGCGGGCCTATGCCGATCTGTTGGAACGGCTCGTCGGCGAGCTCGCGCCAGCGGCGACCCCGGGCGACCGGCGCGTCGCCGTGTACTCGCTCTTCGGCATGATGAACTGGATCTACACCTGGTACCGACCCGAGGGGGAGGTCACCCCTTTGGAGCTGGCGGATCTCGTGGCCCAGCAGGCGGTGGGTGGCATCGAGGCGCTGGCTGCGCGCGGCGTGGACACGGTGGCGACCCCGGCCCCCAACTGAGGAGGCGACCGATGGCGACTGAGGCGAGGACGCGAGATCCCGCCGAGCAGGCTCTGATCGACCGGATCGGCAGCGGGTTCATGGTCGAGTCCGAAGAGGACATGACCGAGGGATACCGCAAAGCGTTGCTCGTCCAGCTCACCGTGCAGGGCGACACCGAGCTCTTGAGCGCCCCAGCGTACTACCTGGCTTCCCGGGATGCGCCGACGATCAACAGCCGGATCGCCGTCACGGCCATCATCCACGACGAGCTCGGCCACGCGAACATCGCGTATCGCATCATGGAAGATCTCGGCGTCGACAAGAGCTGGCTCGTCTACGGCCGGGCCCCTCACGAGTTCAAGCACCCGTACGGTTTCGACCAGCCGTTGGAAAACTGGGCGGAGATGGTCGTCGCCAACGGTTTCTTCGACCGGGCCGGAATCACACTCCTCTCCGACGTGCACCAGCACACGAGCTACGGGCCCCTCAAGCGGGCGCTCGTCAAGGTCGACCGAGAGGAAGTGCTGCACCTCCGTCATGGCGAGTCGTGGATGAAGCGTTTGGCACGCGCCGGCGGCGAGGCGAAGGAGGCACTCCAGCGGGCGGTGGACTGGATGTTCCCGATGACGCTCGAATGGTTCGGTCTGCCCGACCATCTCAAGCATCATTCGGGGCAGCTCGACTACCGGCTCAAGGGCAAGACGAACGACCAGCTTCGACAGACCTGGATGGCGGCCACAGTTCCGCTGTGCGAGGGCATCGGCATCGACGTGCCCGCTCACCACGACGAGACGAAGCAGGAGTACGTCATCGACTATCCGTTCCCCTGCCAGTACGACCACGAGGCGAAGCGGTGGCTGTTCGATGAGCCTCTCACTTGGGATCAGGTATTCGAGCGCTGGAAAGCCCGCGGCCCGATGAACGAGCGCTACATCGACATGGTTCAGGGGATGTTCCGGAGGTGGGGTGTCCACTGAGGAGCGGGTCTGGGAGGCCCTCCACGGGGTCACCGATCCTGAGTACCCCTTGAGCATTGTGGATATGGGGATGGTGTACGACGTCCGGGTGGCTGACGCGGTGGCGCACATTACCGTGACGTTCACATCCATCGGCTGTCCTGCCATGGACATGATCCTGGCCGACGTCGACCATGCGGTTCGCGCAGTGCCCGGGGTTCGTGACGTCGGCTTGGAGGTGGTGTGGAACCCGCCCTGGACGAAGGAGCGGATCAGCGAGCGCGGCCGAAGGGTCCTTGCGATGTACGGCGTGGTGAATTGAGTGGAGGGCGAATGAGTCAGGGCGAGGTATACGAGGTGTTTGCGCGCAAGGCGCACGACGAAGAACTGAAGCACGTCGGCAGCGTGAACGCCTCCGAGGCCTACGCATGGGCGGTCTACGACGAAGAGAGCTGGGTTGAGATGTGCGTGGTTCCTCGGAGCGCTGTCATTCCGATCACCCCGCACGGCAAGCTCCCGCTCTGGGGCAACTAGGAGGTCACGTGGCGACTGGTGTGAGGGACGTGTACGAGACCGGCAGTGCCCTGCCCGAGGTCTGCCGCCCGGCGCTCCGCGATCTCGTCGTAGCGTGTGCGGACACGAAACTGCTCATGGGCTACCACTACGGCGAGTGGACGTTCGGCACGCCGACGCTCGAGGCCGCGGTAGCGCACTGCTCGTTGGCCCAATCCGAGCTGGGCCACGTGCGGCTCTTGCACGGGATCCTGAAGAGTCATTTCGACGAGGATCTCGACGGGCTCGTTGAGGGGCGACCGGCTGAGGCGTTCGCGTGCGTCGCGTATCTGGCCGAGCCGTTGCCTGACTGGCCGGCGGTCGTGGCGATGAACCTCGTCGTGGATCTTGCGGTGACCCGAGTCATCCACTCCATGCGCGAGTCGGCGTTCCTGCCTATGCGAGCGTGTGCCGCGAAGCTCCTCGACGAGGAGCGCTATCACGCCCACCACGGACACGGCTGGTTCCGCGCGTTGGCGGGGCAGCTCGACGACCGCGAGCGCGTCGCGGAGTGCGTCCGGGAGGCGCTCGCCGACACCCGCACGTGGTACGGGCCGGACACCGATGGTGCCGATCGCGCTCTCGTCGATGCCGGAGTCAAGGCAGCATCGAACGCCGACCTCGCGGCGGCGCTCCACGGCGACATCGCGCGAGCCGCTGCCGCGCACGGGTTGGAGGTTGCCGTGCCATCGGCACCCGAGGCCGCATCGTGGACCGCCGCACGGCGTCGTGCGGGCGGGAATGGACCATCAGAGGAAGTCCTCTATCACTTGCGCGGCACGAAGAACGCGATGTTCAAACTGACGTGAGCGACGTCACGACGAAGGCTTGTCCCTTTTGCGGGTCTGCCCAGACCGAGAAGCTCTCGGACTTCGGGACGTCGCTCATGGTCGCCCTGCACCGCTGCGAGCGGTGCAATTCCTACTTCGAGGCGATAAAATGGGGAGATCGGGCCCAGCGGCTCGACGTCCCACCGTTTCTCGACGAGTCCGGCCGGCGCGGCTGACCGGCTCACCACACTCTCACGGAGGACGAGGCTTCATGACATCTACGGCTGCGACCGAGACACGCCTGGTCGAATACCGCACGGAAGGGGGGATCGCGTTCATCGAGCTCAACGATCCCCCGGCGAACACCTACACGTACGAGATGATGCGCCAGCTCGACGCGGCCATCCTCGATGCGCGGATGGACGACGACGTACATGTGATCATGCTGCGCGGCCGCGGCGACAAGTTCTTCTGCGCTGGCGCCGACATCAACATGCTGAACTCGGTCACTCCGAGGTTCAAGTATTTCTTCTGCCTCCATGCAAACGAGACCCTCAACCGTCTCGAGCAGACCCCGAAGCTCGTCATCGCCGCGCTGAACGGACACTGCGTCGGCGGTGGGCTCGAGATCGCGATGGCCGCCGACCTCCGACTCGCCGCGCAGGGCGGTGGTAAGATCGGCCTGCCGGAGATCAATCTCGGCGTCCTCCCTGGCACGGGCGGGACGCAGCGGCTCGCCAGGCTCGTGGGCAAGCCGAAAGCCATCGAGTTGATGGCGACCGGTCGTGCCTTTGCGTTCGAAGAGGCGAAGGAGCTGGGCATCGTCACCGAGATCTTGCCGAAGGAGGGCTTCGCGGACGCCGCCGTTGCCTACGCGAAACAGTTCGTCCCACCCGCGAAGGCTGCCAAGGCCGTGGGCATGATCAAGCGGTCGGTACAGTCCGGTGCCGAGATCCCCTTCGAGAGCGCGCTCGCGATCGAGCGAGAGCTCCAGCAGCAGCTCTTCCAGAGTGAGGACGCGAAAGAAGGACTGGCAGCGTACGTCGAGAAGCGCAAAGCCGAATTCAAGGGCCGCTGATGGAGACGGCGATCCGGACCGATCTGTTCATCGACAACGAGTGGCGCCCGGCGATGTCCGGGCGTCGCTTCGCCGTCGTGAATCCGGCAACGGAGGAGGTGCTCGGCGAGGTGGCACAGGGCGACGCCCAGGACGTCGATCTCGCCGTGGCGGCCGCCCGCCGATGCTTCGAGAGCGACGCGTGGCGCGGCATGTCCGCGCGAAAGCGCGGGCGGCTCCTCGCTCGTGCGGCAGACCTCCTGGAGGCCAAGCTCGCCGATTTCGCTCGGCTCGAGACGCTACACAACGGGAAGACGCTCTTCGAGTCCAAGATCGAGATCGGTATGACCGTGAACACGCTGCGGTATTACGCAGGGTGGGCCGACAAGATCGTCGGCGAGACGGTTCCAGTCGACGGGCCGTTCTTGGTCTACACACTGCGCGAGCCGGTGGGAGTGGTCGGCGCCATCGTGCCGTGGAACTTCCCCCTCAACATCGCGAGCTGGAAGTTCGCCCCCGCGCTGGCGGCCGGGTGTACGATCGTGCTCAAGCCCGCCTCCGAGACACCGCTCACGGCGCTCGCCTTCGGCGAGATCGTGAAGGAGGCCGGGTTCCCGCCGGGTGCCTTCAACGTCGTAGCGGGTGGCGGGTCCACCGCCGGCGGGGCGCTCGTACGGCACCCCGAGGTCGACAAGATCGCGTTCACCGGCTCGACTGAGGTGGGACGCGAGATCATGCGCGCTGCCGCCGACAGCAACAAGCGGGTCACACTCGAGCTTGGCGGCAAGAGCCCGAACATCATCTTCGCCGACGCCGATCTCGACGCGGCGGTCAAGGGCGCGCTCACGGGCATCTTCTACGGCAAGGGCGAGGTGTGTGCGGCGGGCTCGCGGCTCCTCGTCGAATCGAGCGTCCGCGACCAAGTCGTCGAGCAGCTCGCGGTTCGCGCGGGCAAGCTCACGCCCGGCGATCCCTTCGACAAGGCAACCCGGCTCGGCGCGCTCGTGTCCGAACAACAGCGAGAGACGGTGCTCTCCTACGTTGCGAAGGGCATCGAGGAGGGGGCCGAGCTCGTGGCCGGTGGGAAGCCGGCGTCGGTGAACGGGAAGGGATACTTCCTCGAGGCAACCGTCTTCGACCGCGTGGCGCCGGACATGACCATCGCACGCGAGGAGATCTTCGGACCGGTGCTCGCCGTGCTTTCGTTCGACGGCATGGAGGCGGGCATCGCGCTCGGCAACCGCTCGATGTACGGCCTCGCTGCCGGCGTCTGGACGAGCGACGTGAAGAAGGCGCACCGGGCCGCACGCGCGCTCCGAGCGGGGACCGTGTTACGACTCCGCCGCGCCGTTTGGCGGTTTCAAGGCGTCGGGTTTCGGCCGCGACCTGGGGCGAGACGCGCTCGACGGCTATCTGGAGACGAAGACGGTGTGGGTGGGGTTGTGAAGAATGGACGGTGGAGGACGGTCTATGACGGTCGAGGACGGTGAAGGACGGGCGGCAACGCCCTCCGACCGCCCCTGATCGCCCCCGACCGCCCCTGAGCGAGACGGGACGAGACGCGATGCCTGAAGCCTTTATCTATGCGCCGGTGCGAACCGCTGTGGGGCGCCACGGGGGTGCTTTGGCCGAGGTCCGCCCGGATGATCTGGCGGCGATACCGATCCGCGCCGCGGTCGAACGGGCTGGTGTCGAGCCAGCGACGATCGACGACGTCATACTGGGATGCGCCAATCAGGCGGGTGAGGACAACCGCAACGTTGCCCGCATGGCGTCGCTGCTTGCCGGCTTGCCGGTCGAGGTGCCGGGCCAGACCGTCAACCGGCTCTGCGGGTCCGGTCTCCAG
>JBDHCY010000273.1:0-7168 GCA_039591795.1 Gemmatimonadota bacterium | reverse complement strand
GGATGAAGAAATGCTCACTCGGTTTACAGAGAGATGCAACAGTGAATCGCGCATATGAATCAAGCTACACGGCCTCGACTGGAGAGGCTGCTGTCTCGGTCGCTCCGAGCCACTGATCGATTCGGGGGCGCGCATGCGGAGGTGATGGTCACGAGGGCCAAGAGTCTCACGATCACGCCTTCGTGTTCTACATCAACCTCGGTTGCATCCCCTGCGGCTCCGTTGTACCATCGCGAGGGAGGAGAACGCCATGACTACCGTCCCCCAATCGCCCGGCGTGGAGACGCTAATTCGGGGCCTCGACGCGGCGGTCTCGCTCCGCGACGATGCCACTGTCTGTGAGCGCGTCAAACACGTACTCCAAGACACCATCGGCTCCGGCAGCGACGTGCTCGCCCAGGACATCCTCCGGGTCGATCCAGCCAAGTACGCGAGGCGCCTGCTCCACCGCGATCCCGAGGGCCGCTACTCGGTGGTCGTCATGGTCTGGGGGCCGGGGCAGGGCACCGACCTGCACGACCACGCCGGCCGCTGGTGCGTGGAGTGCGTCTATCAAGGAAAAATCAACGTCACCTCGTACGAACTGATCACGCCACCTGGCGCCGAGGAGATCGACTTCCGGGTGGCCGAGGTGGTCGAGGCGGGCCCGGGCGAGGCAGGTGCCCTGATTCCACCCTTCGAGTACCACCGTATCGAGAACCCGACCTCCGAAACCGCCGTTACGGTGCACGTGTACGCGGCCGAGCTGACCGCCTGCCACGTCTTCGAGCCGGTGAACGGGGGCTACCGGCAGGAGCTCCGCCACCTGTCGTACACCGACTGACCCACACACCGTCCCGCTCCGTGCGACCCCGGCTTCCGTCGCCCGCCGGCATCGGCCTGATCGGACTCGGCCGTCACGGGCGCCGTTACGCGGATCATCTCCACGACGGCGACATCCCTGGTGCGCGGCTCGTCGCGGTCTGCCGCCGCAACCTCCGCGCGGGCGCGCGAGATGCCAAGCGCTACGGAGTGGCACTCGCTCCGTCACCCGGCGCCCTGTGCCAACGGGAAGACGTCGACATCGTGGTGGTCGTCGTGCCCCCGGGCCTCTACCCACCGATCGTCGCCGCCGCGGCCGCGGCGCGCAAACCGACCCGCCTCGAGAAGCCACTCGCCGCCGACGTCCGTGGCGCGCGCCGCATCCTCAGCACCATGCGGCGCGCAAGGCTCCCCGCCATGGTCGCGCACACGCTGCGGTTCGACCCCCGCGTGCTCGCGCTCCGACGAGCCGTGCGGCGGCTCGGGACGGTGCGCGCCGCCTTGGGCGTCCACCGGCTGGAAGCACGCGACCTCGCCTGGGAGACCGACGCCGCCCATGGGCCCGGGGGCATCCTCCACCAGACGGGCACGCACATGCTCGATCTGCTCCGCTTCGTGACGGGGCTCGAGGTGGAGCGCCTGAGCTGCCGGCTCGCCCGCGTGGCCAACGCGAAGCTCCCCGATCTCGCGACGATCCGCTGCGAGCTCGAGGGAGGGGCACTCGCCCAGGTCGCGGCCAGCAAGGTCAGTGCAGGACGGAGCCTCTCGCTCGAGATCGTGGGTGATCGGGGCATCGCCCGCGCCGATCTCATCGCGGGACGATTGGAGGTGAGCGTGGGCGGGGGAGCGAAGCGCCCCGCACGCCGGCTGGAGCAGACGATGCCCGCCGTACCGACCGTGCCGCTCGCTCTGCACTCGTTCTTGCGAGCCGTGCGCCGCAACGAACCACCCCCGATTCCTTTGAGCGACGCGGGGCGAAGCCACGCCCTCGTCGAGACTGCACTGGCCTCCGCCCGGCGTGGCGGCGCGACCTTGCGTCCAATCCAGCTCGGCGGCTGACTCGCTCCGCCGCCGGCCGAAGCGTGTGAGGGTTTCGGACCCCCCGCCACAGACGTACATTCCGCCACCCCCGCACGACAGGTTTTCGCCGATGTCCACTCGCCTCACGGCAATCGCTGGCCTCGCGTGGACGCTCAGTCTCGGGCTCGGCGCGTGCGAGCGTCGCGCGGGGAACACCGACCCCGAGGGCGGGCTCCTCGCCAAGTACGCGACCGTCCCCCTGACCGCCGACCTCAGCACACTCACCCCCGCCGAACGCGAGATGCTGCCGCTCTTCTTCGAGGCCGCAGACGCGATGGAGCGCATCTATTGGCTCCAGGCGTGGGGCAATCGCGACTCCCTGCTCGCCAGCCTGGCCGACCCTGCGCTCCGGCGCTTCGCCGAGATCAACTACGGACCCTGGGATCGGCTCGCGGACGAGGAGCCGTTCGTGCCGGGCGTCGGCCCGAAGCCGGCGGGAGCCAACTTTTACCCGCAGGACATGACCGACGAGGAATTCGAGGCGCAGGCAGCGCGCGACCCGGCGTTCCGAAGCCTCTATACGGTGGTCCGGCGGGACGCGGACGGGACACTCACCACGGTCCCCTATCATGAGCTGTACGCCGAGGACACCCGGCTCGCGGTGGAGAAGCTCCGGGCCGCGGCGGAGCTCGCCGAAGATGCGGGACTGCGGCGGTATCTCGAGCTCAGGGCCGATGCGCTGCTCTCCGACGACTATCAGGAGAGCGACCGCGCGTGGCTCGACATGAAGACCAACACGATCGACCTCGTGATCGGCCCCATCGAGACGTACGAGGACCGCCGTTTCGGCTACAAGGCCGCGCACGAAGCGTACATCCTGCTGAAGGATCGGGACTGGAGCGCTCGCCTCGCGCGGTACGCCGCGCTCCTTCCCGATCTCCAACGGGGGCTGCCGGTGCCCGAGCGCTACCGCCAGGAGATGCCCGGGACCGACGCCGAGCTCAACGCCTACGACGCCATCTACTACGCGGGCCACGGCAACGCCGGCTCGAAGACGATCGCCATCAACCTCCCCAACGACGAAGTCGTGCAGCTCGAGAAGGGTACGCGGCGACTCCAACTGAAGAACGCCGTGCGCGCGAAGTTCGATCGGATTCTGGCACCGCTCGCCGATCGCTTGATCGTGCCGGATCAGCGGGCGCACGTGACGTTCGACGCGTTCTTCGCCAACACCATGTTCCACGAGGTGGCCCACGGCCTCGGCATCAAGAACACGGTGACGGGGAAGGGAACGGTTCGCGAAGCGCTCCGCGAGCATGCTTCGCCCATGGAAGAAGGAAAGGCCGACGTGCTCGGGCTCTACATGGCGACGGCGCTACACGAGGGTGGGGACGAGCCGGGAGACCTCCGCGATCGCTACGTGACCTTCCTCGCGAGCATCTTCCGCTCAGTCCGGTTCGGAGCGTCCAGCGCACACGGGCGAGCCAACATGGTTCGATTCAACTTCTTCGAGGGCATGGGCGCATTCAGCCGTGATAGCACTGGAGCCTACCGGGTGGACATGGACCGGATGCGTGAAGCGGTCGCCGCCCTGGCCGAGCTGATCCTGACCTTGCAGGGTGACGGCGACTACGAGGGCGCCGGCACGTTGCTCGCCGAGGAGGGCGTCATTGGCCCCGCCCTCCAGAGCGATCTCGACCGGCTCGCCGGGGGGGGGATTCCGGTCGACATCGTCTTCGAGCAGGGCCCCTCCGTGCTGAGGTAGCGTGGCACTCCACACGAAGATCCTGATCGGCCTCATTGCCGGCGCCGTTGCCGGCCTCGTCGCGAACATCTCCGGATGGCCGGCTCTGACGACGGCACTCAACCTGATCGAGCCGCTGGGAACCCTGTTCATCCGGGCGATCACGATGATCGTCATCCCCCTCGTGGTGGCGAGCTTGCTCATGGGTACGGCATCGCTAGGCGACTTGCGGAAATTGGGGCGGATCGGCGGGAAGACGCTGGGTTACTACCTCACGACCACGGCCATCGCCGTGACGCTCGGGCTCCTCCTCTCGAACATCGTGAAGCCCGGCAGCCGCATCGACCCTGGTACGCGAGACGCGCTCGCCGCACAGTTCGCCGGCGAGGCTGCCAGCCGGGTGGATCTGTACGAGGCCGCCCCGGGTGTCCGGGACGTGCTCATCGGGCTCATCCCACGCAACCCGATCCAGGCCGCTGCCGAGTTCGATCTCCTGCCGCTCATCGTGTTCACCGTGATCTTCGGCGCGGCCATCAGTCTGCTCGCCGAGGAGAAGCGCCGCCCGCTTCTCGCCGTATTCGACGCCGTGAACGACGCGTCGATGATCATCATTCATTGGGTGATGCGCCTCGCCCCGATCGCGGTGTTTGCCCTGATCGCCGGTGTCGTTGCGCGCTTCGGACTCGATCTCCTGAAAAGCCTCCTCCTCTACGCCGTCGTCGTGGCCGGCGGTCTCGCGCTCCACGCGTACGGAACGCTTGGCCTGCTGGTGAGCTTCGTGGCGCGACTACATCCGAGACGATTCTACCGACGCATCGTCGACGCGCAACTCGTGGCGTTCTCGACGTCGTCGTCCAATGCGACTCTTCCGGTCACGATCGAGACCGCCGAGAAGGAGCTTGGCGTCTCGAAAGAAGTTGCCAGCTTCGTGCTGCCACTCGGCGCGACGATCAACATGGATGGCACCGCACTCTACCAGGCCGTTGCCGTCATGTTCATCGCCCAGATCTACGGTATCCCGATCGACCTGGGCGGACAGCTCACCATCGTGCTCACCGCCACACTCGCCTCCATCGGTGCGGCGGGGGTTCCGAGCGCCGGGATCATCACGCTCATCGTCGTGCTGAATGCAACTGGGCTCTCGGAACACGTCGAAGCCGGCATCGCGCTGATCCTCGGCGTCGACCGGATTCTCGACATGTTGCGCACCTCCGTGAATGTCACGGGCGACCTCACGTGCTCGACGGTTATCGCACGTAGCGAGGGAGAGTCGTTGGCCCTCGCCGAGGTGGGCCCCGCGACACGGCCAGCATGACGAGCGGGGAGTCGGCCAGCGGCGTTCTGGCTGAGCCCGGCGCGGCTCCCATTCACCGCCTCGCGGCGGGAAGAGGGAGTCCGGTTCAGTCGCTCGGCCGGTGGACTCGTCGCGGCCCTCGATCCGGTTCTCGCGGAACACGGTGGAGTGTGGATCGGGTGGAACGGGCTCGAGCACCGGGCCGGCGAGACGCTCGCCGTGCCGCCCCAGGCGGGAGCCCCAGGCGTTCGCTATCGTGCGGTCCCGCTCTCCTCCCGCGACGTCGCGGCGTATTACCGCGGCTTCTCGAACCGCACGATCTGGCCGCTGTTTCACTACTTCGTGGGGCGCACCCGCATCGACACCGAGAGTTGGCCCGTCTACGATCGGGTCAACGCCCGGTTCGCCGAGGTGGCGGCCGCCGAGAGCACCGACGACGATCTCGTGTGGGTGCACGATTACCAACTCCTTCGCACGGCGCACCACCTGCGGAAGCTCGCGCCAGGCCGACGCATCGCGTTCTTTCTCCACATTCCCTTTCCGGCCGTGGATGTCTTCCGGGTGCTCCCGTGGGCGCGCGCGGTCGTTCAGGGGATGCTCGCCGCGGACCTGGTTGGGTTTCACGTCCCGTCGTACGCCGAACACTTCCTCCAGGCCGCCGAGCGGCTGCTCGGGTCCGAAGTGGACCGCCGCCGCGGCGTGGTGCGGGTCGACGGCCGGGAGGTGTCGGTCGGTGCACACCCAATCGGCGTGGACGCCGCGCAGCTCGAACAGCTGGCCGACCGGTCTGCGAAGCCGTCCGCGCTGGGACGGCCTCGCGTCGCCGAAGTGCTGGGAGTCGATCGCCTCGACTACACCAAGGGCGTGCACGAACGGCTGCTCGCCGTCGAGCGCCTGTTCGAGCACCATCCCGAATACCGTGGGCGGGTCGTGTTCACTCAGCTCCTCGTCCCGAGCCGAGAACGCATTGCCGAGTACGGTGATCTGAAGCGCGAGATCGACGAGACGGTCGGGCGCGTCAACGGCCGGTTTTCGGAGCACGGTTGGAGCCCGATTCGGTACCTCGTGCGCTCGCTGGCACCCGCCGACCTGACCCTGATGTACCGCCAGTCGGACGTCGCATTGGTCACCCCGCTGCGTGATGGTATGAATCTCGTGAGCAAGGAGTACGTCGCCTCGCGGACCGACAACGGGGGAATGCTCGTGCTCTCCGAGTTGGCCGGCGCGGCCGAGGAGCTCCACGAGGCGCTGCTCGTCAACCCGTTCGACATCGATGCAGTGGCGGAGGCGATTCATCTCGCGCTCTCCATGTCGGAGGAAGAGCGGCGTGTTCGCATGTCCGCGCTGCGGGATCGCGTTCGCACGAACGACGTGCATGCGTGGGTCCGGGGCTTCCTCGCCGCCGCGGAGCGCGCCTCCGCGCGGGTCGGGGGAGCCCCTTCGATCCTCGATCACGTCCGGCGGCGTTTGGGCCCGTGGCTCGCCCAGCGGCCCGACACGGTACTCTTTCTCGATTACGACGGCACGCTGACCGAGCTCGCCGCCCGGCCCGAGGACGCGAGACTGTCGGAGCGCGCACGGCGTGCGATCCGGCAAGCAGTGCGGAACCCGGGTGTCGACGTCGCGATCGTGTCGACGCGGCCTCTCACAGACGTGCAGCAACTGGTTGGCATCGAAGGGATTACGTACGTCGCCAACCACGGATTCGAGATCGAAGGCCCGGGTCTCAGTTTCCGCCACAGCGACGCCGACCGTCACTCCGCTACTCTCGATGCCGCTGCCCGAGAGCTCGAAGCGCTCGAGGTCGAGGGAGCCTGGGTCGAGCGGCGCGGCGTCGCCGTCGCGTACCACCTCCGCGAGGTGAGCGACGAGGGCCGACGCGTCGCCGAGCGGCGTGCCGCGAGCCTCCTCCGCCGTCGACGGCTACACGTCGTCTTGCGTCGCCGAGTCGTCGAGGGACGGCCTCGGGTCGAGTGGGACAAGGGCCGCGGCGTGCTGCGGGTCTTGACGCACCGGTATGGCGTCGAATGGCCCACGCGCGTACGCGCGATCTACGTCGGAGACGACGAGACCGACGTCGACGCCTTTCGCGCGCTGCGAGGCATCGGTCGCTCGATCTACGTGGCCGAGCGCCCGTCCCGCCGTGGCCACGCCGCGGACCTACGGCTCTCGGATCCGGACGCGGTCCTCCAACTCTTGCGCTGGATCGCCGCGCGCGCGTTTGCCGAACCGCCAGCGTGACTGATGCGCGGTGGCGCATGCTCGCGCTGCTGTCCACTGCCGAGCTCCTCGGCATGTCGGTGTGGCTC
>JBDHCY010000272.1:0-5029 GCA_039591795.1 Gemmatimonadota bacterium | reverse complement strand
GAGGTGAACCTGCCCTTCGTGGACGCGGTCAAGGACCCCAGCCACATCCGGTGGCGCTTCGGCTCTGGTGGGTGCTGGCCGGCACGGTGGCGTTTGCCGTGGGCTGGCGCGTGACGGCGGCTCTGGCGGCGCAGCCAAACGCGGCCGGTGACTTTGGCTTGGCCGTGGCCTGGATCTTGGTGGGGGTGCTGCAGTGGCTCGGGCTCAGGGGGCGGGTCGCCGGCGCGGGCTGGTGGGTGCTGGCCTGCATTCTCGCCGTGACCACGGTCGGTGTCATGGTCTTCGGCGTGGCCGCGGTCAACCCGGACGCGGGCCGGGTCCTGGGGGGGGCCCTGTTCGGGACGGTGGTGGGAGTGCTGCAATGGCTGGTGCTGCGGGGGCAGCTAGCCCGGGCGGGCTGGTGGGTGCTGGCCAGCACGGTGGCCTGGTGGGTGGGTCTGGCCGCGGGGAACCCGGGGGGCTTGATCGTGCTCGGGGCCGTGTACGGGGCCACGAGTGGGGCGGGGCTGGTGTGGCTGTTGCGCCAGCCACATCTCGGCTTCGATCGCGCTCGGGTTGCAACCGCGCGGCCGCTGTGGCTGCTGTGGACCACACGCGTTTTCAAGTTCACGGGTATCGTCGTGGGCGTGTTGGTCGTGGCATTGCTGGCGTGGGCCATCCCCACGATCATTTCGATGGGTGGCGATCCCGTCGCCCCGATGTATGCAGAGAACTGCGCGGTGTGCCATGGGGAGAACCTGGAAGGGGCCGCGCAGGGTCCGGCACTGGTGGGCGCTCCTCTGGTCCACGGAGAAACTGTCGACGCATTGACCAGGAGTATCGCCAGCGGCTTTCACGAGCGGGGAATGCCTGGCTGGTCTCACACCATGGACGACGCTTGCATCAAGACTCTGGCGATCCTGGTCGCCGAAAGGCGCGCGGATTTGCGGTACAACGAGTTCAAGATGGACAAGGAGCTGGTGATTCCCACCGAGTCGATCGAAACGGAGCTTGCGACCTTCCTGCTGGAGACGGTCGCCACCGGCATTGATCCCTATGCCTTCTCCATCGCCCCACTTCCCAATGGCCAGATACTGGTCACCGAAAAGAAGAAGGGGCTGTCCATCGTGTATCCCGATGGCACCCGGTTCGACCCCATCGAGGGAACACCCGAGACGTACGACGTTGGGGCGGTACGGTGGGGCCTGGACTATGGAGTCGGTTGGCATCTCGATGTGGCTCCGCATCCCGACTATGCAACGAACGGATGGATCTACCTGCACCACACGGACGTGTGCACCGACTGCGGTGGTATCGGAACGAAGTCCATGAATCGCCTGGTCCGCGGCCGGATCAGCGACGGGAAATGGGTTGATCAGGAAGTCATCTGGCGTGTGCCCGAGACCTTCTACAATCCAATCGCTGACATCGGGGCCGGTGGCCGCATCGCATTTGATGCCGAGGGCTATGTGTATCTGAGCGTCGGCACCAAAGACGCACCGTTTGAAGCGATTCAGGACCTCGGCACGCCCTACGGCAAGATTCATCGCGTTCACGATGATGGCACCATACCCGATGACAATCCCTTCTTGCAGGTAGATGGCGCGCAACCGAGCATCTGGACCTACGGTCATCGGAATCCCCAGGGCCTCGAGTTCGACACCAGATCCGGACAACTCTGGAGCTCGGAGATGGGTCCGCGAGGGGGTGACGAGATCAACCTGTTGCGACCGGGAGGGAACTACGGCTGGCCACTCTATTCCCTCGGAGTGGAGTATGACGGAGACCGGATAGACTATTTGGAGGATGTCGGCGTTGCGTTCGAGGATATCGAACAACCCATCGTGGACATCACGCCATCCACTGCCGTCTCCAGCTTCATCATCTACGATGGCGACGCGTTTCCCGCGTGGCGGGATCATTTTCTCGTCGGCAGTCTCATCGGGACGGACCTGTATCGAGTGGAGATCGAGGATGACACACACGTACACACCGAGGTCCTGCTTGAGGATTTGGCGCGTATTCGTGACGTGGAGATGGGGCCGGACGGACTGGTCTACCTGTTGCTCGAACACGAAGCCGGTAGCCGGATCGTGAGACTGGTGCCGGAAGGTCTTTAGTCTCGCCTCCAGGCGTCCTGGGGCACAGCGCCGAAACCCTCTTACGCTCCACGTCGGCGGACACGCATCCCCTCCAACAACGTGCGTGTGGTCTGCCGGATGAGCCCATCAATGTCATCGGTGGCGTGGATCTGTCCCTCGATCCACAATGACGCCAGGCCGTGCACCGCGCTCCAGGCCACGTAGGCCTGCGCTCGGGGATCCTGCCGTTTGATCCCGCCGCTGCGCTGGTGGGTCTGGAACACCTCGACCAATTGCTCAAATATGGCATTTGCCGCCTCCCGCAACGCTGGCAGGTCTTGGCGTGTGAGCGCCTCCTTG
This sequence comes from Gemmatimonadota bacterium, assembly GCA_039591795.1. Taxonomy (GTDB): domain Bacteria; phylum Gemmatimonadota; class Gemmatimonadetes; order Gemmatimonadales; family GWC2-71-9; genus JBDHCY01. Next base: position 2,609 of record JBDHCY010000272.1, on the reverse strand, counting down.
CCGTACATCAAGCGGTAGTGCGCGGGATTTTCGAGGGCGAAGCGCACGTACTCCTCACCCATGCGCCGGAGTCGCTCGAGGCTGGATCCCGGGGCGCCAGCCTCGACGGTTTGCAGGCGGCGTTTGAGACGGTCGAACCCGGCCGCGGCAACCGCAACCAGCAGGGCAGTCTTGTCCGCGAAGTGACGATAGGGTGCAGCCCGCGATACGCCGAGGCGTCGGCCGATCTCCCGCATCGTCACGCTCGCAGCCCCTGCCTCGGCAATCATGGTGGCGGCTTCGGCGAGCAGCGCCGCCCGAAGGTCCCCATGATGATACGCGCCGGCCTGGTCGGTCATAGCATCAAGATGACCGAAACTGTTGACATCGTCAACATCTGAATATATGTTGACATCGTCAACACGACTCGGAGAGTACCCGATGGCCAAGAACCAGGAACTTACCGGGTTTCTGAAGGAAGGCTTCGACCGCGGCCTGCCGCGCGAGCAGCTCGGGGAGGTCCTCCTGCAGGCCGGCTGGCCCGCCGATCAGGTTCGGGACGCCCTGGCGAGGTTCGCCGACGTCGAGTTTCCGATCCCGGTCCCGCGCCCGAAGCCCTACTTGGTCGCCCGCGAGGCGTTCGTCTACCTCGTTCTCTTCAGCACGCTGTACGTCAGCGCGTTCAACCTGGGCGGCCTCATCTTCCAATTCATTGATCGGGCCTTTCCGGACCCCGCCATCGATCCAGCGCTCGCGTTGGAGGCGAGTCGACAGGCGATCCGGTGGTCGATCTCCTTGCTCGTCGTGGCGTTTCCCGTCTTCGCCTTTGTCTCATGGACGAACGAACGGGCTGTCCAGCGCGATCCAAGCCGACGCCTCTCGAAGGTGCGACGGTGGCTGACTTACCTGACCCTCTTCGTGGCGGCAGGCATCCTGATCGGCGACGTCACGAGCATCGTCTACAGCCTCCTCGGCGGCGAGATCACGACGCGTTTCGTGTTGAAGGTGCTCACGGTTGGCGCTATCGCAGGGTCGGTGTTCGGGTACTTGCGCCGTGACATCCGCAAAGAGGAGGTCCCGGAATGAAACTCCCGCCCGGATCGGTGTTGTTGGGAGTCTCGGTCGCGACGGTCGTCACGGCGGTGGTGGCGGGACTCTTCGTCCTCGGGTCCCCGATGGAGGAGCGTGCACGTCGGGTCGACCATCGGCGGGTGGTGGACCTGCAGGGGATCGTGGCTGCCACCGATCTCTACTGGACTCGCCATTCCCGGTTGCCGCCGTCGCTTGACGAGTTGAGCGCCGAGCCCGGGGTGAGGATCAACACCAGTGATCCCGCACGCTCGGAGTTCTACGAGTACCAACCGCTGGACAGCGCGCACTACGAAGTGTGCGCGAGCTTCGAGCGGGAGTCTGAGGAGACGTCCAGGGATCCAGCAAGGAACCTCTGGGCCCACGGGCCCGGACGACAGTGTTTGCAGTTCGAGGCCAAAGAGATCACGCGCGACGAGGTGGGACGAACTCGGGCGCCAGGCGCAGGACGAGATCCTTCTGACCCGGCGGCTCGAAGACCCCGGTGACGTAGAGACTCTACTGAGGGAGGACGGATGGCCGAAAACACCAGCGGCAGCGGCGCCGCACCCTCGGATAGTCCTTTGAACGTGGGTTGGGGCTTCTGTCTCTGGTGGGTGCTGGCCAGCACGGTGGGCTGGGCCGCGGGCGGGTTTCTGTCAGGCGCAGTCCCCGTGGGCGGGTTCCTGGGCTGGGCCGCGCTCGGGGCTGTGTACGGGGCCATTACCGGCTCTGTGTTGGTGTGGCTTCTGCGCCAGCCGGTGCCCGCGACATCAGCGGAGGAGTAGCGCCCGCGTAGATCGTGTTCATGGCTCTTGTTCGGGTGAGAAGATTCACCGACGCGTACGTTTCCAAGGGAAGCCGTTTGTGGTTGTGTGCAAAGGCGAGTGCGACCGTAAGTTCATCCACCGTTCGCGCTCCTGGCTAGAGGTCGCCAGCAGCTCAAGCGCAGAGTCGTAGGTGCACCACAACATGCGGCAGGCTTCGTTGTGAGACCCGTACTACTCAAGCCCCTGGCGGCATTGATCGTCCTCGCGTCGCTCGCGCTACCGCAGTCCACTTGCGTCAAGTATGTAAGTCCGAGTGGCGAGACCACTTTCGTCGCCCCGCAGCGCGCTCGTGCCGACGAATATCAGCGCATCGCCGAGCACTCCTATGCGCTCGATTCGTTCAGCGCATCCGACGCCGCATCGTGGGTCCTTCTCGTGACCTTTCTCTGGCCAACTGTGTTTGCCGGGCACGCGTTACTCCGTCCACCAGCTAGGAGCCGCCGAGTGCTGCGGTGGGTGGAGCCGCTGCTCCTCATCGGGTCCGTTTACGTGGTGTGGCATCTCGCCCTGTTCGAGACCCGCGCATTGGGTAATTACGTGGCGCTGGGCGGCTTCGGGGTCTACGCACTTGGCTGGGCGCTCACCTTCCGTCAGCGTCGCGCTCCAGCGCCGTCGGGGGCGCCTAACTAGCCAAGTCACGACACGGTGTCGTGGAAGGAGATTCTCGAGCATGGCATCAGCGATCACCGTTCGGTATGCGTTAACGTGTACGATGTTTGCATTTTCGGCATG
>JBDHCY010000271.1:0-5072 GCA_039591795.1 Gemmatimonadota bacterium | reverse complement strand
AGCGCCACGGCCGCGAGCGCCGTGCCCGCAACCGAGGTCCGGTAGTGCGCGTAACGCCTCATGTTCGCTCCTCACGAAGAGATGTGGGTTCGCGCGCGGCGAATGACCGGAACGCTGCCGACGGCTGCCGCGCCAATACAGAACTGGCCGCCAGCGGCGGTTCGCTGGCGGCCCAGCCGGCATGACGGGCACTCTTGGCCCGCGGTAGCCCTGTGGCTCTGCGTCGCCGCCTTTCGGGACGGCTTTGCTCTGAGCAGCGTGTGTTGTGGTAGCTTTCCCGACGCGGGCGCGAAGGCCGGTAGGCGGGAAATTGGGGCGCAAAAGATGTTCCCGCGACCGCCAGTTGGCTAAGTGGCGACCTGGAGCACACTTTTCTCTGTGACCGGAATCTCGGGAAGAGACAAACGCGCCGCAGCACGCAACAAACGTTGCATTGTGCGACCCATGCGGAGGGGAACGACCTTGGAATCGCGTCCCACCCGGCGAGCGAACCAAGATCCGCGCCATCGAGGCATCGCATCATGACCCGGCTCGGCGATTCCCTGGTGGAGGCGAGACTGGTCACCGCCGCGCAGGTCGAGCAGGCACTCGTCGAGCAGCGCGCATCCGGCCAGCGGCTCGGTTGGGTCCTCGTCGACCGGGGGCTGGTCGAGGAGGCGGTGATCACCAGCGTGCTGGGTCGGCAGTACCAGATGCCCGTGGTGGATCTCTCGAGCTACGAGGTCGATCCGGAGACGCTGCGCCTGGTACCAGCCGAGCTCGCGGCCAAGCACGGCGTGCTTCCACTCAAGCGTGACGGACGGACGTTGACGGTGGCGACGGGAGATCCCGCGAGCGTTGGGGCGCTCGACGATCTCGAGTTCGTCACGGGCTGCCGCGTCGTGCCCCTGGTCGCGCGCGAGTCGACGGTCCGGGCCGCAATCGCGCGTGCCTATCAGCCTGGCAGGAGCGTGACGACGAAGACTGGGACCGAACTGGCCGAGCTAGAGGCTTGGGCCGAACTGGAGCGTTTCCGCGAGGCGCCCGGCGCGAGTGAGGCAACAGTCGCCGCGAAGCTGCTGAACGCCATCGTAGGCGAGGCAGCGAAGTGGGGTATTCCGGAGATTCAGATCGAGGCGCGACAGGAGGACCTCGGCGTCTGGTACCGGCAAAAGGGCACGCTCCACGAGGTGCTGAAGGCCCCGCGAAACCTGCACGCCGCACTTGCCCTGCGGGTCAAGGTGCTCTCGGATCTCGACATCGCTGGGGCCCAGCTCGGCCAAGAGGGATGCTTGCAGTGGGGGGTCGATTCGCAATCGTCGCACCCGCGGGCAGGCGAGGAGGTGGTCGCATTCCGCGTCACGATCTCGCCAGCGGAGGTCGGTGAGAAGATCGTGTTCGAGCGGGTGGAGCGTTCAGCCACCGAGCCGACGGGTGCAGTGGCCCGGTCGGCCTTCGGTCGGCCCTCGGTCCCGGAGTCGATGAGGACGCTGCGCTGCGCCAAGTGCGAGGCGATGAACCCTCCGGCAGAGTGGTACTGCGAGCAGTGCGGTGCCGAGCTCACCATCATACCCGGTGCGGTCTAGTCCCGTGCGCGTACGGCCGTTTGTCGCCGTCGCCCTCTTCGCCGTCGCGCTCCTCGCCTGCACCAGCCAAGGTGCCGGCAGCGTCCAGGCGGGCTCGGGGTTCGCCGGGGCCGTCGCCGAGCTTTCAGAGCCGGGCGGCTATTTCGACACCGACAACCTCATCTCCAATGAAGCGTCCTACCTGCACGTGGTCGGTGCGCTGCAGGACCCGGCCCTCCACGGTGGGGCCTACGTGGGGGTCGGGCCCGATCAGAACTTCTCCTACATCGCACACCTCAGGCCGAGCCGGGCGTTCATCGTCGACATCCGGCGCGACAACATGCTTCTCCATCTGCTCTTCAAGTCACTCTTTGCCCTCTCTGCAGACCGGCGTGACTATCTCCACCTGCTCTTCGGGCGTCCGCCCCACACCAGCCCCCCTCCGACCGCTGGGCTCGCCGCCATGCTCGATGCGTTGGAATCGATTCCCCCGACCAACGCCTCGACCGCCCGCGCACGCCATGCGACCGACTCGGTGATCTCCGGGTTCGGCGTCCCGCTCTCCGACGAGGACCGCGCGACGATCGACGGGTTTCACCGGACGTTCATCGCGGCTGGCCCGGCGCTCCGTTTCCGAAGCTTCGGCCGCGCGCCGCGCGCGGGCTATCCGACCTACCGGGAGCTGCTCCTCGAGCGCGACCAAGACGGCCGGCTCGCGAGCTACCTCGCCACCGACGATGCGTTTCGCGTCGTGCAAGAGCTGCAAGCCCGCAATCGCATCATCCCGGTCGTGGGGGACCTGGCTGGCCCCCACGCGATGCGCGCCATCGGGCGCTACCTCGAGGAACGCCGCGAGCGGGTGACCGCGTTCTACACGTCGAATGTCGAGTATTACCTGTTCCGCGACGGCCGATTCCCGCAGTTCGTCGAGAACGTTGCTGCTCTCCCTCATCACCCGCGTGCACTCGTGCTGCGGAGCGTCTTTCGCACCCGGTACGGCCCCCATCCCAGCACGGTGCCAGGCTACTACAGCACTCAACTGGCTCAGCCGGTGGCGGCGCTCTCCGCCGGCGGCATTGGGAGCTACTGGGAGCTCGTCACGACCGACGCCCGAGAGTGATCCATGCCGCGTGTCCGCATCGTGTTGCGCCGCCTCGGACCGCGTAGCATTCTTTCACCATCAGTGAGTAGTGCCGCGATAGTCCCACGGCCGCCGCTCGGTCCGCCCCAATCGGGGTTCACGATACGCGGCTGCCGATCCTTCCAACATGGAGGTCACCGATGTCGCTCCAGGCTCGGTGGATACTGCTTGCCGGAGCCGCAGCTGTTCTCGCGCCGGCCGTTGCCCCCGCACAGGTAGCTCAGGAGCGGGTCGACCTCGCGATCGTCCAGCAGATCCGCGAAGAGGGATTCCAGCGCTCCCAACTCGACGCGCTCGCGCATCATCTCGTCGATGTGATCGGGCCACGTCTCACCGGCTCGCCAGGCATGCGCCGCGCCAACGACTGGACCGCCGAAACGTTGCGGACGTGGGGGCTGAGCGGCGTCACGGTCGAGCCGTGGGGCGAGTTCGGGCGTGGGTGGGAGCGCGTTTCGTACAGCGGACGGATCCTCACTCCGTTCGTGCAGCCGCTCCACGCGCAACCCGTGGCGTGGACTGGGTCGACGAACGGGCCGATCGAGGCGTCGATCGTGGTCATCGAGGCCGACAGCGCTGCCGACCTTGCGCCCTACCGCGGCCGGCTTCAGGGGGCCGCCGTGCTCACACGTGCGCCCCCCGACATTGATCCGGAGTTCGAGCCACGGCCGCGGAGAACGAGTCTCGAGGCATTGCTCACCCCGCCCCAGGCGAGGCAGGCGGCACCGAGCAACTTCGCCGCCCGCCGCGAGCAGTTTCAACGGCTGCGACGTCTCCGAGCCGAGATGGCGTCGTTTCTCCGGGACGAGGGTGTCGCCCTCATCCTGACGCCCTCGTCACGCTCCTACGGGATCCTGCGTGGCGGTGGCAACCAAGCGGGCCGTGACACGGCCAACGCCGAGCCACTGCCCGAGCTCGTGATTTCGCAGGAGCAGTATGGACAGATCCATCGGAACGTGACGGGCGGTGTTCCTGTGCGGATCGCCGTCGACGTGCAGAACCAGTTCTTCGCCGACGATCTCAAGGCCTACAACACGCTCGGCGACATTCCCGGCACCGACAAAGCCGACGAGTTCGTGATGTTGGGGGCTCACCTCGACTCGTGGCATTTCGGAGGCGGAGCCACCGACAACGCGGCGGGCTCGCTCGTCATGATGGAGGCGATGCGCATCCTCAAGGCGATCGGTGCTGCCCCGCGACGCACGATTCGCATCGGACTGTGGAGCGGTGAGGAGCAGGGGCTCCTGGGCTCGGCAGGCTGGCTGCGCGAGAACCCCGACGTCCACGCGAAGATTTCTGCATACGTGAACGTCGATAACGGCACGGGACGCGTCCGCGGAATCTGGGATCAGATGAACGAAGAGGCGATCCCTGTCTTCGAGCAGATCTTGTGGCCGTTCCGCGACCTCGGCGTGGTGGCAGTACGGCATGGCAACACCGGTGGGACCGATCACCTGTCGTTCGATCGAGTCGGGATTCCGGGCTTCAACTTCATTCAAGACCCGATCGAGTACTCCATTCGGACGCACCACACGTACGTGGACACCTACGATCACTTGGTGCTCGACGATCTCCGTCAGGCCGCGGTGGTCGTGGCCGCGACCGTCTATCACCTGGCAATGCGAGACGACATGATGCCCAGAAAGACCGACCAGGCTTCGAGTCGATGACGCGCGCGACCGACCTGAGAAGAGCCTGAGGGCTGCTCGGTGCATCGTCCGTTCGAGGTCATCACCTTCGATTGCTACGGAACCCTGATCGATTGGGACCAGGGGATTGCGCAGGCGTTCCAGGCGGTCGCCGCCGAGGACGGAGTCGAGCTCGAAGCCGCCGACCTCGTACGTGTGTATGCCGAGGTAGAGCCCACGATCCAGCAAGGCATGTTCACGACCTACCGGCAGGTGATGGCGGAAGCCGCGGTTCAGACCGCATCCCGGCTCGGCTGGGAGATCACGCCTATGCGGGCCAACTTCCTCGCCGAGAGCTTGCCGTTTTGGGAGCCGTTCCCGGAAACCAACCAGGTACTCGAGCGCCTCGCGGGGGCGGGGTATCGGCTCGGGATTCTCTCGAATGTGGACGACGATCTCCTCGCCGCCACACGGCGCTTGTTGACGGTCGAGTTCGACATGGTGGTGACAGCCGAGCAGGTCATGTCGTACAAGCCTGCACACGGTCATTTCCAGGCCGCGCGCTCCCGGATCGGGGCGAGGGCATGGCTCCACGCGGCGCAGAGCTATTTCCACGATATCGCGCCCGCGTGGGAGCTTGCCGTGCCGGTCGTCTGGGTCAACCGCAAGCGGGAGCCCGTGCCTGAGAACGCCCAGGCTCTGGCTGTCGTCCACGATCTCGAGGGGCTCGTCCGGTGGCTCGAGACGACGCGGTACCGCGCG
>JBDHCY010000270.1:0-6165 GCA_039591795.1 Gemmatimonadota bacterium | reverse complement strand
CTGGTGCGAGGCTCAATACCAACTGATCATGGAGCACGACCCCAAAACGCGGCCCCCGATGTCGCCCCCGGGCTCAGCACAGGGCGATCGCATTCTGCTCACAGGAGCTACAGGATATGTCGGCAGGCGTCTCCTCCGGATACTCGAGCAGCAAGGTGCCACCGTGCGATGCTTGGCCCGTAGACCAGAGCATCTGCGCGGTCGGATAGGGCAGCGGACGTCGGTTGTGAAGGGAGATGTCCTCGACGCGGCCTCTCTCATCGGCGCGTTCGAAGGCGTAGATGTGGCGTACTATCTCGTGCATTCGATGGGATCGACGGGAGATTTCGAGCGCCATGATCGTGTCGGTGCCCGGAATTTCAGCGCCGAAGCAGCACGCGCGGGTGTGCGACGGATCATCTATCTCGGCGGATTAGGAAGCGGCTCGGACCTCTCACCCCATCTGCGGAGCCGCCAGGAGGTGGGGGATGTGCTTCGCGCATCAGGGGTGCCGACGATCGAGTTACGCGCCTCGATCGTGATCGGTTCAGGCAGTCTTTCGTTCGAGATGGTCCGATCGCTCACCGAACGGCTGCCGATCATGATCACACCTCGCTGGGTCGAGACCCTCTCGCAGCCCATAGCCATTGAGGATCTGTTGGCGTACCTCGACGAGGCACGCCATGCGCAGACCGAGAGAAGTCCGATTTACGAAGTGGGCGGCACAGATCGAGTCAGCTACGGTGACATCATGCGAGAATATGCCCGGCAACGGGGTCTCCGGCGTGTTGGACAGCGTTCGAAACCCGACGCTCGTCGAGGGCGACGCAGCTCGCAACGCGTTTCCAACCGTCAAGCCGAGGGGCATCCGGGATGCCGTCCGCCGGGCATTGGCAGCGGAGGATCGCGAATTTGCGGGGACGCGGTGGTCCGACGCGCTCTCCGCCGCTGGTGAGCCACGGAGCTGGGGTGGGAGGCGCTTCGGACGCCGCATCGTCGACTCTCGGACGATTGACGTCGCCGTGCTGCCCGAAGCCGCGTTCGCGGCCGTTCGCCGCATCGGCGGGTCGACCGGCTGGTACTACGGAGACTGGCTGTGGCGGCTGCGCGGGTTCTTGGATCTGCTGGTCGGCGGGGTGGGCGTACGGCGAGGGCGGCGCGACCCAGACCGACTGGCAGTCGGCGATACCGTGGACTTCTGGCGCGTTGAAACGGTCGAAGCCAACCGACGCCTGCGCCTGGTGGCCGAGATGAAACTCCCTGGGCGGGCGTGGCTCGAGTTCGAAGTCGATCCGATTGCTTCCGGAGCACGCATCCGTCAAACTGCCGAGTTCGATCCCGCCGGGCTGTTCGGGCAGGCCTACTGGTACCTGCTCTATCCGCTGCATCGGCTCGTCTTCGCCGGAATGCTGGCCGGTATTGGACGAGCGGCCCTCGGCTACGCTGCGAGCCAGCGCGCTGCGCCGTAGCCGACCGCTGCAATCGCGGCGGCGATGCTCGTTCCCCACAGCATGTCCACTACAGCCACCACGCTGGGGAACCCCTTGGTGAGTGCGAGATTCGTCAGATCGTAGGTCGCATAGGCCACGAGGCCAAGGAAGGCGCCGAGCCCCACGGTACGAGCGAGGGAACCCTTCTCGAGCCCCGGAAGCACCGCGAAGACGAGCACACCTGCTATGAAGAGGAGATAGAAGAGGATCGCCGGCACCCATTGCACGTCCGGACGGAGCATGAAACCGAGGTGGCGTTCATAGAATCGCTTGGCGACGACACCGATCCAGACGAGATCGATCACGAGGAAGGCGAGCGTCATGAGCCCGTATGTCTTCAGTGCCATGCTCAGGTGCATTGGATCCTCCAAGGGGAGTGCGAGAGTGCGGATCAGGCCGTCTCGCGCTGCGAGCCATACCGTTCGAGGTAGCGCTCGAGTTTGAGCTTGCGCCTGGTGTTTGTAGACGACATGTAGCGCACCTTTCCGAACACCGGCCGCTCCGGTCCCCAAGGTCGATCGTGCCGACCAAGGGTCCAGAAGATGCCCGAATACGAACTGGGGTCACGCCCGTCGAGCGCGTATCGGTTGTTCAGCTCGATCATGATGGACAGGGCCTGGCGAGGCGATTCGGTCCACTCGAGGATCTTCTTGCCCCAGAGCATTCGCATGTAGTTCTGCAGCGACCCCGTGGTTCGTAGCTGCCGCTGTGCGGCGTTCCACACCTCGTCGTGAGTGCTCGCGGTATCGAGCTCGGCCATCGTGTACACGTGCTCACGCCGATCGGTGGCGTGGTGGGCGAGAGTCTTCAGCGCCCATTCGGGTAGGGACTCGTAGGCATCGTAGTCTTCGCGGTGGACGCACGTGTTGAATCCGAGCTCGCGCCACGTGATCAGTTGGTCGAGGAACGCACGCGCACCAGCGGTTCCACCCCACCCCGCTCTGCTCCCGCGCGCGCCCGGCTCGACTCGGTCTGGGCTCCATTCGGCTGATTTGACGAGGCGATCCACGATCTGATGGGATGCGATGTGACCGAAGTGCAAGTAGGGCGACAAACCAGACGTGGCCTCGGCATCGGGATCATTCCTCGCCGCATCGTAGGTCTCCAGCCCCGCGGCGAGGAAAGCTCCGAGACGATCGCGAGCCGCACTGCTGCCACCGCGAGTGCCGCTCGGCGCCACCTCATGATCGATCTGCAACCGGCTGACGGCCTTGGCGGCATCGTCCAGCAGATCGGTCGGGGGCCATCGCCGAGTCACGGCAGACGGCAACTCGTGAAGCAGAGGGAGCGCGCGGCGGCCGAGTGGGTTCCTGCGCGGCATCACGATGCCGTGCTCGGCGATGAAGCCATGCACGAAGCGGCGGAAGGCGTATGCGGTCGGATAGGGCCGGTCCGTCGCGCGGAGGGGGACCATTCCGTTCGTGTCGATTGCGTCGAGCCGCACGTCGAGCTGCCGACCGGCGGCCTCGAGCGCTCGCGGCAAGAAGAAGGCGGGGCTGTCGTCCGTCACAACCACGCACGCGCGCGCACCGAGCGCACTGAGCAGACCCTTGCCCGCTCCTGGCGACGGCTCGACGAATGGGTAGTACAAGACGCGTTGTGACGCAAAGCTGGCAGCGTTGTCCGCCATGCCCTGCATGACGAAAACATGTAGCCGATCACTCGCCCACGGATAGTCACAGCGCAGCGCCTCGAGCACGACCAAAGGCCGGGCCAGCTCCGTTGCCCACTGCACCGCACGGTCGAGCGTGAAGTTGTACGACATCCTCCGCGCGCTGCTCATCCAGTAGAGGACGTAGTCCCGCTCTGGTCGGAGCGGCGCGTCGTTCAGCCGACGAAGGCGGGAATCGTCGACGGACATCGAGCCAGGGGAGAGCCCAAAGGTGATGCAGTCATTGCTCGCCGAGTCGGTCTCTTGGCAAAGACTGGAGGGCGGCCTTGAATGACTCGAGGTCCCGAATGGTGGCACCGCGGGCGAGCGCGCCATCGAGCTGGGAGGCGTATTGTCCGCCGACGAGCACCGGGAAGTCGCGGCCGAGCGTCTTGCGCAGGGTCACGATCTCTTCTCCGAGGTCAGGATCCGACGCCGTGATGGACAGCGCCACGGCGGCAGCCTGCGTGTCCAAAGCGATACGGGCAATGTCGGCAGCGGGGAGGTCAGGGCCGAGGTAGGTGACATGCCAGTTCGCGAGGGCGGCCGTGGTCGCCGCCAGCAGCGCGCCGATCTCGTGTCGTTGCCCGCTCGGCGTCCCGACGACAAGTCGGCGGGCACCGTTCGCGGGCCGGAGCATGGCCAACACCTGGGTCAGGAGCTGGCGCATCACCTCGGTCGCGGCGTGCTCGTGTCCGGGAGTGAGCTGGCCCAGCTCCCACATCCGGCCGACCTCGTGCATGAGCGGCGTCGCGACCTCCTGAATGAACCGCGTCGGCGCGAGGAACAAGAGGGCCCGGGAAAGAGCTGCCCGGAGCTGTGGCTGGTCGCCTCGGCGGATGGCTCCGAGCGCCTCATTGATGAAATCTGGTTCGACCGCCGCCAATTCCGCTGCCCGAGGCAGAGTCCGCTCCTGTTCGCCGTCCTCCGCGATGGGCCGCTGGAGGTCCGGCGTGGGCAGCCGTGCGACGTCACCGATCCGCCGTCCGCCGGCCATTGCCTCTTTGATCAGACGTAACCGTTCAATGTCGGCGTCGGAGTACAGACGGCGGCCGGTCTCGCTGCGCACCGGGGTGACGGCGCCGTAGCGCTTCTCCCAGGCGCGGAGGACGTCCGCTGATACGCCCGAGCGGCGAACGGCGACCTGGATGGGATGCAATCCGGCTCGTTGGTCCTGATGTTCCATGGGCGGAAATATAGAATAACGGTCTAATTAATGTCAATCTACAAATTTAGACATGGCCTTGACAATAGGTCCCAGGGTCAGTATACTGTCGAACACCAATTGGACATCACTGCTGCCGTACCCGGCTCGGGCAGGCAGGCTGACGTGATAGATCCACAACGGACCACAGTTCAACGGAGGTCGATCAATGAAACTCCTGCCAACGATTCTCGGTGGCTCCGCCGTCGCGATGGCCATCATGGCGACTCCCGTCACCGCGCAGATGGCAAAGGCCACGCTGCCAAACCCGGACATCGTAGACGTCGCGGTCTCGGCCGGTTCCTTCAACACGTTGGTCGCAGCCGTCAAGGCAGCCGGCCTCGTCGAGACGCTCAAGGGCGACGGCCCATTCACGGTGTTCGCGCCGACGGACGAGGCGTTTGCCAAACTTCCGGCTGGCACCGTCGAAGCGTTGTTGAAGCCCGAGAACAAGGCCAAGCTCAAGGCCATCCTGACGTACCATGTCATCGCCGGCAAGGTGATGGCGAAGGATGCTGCCGGTCTGACGAGTGCCGAGACGGTTCAGGGTCAGTCCATCTCGATCAAGGCCAAGAACGGCTCGGTCTGGGTCGACAATGCTCAGGTGATCAAGACGGACATCGCCGCCAGTAACGGCGTCATTCACGTGATTGACGCCGTCATCTTGCCGAAGGAAGGAAAGTGACACGTGAGGTGGCGGCGCCCGGCTGGGCGTCGCCATCCCTACCGTCATCCGCACTCGCGAAGACTGGTGTGGCGCTAAGCCTCGCTTCTTTGCGCTCGCCTTTGGGGCAAGTGGCGTGATGCGCTTGGTAGTTGGCGGCTGGATTGCGCTCGCTCTGGTGATGGCCGTCCTCTGGTGGCGCCAGCAGCGCACTCGCGATGCCACAAGCGTCGACGTCGCGTGGTCCTTCGGGCTCGCGGCCCTCGCGATCTTCTATACGTGGGCTGTACCGGGACCCTTCACCGTTCGACTGCTCGTGGGCCTGTTGGCCGTAGGCTGGGCCGGCCGTCTCGGATCGTTTCTTCTGTTGAATCGGGTACTCGCATCCCCGGGTGAAGACGGCCGGTACCGCGCGCTCCGCCAACGGTGGGGTCCCCGCGCCGATGTGCGCTTCTTCTTGCTCTACCAGACACAAGCGGCGGTGGCCGTGCTGTTCTCGCTCCCCATCCTTGGTGCCATGCGCTCGGGGCGACTCGACACACTCGCTGCCATAGGGGTCGTCACCTGGCTGATCGCCGTGGCCGGTGAATCGCTCGCCGACCGGCAGCTCGCTCGTTTCCGAGCCAATCGCGCGAATCAGGGCCTGGTCTGTCGAGACGGACTATGGCGGTATTCACGACACCCGAACTACTTCTTCGAGTGGATCCATCTGGATTGGGCCCATAGGCATGCTCGTGTTCCTCTTCCGGATCACTGGGATCCCGTACACGGAGCTGCAGGCACTCAAGAGCCGGGGCGAGCGATACCGAGCCTATCAGCGCACGACCAGCGTCTTCGTCCCGTGGTTTCCGCGGGCGGGTTCCTCCGACACTAAACCCGGCTCTCGCTCGTAGGTGAACTGGGCCCGGCTCCGAGGATCGCATGGAAGACACCCTTATCGTTCTCGCCACCGCCAGCCCGGCGTTTGCCGCCCTGGCCGGATTCTTTGCGGGCGCCTGGTGGAGCTCGAACCGACAGGTCCAACGCCTCGACGGCCTGCTCCGAGGAGAGACCCGGCGGACTGAAGACGACGAAGCGATTCGCCGGGCGCTCGCCGCGATCGAGGACCAGCTCGATCGCTTCAGGGAGGAGCAGGAGTTCCTCACCCGCCTGATGGCGGATGCCAAGGCCAAGCAGG
>JBDHCY010000269.1:0-8116 GCA_039591795.1 Gemmatimonadota bacterium | reverse complement strand
ACCTCGTCGTCGCCATCGTCGTCGGCCTCAAGACCGCGCCCAGGATCTTCGGCATCGTGGATCAGATGCGCGTACGCGGGATCCTCTTGGTCGTGGCCTTCGCATTCGCGCTGCTCCTGGCTGCGTTGGCCGCCGCGGTCGGCTCCGCCCCCATCATCGGCGCCTTCGCCGCGGGCATCATCCTGTCCGGCACCAACCAGTTCGATGCGATCGAAGAGCGCATCAAGCCCGTCGCCGATGTCTTCACGCCGATTTTCTTCCTGAGTATCGGCGCGGCCGTGGACCTCTCGCTCCTCAACCCCCTGATCCCCGAGAACCTCCCGGTGCTCACCATCGGGCTCATCCTCTTCGGCATCGCCGTCGTTGGCAAGCTCGCGTCCGGATGGGCTGCGCCTCGGACCAAGTTCAACCGTGTCGCCGTCGGGGTCGGCATGGCGCCGCGCGGCGAAGTCGGTCTGGTATTTGCCTCCATCGGGCGGAACATCGGCGTGCTCTCGCCCGAGGTCTTCAACGCCGTGATGCTGATGGTGATCGGCACGACCTTCGCCGCGCCGCCGCTCCTCAAGCTGGCGTTTGCACGGTGGGGTCGCACCGATCCTGCCGAGAGCACCGCCGAGCCGGAGGTTGGGCCCACATGACGACCGGCACGAAGGCTCGCTCGCTCGCGTCCGCGATCGCCTGGCGACGAGAACTGGATGGGCCGTTGGTCTTCACCAACGGCGTGTTCGATCTCCTGCATGTGGGTCACGTCGAGCTCCTCGAAGCGGCGCGGCGCGAGGGGACGGCGCTCCTGGTTGGCGTGAACACCGACGCGTCCGCGCGGAGCCTCGGCAAGGGACGCGACCGTCCGCTCGTCGGCGAGACGGATCGTGTCCGGGTGCTGGCCGGTCTCGCCGCGGTCGATTGCATCGTGCTATTCGATGAGCCCACCCCGCTCGAGCTGATCGAGGCCGTCCAGCCCGAGGTCTTGGTCAAGGGTGGCGACTACTCGGCCGAGACGGTGGTTGGCGCGGATGTCGTGCGATCCCACGGCGGACGCGTGGTGATCGTCCCCCTCGTGGGCGGCCACTCGACAACCCAACTCCTCGAGCGGGTCCGTGCCACGACCTGACGGCCGGACCCCCGATGCATTGCGCCCACTCGCCCTCGAGCGCGGCGTGAACCCTCACGCGGAGGGGTCGTGCCTGGTGCGGTTCGGTGAAACGATGGTGCTGTGCACGGCGTCGGTCGAGGAACAAGCACCGGGGTGGCGGAAGGGGACCGGGGAGGGGTGGGTGACCGCCGAATACGCGATGCTGCCGCGGGCCACCCACGAACGCACCCCCCGGGAGCGCCGCGGCGCGGGTGGTCGCACATACGAGATCCAACGCTTGATCGGCCGGAGCCTCCGCGCCGCGATGCGCACGCTTGCCATCGGCGAGCGCACGATTCGCATCGACTGCGACGTGCTGCAGGCCGATGGCGGGACCCGGACGGCGGCGATCACCGGCGGGGCGGTAGCCCTCGCCGACGCCTGCCGCTGGCTCGCGGAGCGTGAGAAGATCACCGACCCGTTCGGCGAGCTCGTGGCGGCGGTCTCGGCCGGCATCGTCGAAGGCGAGGTCCGGCTCGATCTCTCGTATGCCGAAGACAAAGGAGCCGCGGTCGATGCCAACATCGTGCGGCTCGCGAGTGGCGCCTACGTCGACGTGCAAGCGACCGCCGAAAGCGGTCCATACACCGGGGCGGAGCTCGGTGAGCTCCTCTCACTCGCAGGCCAGGGCCTCGATCGCATCGCCGCTGCGCAGCGCGAGGCGCTAGGCCGGTGAGACTCCTCGTCGGCACGCGAAACCCCGGCAAGGAGCGGGAGATCCGGGAGCTCCTCTCGGGGCTCCCCTACGAAGTTGCGTTCCCCAGTGACCTCGGCCTGGCGCCCCTTCCCGAAGAGGCCGATCTCGAGGGCGGGACGACCTTTCTGGAGAATGCGATCCTCAAGGCTCGCTATTTCGCCGAGCGATCGGGCCTGCCCACCGTGGCCGAAGACTCCGGGCTCGAGGTCGATGCGCTCGATGGTGCACCCGGTGTGCACTCGGCTCGCTGGGCCGGGAGGAGCGGGCCGGAGGGCGACGCGGCGAACAACCGCTTGCTCCTCGATCGGCTCCGCGAGGTCACTGCCGAGCGGCGGACTGCCCGGTACCGCTGTGTCGTCGCGTACCTCCAGAGCGCCGACGCGAGCCCACAGTCGGTCGAGGCAGTCACCGAGGGCTCGATCCTCGATGCCCCGCGTGGCGACGGCGGCTTCGGGTACGACCCGCTGTTCCTGTCCCGCGAGCTCGGGAAGACCTTCGCCGAGGCGTCTGCACCAGCCAAGCACCGCGTCTCGCATCGGGGGCGGGCATTCCGCGCACTCGCCGAGTTGCTGTTTCGGAGCGGAGGCGACGACTCAACGGTCGATTCGCGCGGCTGATCTCGGCACCTCTTGCACACCACCGCCGGAGGCCTGCACCTTTTCCCGCGCTGAGACCAACCCTCCGGAGGAAAGATGCTCAAGGAGTTCAAGGACTTTGCCATGCGTGGCAACGTCGTAGACATGGCCGTCGGCATCATCATTGGTGCAGCATTCGGGAAGATCGTCACCTCGCTCGTCAAAGAGGTGATCATGCCACCCGTCGGCCTACTGCTTGGCGGTGTGGACTTCTCGAATCTCTACATCAATCTGTCGGGCGGCGACTACGCGACGCTCGCGGCGGCGCAGGAGGCGGGGGCCGTCACCATCGGTTACGGAGGGTTCCTGAACACGATACTCGACTTCGTCATCGTCGCGTTCGTGCTCTTCGTGGTGATCAAGCAGATGAACCGGCTGAAGCGCCAGGAGCCGCCCCCGGCGCCGCCGAACACTCGGGACTGCCCGCGCTGTCTGTCGAAGGTGCCGCTCAAGGCGAGTCGGTGCGCGCAGTGCACGTCGGAGCTGCAGCCGGCCTGATCGCGTAGCCGCCGACGGGTGAGAGCAACCCCTACCGTCTCCCACCGTCTTCTACCGTCCCCTACCGTCCCCTACCGCCCCCCCCCCCCCCCTCCATCCCCCCCCGATAATCCACCACCAGTGCCACTCGCCGGTTCTCGACGCCGTCCGCTCCCGGGCCGGTGGCACCGGGTGTGATCTGGCGGCTCGTGTCCTCTCCGTAGCTCACGGCCCTGACGAGCTCGGCGCTCAGACCGCCTGTGGTCACGAGGTACTCGCGCACGGCTTCCGCGCGCTGCTGGCCCAGACGACGGTTGTAGGCCGCGCTACCCGCCTGATCGGTGAAGCCTTCGATGGTGATCGTGGCGCCACCGTAATGCTCGCTCACGACGCTTGCGAATCGGTCGAGCACGGCTCGGTCTTGGTTGCGCACCGTCGCCTCATCGAACCCGAAATGCACCGGGACGTTGAAACGCATCATCGCGCCCATGCGCTCGATCTGCGTATTGAAATCGTTGCGAAGCGACTGCAGGTCACGACTCAGCTGCTCCTGTCGAGCGGCCAGGTCGTTCGCTCTCGACTCTTGAGCCGCTAACCGCGTCCCCATCTCCTGATCGCCGCGCTGCATCTCCTCGCGGATCGATGCCAGCTCGCTATCGAGCTCTTCGCGCTTGATGCCCTGCGCGCAACCCGCGAGCGCGACGGCAGCGGCGACCGCTGCGGCAGTGCGCGGGGACAAACCCATCGTGTTCATGACAATCCCTCTCCTCGAAAAAACGAGAACGCTCCTACTCGAGTGCCCTGAATATAGGAGGCTTGACGACCAGCCGCACGCGTCGCGACGCTTGGCTGCCTCACGGGTGCCCCGTGGCCCCTGGCCCCGGCGAGCCGGCCGTCGTAGCCTTGGGCCCGAGCCTCGTTCCTGGGAGCATCTCAATGGTCCGCCTGCTCGCCCTCGTGGGAATCACCCTCGCCCTCGGAGGCTGTGGCCCCCGCTACGACGTCATCATCCGTGGCGGTACGGTCTACGACGGAAGCGGTGCGGCACCGGTGATTGCCGACGTGGCGATCGTGGCCGACACCATCGACACGATCGGCGACCTCGGCACCGCCCGCGCCCGGACGGTGATCGACGCCACCGGCCTCGCCGTCACGCCGGGCTTCATCAACATGCTGAGCTGGTCCACGGAGAGTCTCCTCGAGGACGGGCGTTCCCAAAGCGAGATCCGGCAGGGCGTGACGCTCGAGGTCTTCGGCGAAGGGTGGTCGATGGGCCCGCTCAACGACTCGATGAAGCACGAGATGGTCGCGCAACAAGGCGACATCCAGTTCGACGTCGCCTGGACCACACTTAACGAGTACCTCGAGCACCTTGTGAGTCGGGGCATCGCACCCAACGTGGCGTCCTTCGTGGGAGCAACGACGGTCCGTATCCACCTCCTGGGACACGAAGACCGCCCGCCAACGGCCGCCGAGCTCGATTCGATGAAGGCCCTGGTGCGCGGCGCGATGGAAGACGGGGCGCTCGGCGTCGGATCGTCGCTCATCTACGCACCCGCGTTCTACGCGCAGACCGACGAGCTGATCGAGCTGACGCGCGTCGCCGCTGAGTACGGCGGCATGTACATCTCGCACATGCGGAGCGAGGGAAACCGACTCCTGGAGGCCGTGGACGAGCTGATCACCATCGCGCGGGAGGCGGGTCTCCCGGCCGAGATCTACCATCTCAAGGCGGCCGGAGGCGACAACTGGGGCAAGATGGACGAGGTGATCGAGAAGGTCGAAGGGGCCCGAGCGGAGGGGCTCGCCATCACCGCCGACATGTACACCTATCCAGCCGGTGCGACTGGGCTCGACGCCGCGATGCCTCCGTGGGTCCAAGAGGGAGGCTACGAGGCGTGGGCAGCGCGCCTGCGGGACCCTGCCGTTCGCAACCGCGTGGCGCGCGAGATGCGCACGCCCAGCGACGAGTGGGAGAACCTCCTCCTCGGCGCCGGCCCGGAGCAGACACTCCTGGTCGGGTTCAAATCGGACTCGTTGAAGCCGCTCACCGGCCAGAGCCTGGCCGAGGTCGCACGGACGAGGGGCACCTCGCCCGAGGAGGCGGCGATGGATCTCGTCGTGGCGGACGGGAGCCGGGTAGGCACGGTGTATTTCCTCATGTCGGAGGAAAACATCAGGAAGCAGATCCAAGTGCCGTGGGTGAGCTTCGGGTCGGACGCCGGCTCTCAGGCTCCCGAAGGCGCCTTCCTTCTCTCGAATCCCCACCCGCGTGCCTACGGCACGTTCGCACGGCTCCTCGGACGATACGTACGCGACGAGCAGCTCATCCCATTGGAGGAGGCGGTTCGGCGGCTCACCTCGCTGCCGGCCGAGAACCTCAAGCTGAAGCGGCGCGGCTCGCTCGCCCCCGGCTACTACGCCGACGTCGTGATCTTCGATCCGGCGACCGTCCAGGATCATGCGACGTTCGATCAGCCACACCAGTACGCGACGGGCGTGCGACACGTCTTCGTGAACGGGACGCAGGTGCTCGCCGACGGCGAGCACACCGGTGCGCTCCCCGGCCGTGTCGTGCGCGGGCCCGGATGGCGCGGCAGGGGAGACGGCGATTAGTCATGCGGTGCGGGGCCGTCGTGTCTGCCTCGAGGCCTAGCCTGGCCGCCTCGCCCTGCGTAGGCTAGCGTGGAAACCGGAACGGGAGATGGTGCGAGCGTGGCGGAAGAGACGCCTGGCGGAACCCAAGAGCGCCCCGAGGCGGCGCGACGATCCTCCGCACGTCGGCGGCCGCCGCGAGAGGGGGACGTCGACTATTTCGGCGTGACCCATCGCGGGCACGTTCGCACGAGCAACCAAGACCAGTTCCTCATTGCTTCGCTCCACAAGCAGCTCCGGGTGCACTCGACGAGCCTCCCGCGCAGCGAGCACGAGCAGCTCACGACCGACGTTGCCGGTCTCTTGATGGTGGCTGATGGCGTGGGGGGCTTGGCGGGCGGCGAGGAGGCGAGCGGTGCCACGCTCGACGCCCTCAAGCGCTACGTCACCTATACGATGGAAGCCTTCCGCCAGGGCGACTCCGAGCGAGAAGCTCACTTTCTCATGCGGCTCCACGACTCGGTCATGCGGGCGCACAAGCGCGTGCTCTCCCTCGGGTCTCGCGACCCAACCCGCGCGGGGATGGCGACCACGCTCACACTGGCCTACATCGTCTGGCCGAAAGCCTATGTGATCCAAGTGGGCGACAGCAGGTGCTACCACCTGCGCGACGGAGAGTTGCTGCGGGTCACCCGCGACCAGACCCTCGTGGAGGAACTGGTCGCCGAGGGGGTGCTCGAGCCCGAGGAGGCCGAAGCGTCGCAGCTCAGAAGCATCCTCTCCAGCGCGATCGGCGGGCCCGTCGCCAATCCGGTGACTACCCGCGCCGTCCTCAGCTGGCAGGACCAGCTCATGCTGTGCACCGACGGCTTGACGAAGCACGTCTCCGATGAGGAGATCGGCGACACACTTCGCGCGAGTGCCACCGCAGAGGAGGGGTGCCAGCAACTCCTCCAGCTGGCGCTCGACCGGGGCGGCCGAGACAACGTCACCGTCGTGATCGTTCGGCTGCGCGAGGGGAGTGCCCCGGACGACCGTGCCACAGAGTCGTAGCACCGTGGCAGTGACCGCGCTCGACTCGGTGCCGCGGCTGCGCGTGGCGCTGGTCGTGCTGGTCGTGTTGGCCGTTGGCACCGCGGCACTGCTCGCACCGTTACCCACCCAGCTGCTCGTTGGCACAACCCTGGTGCTCCTCGGCGTCGTGACGCTTCTTCTGCGCCCGCTGGGGGTGCGGTGGCGGGATCTGGGCTTCGCGCGCCCGGACCGGCCGCGTCGTGCCGTGCTCCTCGGTGTCGGAACGGCGCTCGGCCTGCTCGTCGTGAGCCAGGTCGTCATGCCCGTGATTCAGCGTGTGACCGGCGTGCCGCCGGACCTCGAGGCGTTCGCCGTGTTGCGCGGGAATCTCGGAGCACTGATCGGAGGGCTGGCCGTCGTCTGGACGCTCGCCGCGTTCGGTGAGGAACTCATCGCGCGCGCGTTTCTCATGCAGGCGACCACGCGAATCCTGCCCGACCAGTTTCGGGCGTCTGCCCGGTGGGGGATCGCACTGGTTGCGAGCTCGGTGGTCTTCGGCTTGGCGCACGCGTATCAGGGTCCCACGGGCATGCTCGGCGCGGGCGTTTTGGGGGCCGGGTTCGGGCTGGCCTACCTCGCCGGTGGGCGCAACCTGTGGCCGGCGATCCTCGCACACGGGATCTACGACACCGTTGGCTTTGTAGCGGTGTTCTCCGGGATGACACCGGGCGGTTAGCGCGTAGCGTTGGGGAGCTGGCTTCACTCGAATGTCTCCATCGAACCACCGATCGGGCCAACACCCGATCAACAAGGCGGAAGGGAGTCCCTCGATCCATGCGAATCGTGCTGGCGGGCATCCTCGCGCTGCTGCTCTCCGTGGAGACTACGGAGTTGACTGGCCAGACCCTGGGCGTCGTGGCAGGGCTCAACATGTCCTCCATCAAGGGGGATGCGCCCGAAAAGGTGAAGTGGGGTGGCAAGACGGGCCTCGTGCTGGGCCTGGTGGGGGAGTTCCGCCTGGCCAAAGACGTCCATCTCCTGCTCCAGCCGACGCTGACCCGCCGCGGTAGCAGCCTCCATGTGGAGGTCGACGGTCAACCCGAGCCCGTGGACAGCGGTAGCGTGTCGATGGATTACGTATCGCTTCCCGTGCTCGTGAAGGTCATGGCAGGGCACCACCGCACCTTCGTCACGAGCGGTCTCGACTTCAGCGTCCTGACGGGCGCGACCTTGAAAGAAGGCAGCACCGAGTCGGACGTGAAGGACCGCGTCGAGGGATTCGACGTGGCGGTGAACTTCGGCTTCGGCGTGGTCGTCTTCGCTGGGAGGCCCAACGTCAGCCTCGAGCTTCGCTACTCCCAGAGCCTCCTCAACCTCGCCAAGAGCACGACGACCGAGGAGGCGCTTCCGGGGCGATTCCGGTCCAGCGGATTCCAACTCGTCGCTGGTGTACTTCTGCCTCTGGGAGGTGGACGATGAACGCGCGCTGCGTGCTGCCGGCGCTGGGGTTGCTTTTGATGACGGGCGCGGCCACCGAGCTCTCGGCGCAACGATCCGACGATGGTG
>JBDHCY010000268.1:0-5144 GCA_039591795.1 Gemmatimonadota bacterium | reverse complement strand
GCCATCGCCATCGAGGTCGCCGAACGCGGGGGCGTTGTAGCCGGTCGTCCCGACCGGGTCGCTCAAGGGGAAGGGCACGGGCTCGCTGCGGAGCGACGGTGCCTCGCACGAGCCGGTGTTCTCCAGCAACAGGAGCCCCGGCTCGAAGAAGTCGCCCCAGAAGAGGTCGAGGTCGCCGTCGGCGTCGAGGTCGGCGAGCGCCATGGTGTTCGCGCCGTGCAGGCTACCGAGCTGGGCGACGATCTCGATATTCTGAAACCGGTCGGTGACGAACTGGAAGACTGGGAGTCCCTGCGTGTCGCGCCGTGCCTCTTCGTAGTGCACGACGGTACCGGTCACGCGGCCGATCAGGAGATCGAGGAGTCCGTCGCAGTCGAGATCCGCCGCCTGTGGAATGTTCTGGCGGTCGGAGAAGATGGCCTCCCCCTCGGTGTCCCGCAGGCTGTCCACGGCGGAAACGAACAGCGGATCGGTCGCACTGCCCACGTTGCGGAAGAGGCGCACGTAGCTGAACGGCCGCTCCGCGAGCAGCTCGTAGTCGTCGTCGCCATCCACGTCGACGAAGCGGAACCACTCACCGATGTCGAGGTCTTGATAACGATCACCCCGCCACGCAAACCGAGGCGGGATCGCATTGCTGAGCCGCTCGAAGAACATGAGCGCGCCCGTCCGTTCCTGCAGGAAGAGGTCGAGGTCGCCGTCACCATCGATGTCGATGAGCTGAGGCCGGGGAACGTTGAGGCCACCCAAGAAGGGGAACGCGAGCGTGTCTCCCGTCGAATCCATGACGACGAACGGCGCAACGGCTCGAACGAGCGGTCCCTGCCCGGAGGCCGGCTCGGGAGCGGCGCCCGGCCCGCGAGACGTGCATCCCCACGTAGCGACGGCAATCACGACCGCACCGGCAAGCGTCTGGCGCACGGCGATCAGCGGTCCGACACGCTCAGTCCCGCGGCGTATCGTCCGATCTCGATCACTTTGACGATCCGTCGCGTGGCTGCGTCGATCACTACCACGGTGCCCGGCCGCTCGTCCGACTGGCCGCGATAGGTGCCCTTGGCATTCCGACTCGAGATGTAGACCCACTGACCGTCTGCCGAGACCACTGATCCGTGCGGCTCGGCCAGACCCTCACCTCGGATCACGGTATCCACCTTCCACCTCTTGGCATCCACCACGGTCACGGCATTGGCGCCCTGGTTTCCGAACCAGACGAACCGCCCATCGGGACTGAATGACGGATGCCAGGGCTTCGCTTCCACGTCGAGCGAGCGAAGAAGTGTGAGGTGCACCGGGTCGGTGCTGTCGAACACGAGCAGCTGATTCGAGTGTTCCGTCGTGGCGACGAGGCGCGAGCCGTCGGGCGAGACAGCGAACTGGACGAAGACGTGCGGCCGCTCCCCTTCGAGCGTCGTGATCGCCATGTCGCCAGTGTTCACGTCGATCGTGGCGATCTGATTCACGCCGAGGCTGCCCACCCAGACGTGGCGGCCGCGCGGGTCGGCGACGGCAGCGTGCGGTCGAGGGAACGGGACGTCCACTTCCTCGATGGTCATGTCGGCTCGGGTCGCGAGACCGACGCGCGAGGGCGGATTTACGGCGCTCATCGACCGGCTCGCCACGAGGAGGTCGCCGCCGGCCTGCATGGCAATCATCCCCGCCACTTCGAGGTCGAGCTGCCCGACGAGCTCGTTCCCACGGGTGAACTTGAGGACTTTCCCCTCGCCAATGAGAGTGACGTACCAATACGATCCGTCGGGCTCGACCGCGGTGTGATGTGGCTTCGCCGTGGGCGAGAACCCGAGCGCCGCGAGGTCCACCGTGTGCACAACGTCATTGGTTGCGACGTCGATCACGGTGACCGTGGCAGCCTCCTGGCTCGCCACGTACACCCGCTGCGCCGCAGCGGGGTGCGCCACGGCGAGCGTGGCCAGCAGCGCAGCGGTGCGGCCGATCACGGGATCACGGTCCGAGGCCGCGGCCGCAGCACGAAGAGCCCTTCTCCCCTGCTCGTCACGACGACGACGCCGCTCGCGAAGTACGGGTAGTTGCTCCACGACCCGCCCATCTGCGGTTCGTCCTCGCCGATCGGCACTGTATCGAAGAAACCAACCTCCACAGGCTCCGTGGGATTGCTCACATCGAGCACGCGGAGCCCGCTCATGTAGTTCGACTGGAACATGAGATTGCCGCGCACATAGAGGTTGTGATCGCTGGCGCGGTTGGTGGAGATGTGCTCACGCGCAAGGATCGGATCGTCGAGGTCCGTCACATCCCACACGAGCGTGCGCGTGCCGGCCACCGTTCCCGCGATCTCGTCGAGCTCGTCGTTCATGTAGAAGTATCGGTGATCCTCCGTGATCCACCCCTGGTGAGAATACCCCACGTTTGGGTAGGACGCTTTCGCGATCGCCACTGGATTCGCCTTGTCCGACACGTCAGCAATGCTGAGCGCCGTTTCGTTGGCGCCGAAGCACACTTCCTTACCGCGGTGGTCTTCGTCGGGCCCCTGGTAGATGATGCACATCGCGTCGTGGGAGTACCCCGTGCTGGCTCGGCCAGTCGTGGTATCGGCGAAGCAGCCGGCGAACGCGGGGTAGGTCGGATCCTGGATGTTGATCATGTGGAGCCCACCACCACACGTCTCACCGCCCGCACTGTTCCCGACGGTGAAGGCATGGCCACTCTCCTCATTGATCACGATGTTGTGTGCGCTGTGGATCCGGTCGTAGTGCGCCGTCTCGGCAAACGTCTTCGGGCCGCCCTGCACATCTCGCAGTTGGGTGAGGTCGAAGATCTGGATCCCATGGCTCGCCGCGCCGTCCGCGACGAGGCAGGCATGGTCCTTATAGACCTTGATGTCGCGCCAGGTACTGCCGGGTGACCCCTCGGTCTTCGGCAGGTCACCAAGATAGACCGGGTTGGCCGGGTCGGTCACGTCGACGAAGGCCGTGCCGTCGACCCGACCCACGAGGGCGTACTCGTGTGCCGTCGCCGAGTCGGTCCAGCCCCAGATGTCGTTCAGCTGGACGCCTCGCCCCCCGCCCATCGCGCTGGTCGGCAGGAACGAGACGAGATCGACGTCGCGGCAGGTGAACCGGTCGGCGGAGCCGTCGCGGCACTCGACCTGTCCGCCGGTGATCGCCGGTAGCCCTTCGACCTCGCTCAGGAGCTTCTCGCGCTCGATCCACTCGCCCGACACCCCCGCTCGGGCGAACACGATCGCCGAACCAGCTCCGTAGTCGTCTCCGGTGAGGCCGATGACCGCGACGTTTCCGGCACCGGCGATCGTGCCACCGAATCCATCGCCGCGTCCCGCGTCGGCAGCGGAGAGTGCACCGGCGTCGATCCACCCACGTACCGGATCGCGACGATAGCGAAACACGCGTCCCTCGAAACCGCCGGCACCTTGCGCGCCGACCCACAGCTCATCACCGAACAAGGCCAGCTCGGAACCGAACCGCGTGCCCGGCGCCGACTCAGGGGCAGCGATCTGCGTGTGCTCAGCCCACTCACCACTCGCACCTCGCCGAAACACGAACACGGTGCCCACGAAGCGGTTCGCAAACGGCGCTGCCACCATCGCCTCATCGCCCTCGACGAGCAACGAGGCACCGAACTGGCTGTTCCCCGAAAGACGCGTCGGCGTGAGCTGCCCGGTCTCGCTCCAGGTCTCGCTCGCAGCATCGTACGCGAACGAGTAGACCGCGCCAGTTCGCCCATTGCTGAGCGGCGCCCCAACGAGGAGACGCTCGGCGTCCGCGGCGAGTGCCATCCCGAAGAAGTCGCCCGAGACGCCGTCGCTCGCGGCGAGCTTGGCATGTTGGGACCAGCGGCCCTCCGGGTCGCGCCGGAACGCGTACACCGCACCAGCGCGGTCGTCGACCCCGAGCGCCGACGCGAACACGAAGTCACCACTGATCATCACCTTGCGGCCCAACGCATCACCCTCAGCACCGTCGGCGGCCTGGAGGAGCGCCACCTCACGCCACGCTCCGCTCTCATCACGCTCGAACACGTACACACCACCGGTGCTCTTCGCTCGCGACGTGGCTCCGACGAGCAAGGTGTTGCCCTCGAGTGCCAACGCCCGGCCAAAGCGGTTCTGCGGCTCTTGGTCGGAGGGGTGCAACCGCGCCGCCTCGGCCCAGGCACCCTGTGCGTCGCGCTCGTAGACGTAGAGCACGCCGCTCCGGTAGGTGTTCATTGGCTCCGAAATCAAGAGATGATCGGAGGTGACGAGCACTGCGCCGCCAAATCCCTGTGCTGCCGCAACGGCCGGCACGACGGCGAAAAGGGACAAGACCGTGAAACGAGCGAGACGACTCATGACGACCTCGTACGAGAGGACAGCGACGGCGTGCAACGGGGTGTCCGCACCCACGTTGGCAAACAGCGCAAAGTAGCCGGCCGCGACGCCACAAAACACCCCGCCGTGACCGACCGCTCGCTATACGCAAACGATCGCCCCACGGTTCCCCAAGACCGTGGCGCGCCCGCCACGGCTGGGGCTGCGGGGCGATGTGCGACCCATAGGGGCGCCGGGGCCCCCGACCACGGCCCGATCGGGTGGGGACTCGCCACATTGGCCGCTCGGGATGTAGCTGGTATCGTACGATCAGGCGATGCTCGGGGCGCCTGGTGCAGCCAAGTCGCTCCTTCGCCGACGGCCGCGAACTCGGGGTCGTCGACGCTCAGCTGCACGGTGAGGAGGCGAGGCGTGATCAGCACGTCGATCACGACACGGTTTCAGGTACCGGCCGAGTCTCAGGTGTCACTTCGCGACCACGACCGAGCGTCGGCGGCCAGCGGGCCGCGTGTGCTCGGAAGGGAAGCGCCCGCACGGCGCAGGACCGGGCAAGAGTAACGCCGTGCTACTCCTCCTCCTCCTCGCCTTGGTTCAGGCTCAACGCCCGTGGCAGCAGGACGTGAGCTACCGCATCGCGGCGTCGCTCGAGGAGCGCGCCGGCGTGCTACGAGGCGCGCAGGTCCTGCTGTACCGAAACCAGTCACCCGACACCCTGCGCTCGATCTCCCTTCACTTATATCTGAACGCGTTCCGACCGGGGTCGCGATGGGTCACCTCCGACTCCGCCGAGGGGCTCCACCGGTATGACGAACTCCCCGACCCCCTCTACGGCTTC
>JBDHCY010000267.1:0-5177 GCA_039591795.1 Gemmatimonadota bacterium | reverse complement strand
GTCCGGCGCCAGCGCACGCTTCACCGAGCGCGCCGTAGCGTTCCCAGACGTCCGGATAACGCTCCGAAAAGTCGCCTGCTCCCGAAGGTGGTAGCTTGGTCATGGGTTTACCTCTCTGAAATGGTGTGTTGGTGTTGACGCCGGTCGCGGTGCGATCGCCAGGCATGTCCGCAGTTTACCGCGCGAAACGGGGACATTCAGCTTTGACGAGGGAAATTGACACTTCTTACGCCCTCAACCGAGTCCGTAGACTTTGCGCGCCATTGCCTCACTCACCTTGCCGTTCTTGACGTCCTCATGCACGGCTTCTCGGTTGCGTTCCGTGGCGCTACCGTATCCTCCACCCCCAGCCGTCTCGATGATCAATCGATCGCCGGCGCGCACTCGGGTGAGGAGTTTAGAAGGCACGACCTCTTCGGTCCCGTCGGCTCGTACGATTCTGGACACTGCACAAGCGCCGTCCGCGCCGCCTTGTGAGCCTCTCGCCGGGTAGTAGTGACGCTCACCCCGATGAGTGAGCGTGATTTCGCCTTCCAGGAACTCGAGCTCGCGCCGACATCCGAGGCCACCGCGAAAACGTCCCGCGCCGCCCGAGTCCGGCCTGAGTGCCATGCGATGCACCCGAATCGGCGCTTCGAGCTCGAGGGCCTCGGCTGGAAGATTCATGCAGTTGCTGCCGTCGGTCTCGATGACATCGACTCCGTCCTTGCGGGGGCCGCCGCCGCTTCCGCCGGCAGTGAACTCACCGACCACGAAGGGTTTACCGTTCGCCCGTTGGCCGCCGAACATCAGCACCAGGAGCTCGCTGGAGCCGTCGGCGGGGACCTTATCTGGCCTCGCGTCCTTGAGCGCGCCGATAATGCAGCTCGTGATCCGTTTGATGGTGGCGGTGCGCGAGTTCACCGGTGCCGGCTCGACGGGATTCACCAGGCTTCCCTCCGGGAGATGCAGAGTGACCGGCCGGAAGCAGCCGCCGTTCGTCGGGATGGATGAATCGGTGAGTGCTCGCACCGCGAAGTAGGCGGCAGCTTGAGATCCGGAAGGTACGGCATTGAACGGACCACGGGTCTGTGGCCCGGTGCCCTCGAAGTCACAGTGTAAGGTACCGTCCGAGATCGTCACCGACACCTCGATACGTACCGGCGTATCGAGGTCGATCCCGTCGTTGTCGAGGTAGTCGACGTATCGATAGGTTCCGTTGGGTATCTCGGCCAAGGCTTTACGCGTGAGCGCTTCGGATCGATCGAGCAGCTCGTGAAACATGGCTCCCGTGTGATTGTGACCGTAGCGCTCCGAGAGCTCGCTGAGGCGACGGGCTCCAACCGTGCACGCCGCGATCTGGGCGCCGAGATCACCGGAGAACATTTCCGGCACACGCACATTGAGCTCGAGAATCTGCATTAGTGTCTCGTTGAGCTCGCCCGCCTCGCGCAGCTTGAGCGGCGGGATGCGAATTCCTTCCTGATAGATCTCGGTCGCATTGGGCGGCACCGAGCCCGGGGACATCCCACCTACGTCCTGGTGGTGGGTCATTGCCGCGCTGAAGGCGATGGGTCGACCCTGGTGGAATACCGGCATCACCACGGCGATGTCCGGGAGATGCGTGCCGCCGAGGTAGGGATCGTTCATGATGAACAGATCGCCTTCGCGTATTTCGTCGGCCGGAAACTTCTCGATGAGCGTTCGCACAATCGGGATCAGCGTGGCGAGGTGGATGGGGATCGCCAGCGCCTGGGCCAATGTCTCCCCTTCCAGCGTGAACAAGCTCGCCGATGCGTCGAGCCCCTCTTTCACCACCGTCGAGAATGAGCTCCTGAGCAGCGTCGACTGCATCTCGTTCGCGATACCGTCGAGCTTGTTGCGTACTACCTCCAACGTGATGGGGTCTATCGGTGCAGCCACGGGTGAGCAGCTCATCACGTGCTCCTAATCGCGTTTGGTGAAAATCAGATGCCCGCCGGCGATGACTTCGGCCGACCATCCAGGCAGCAACACCGTCGTAGAGTCCGCTTGCTCGATGACCGCGGGACCTTCCAACCGGCTGCCTTCGGCCATCTGTCCGCGATCATAAATCGGGACTCGGACGGGCCGCGACGCATCGTCGAGGATGACCTCTCGGTACGTCTTGATGGGGGTCGTATCCAGTTCGATGGTTTTTGCCTGCTCGACGGTGCCGACGCCACCGAGTCGGTGGACGCTGCGCAGATTGACGACCCGAATCGGAGACTCGGTACTGTACCCGAACACATGATCGTGGGCTTCGATAAATCTGTGATAGATCCCGCGAATCGGATCCCTCTCATGGAGATCGACGCGGACTTCCAGATAATGCGACTGCCCCACGTAGCACACATCCGCTGCATAGGTGACTTGCACGGCACCGGGAGACGCTGCCTCGTTGGCCATGAGCGCCTCGCAGCGCGCGTCGAGCCGGCCCAGGGCCGCACTGATCGCGTCGATGGTCGTAGCATCGAGGTCGATGGGAAACCCCACGGACACCTCGTGCTCGATGGGCGCCGCGAGCAGTCCCGCCGCGGACAGCACGCCCGGGTGGCGCGGCACGATAATCTCCCCCATGCCGAGCTCCTCGGCGAGCAGCCCCGCGTGCAGCGGGCCGGCTCCGCCCAGAGCCACCAGGGCGAAATCGCGGGGATCGAATCCCTGACGAATCGAGACGAGTCGCATCCCTTCGGCCATCTGGGCATTGACGACACGGTGTATGCCAAGGGCGGCCTGCTCGATGGTGAGCCCCATGGGCGTGGCCACCTTCGTCTCGATGGCGGTTCGCGCTCGCTCGACGTCGAGGGTCAGTGCCCCGTCGGCGAAGTAGTCCGGGTCGAGGTAACCCAGCGCGAGAGAGGCATCCGTCACCGTCACATCCTCGCCGCCCCGCGCATAGCAGGCGGGCCCCGGATCGGCGCCCGCAGAATGGGGCCCGACGCGCAGTCCCCCCGCGGCATCGAGCCAGGCGATGCTGCCGCCGCCGGCGCCGATAGCGTTCACATCCACCATCGGTACCCGCACGGAGTACCCGGCGATGCGGCCCTCGGCACGAACGAGGGGCGCTCCGGCGGTAATCAACGCGATGTCACAGCTGGTACCGCCCATGTCGAGGGTAATCAAGTCCTCGAAGCCGGCCCCGTGACCGGTCTGTCCCCCGCCGATCACGCCCGCCGCCGGTCCCGAGAGAAACAATCTCACGGGCCTCTGGGCCGCCGTCTCGGCAGCGCTGATTCCGCCGCGCGACTGCATGATCTGAAGCGGCGCGTCCACTCCTCCGCGCGTGAGCTGCCGGGACATACGGTGAAGGTAGTGCGACAGCACCGGTTTGATGTACGCGTCAAACGCCGTCACCACGGTGCGCTCGTACTCGCGAAACGCCGGGTCCACCTCGCATGAGAGCGAGACAGTGAGGTCGGGGTAACGGGACTCGAGAATCTCCCTCGTCCTGAGCTCGTGGATTGGATTCAAAAACGAGAACAGGAAGCATACCGCGACTGCTTCTACACCCTCCTCGAGGAGCCGCTCGGCCGCTTCCACCACCGAGCCTTCGTCGAGGGGCACGACCACCTCTCCGGTTGCCGCGATCCGCTCGCGCACCTCGGCGCGCCGCGCCCCGGGGGAGAGAAAAACCGGGGTCTCGGGATCGAGCTCGAGATCGTAGATCGCGGTGCGAAGCTGGCGACCGATCTCGAGTACGTCACGAAATCCCGTCGTCGTCAGCAAACCCGTGCACGCGCCCTTGCGCTCGAGCACGGCGTTGGTCGCCACCGTGGTGCCGTGCACGATGCGCGCAACCCGGTTAGGTGCGCCGCCCATCATGTGGAGAATACGATCCAAGCCCTCGAGCACTGCTCGAGAGGGATCATCGGGCGTACTCGGGACCTTCAGAATTCGTTCGGGCTCACCTTCGGCACGGCAAATGAAGTCGGTGAACGTTCCCCCAGTGTCGATGCCGATTTCCATCCGAATGTAAGGACCTACCGAATCACCATCAACCCACGAGCCTGCGAGCGATACAAGCCTCGGGATATCCTCGCTTAGCTCGACGCCGTGCCTTCACCCAAGCGTGCCTCGAAATGCGGGCCACGGTCAAACATCTCGGGGCTGCGGCGCCGGGAGGCGCGTTCGGCCTCGGTCGCCGCCATGTCGACGTCGGTGCCGTCGTTGCAAAGCACCACTGCGTAGTCATCGAGCGCGCTCGCCGCGGAGACGAAGCCGTCGAGCACATCGTCACGAACCTGCTCGACAGGACGATCCAGCGGTGATCCCCAGCCCCCGCCACCGGAAGTCTTGATTCGCAGCAGATCTCCGCGCTCGAGCCGGTTCTGATCGCTCAACGGGCGCAGCTCGCGCTCTTGCGGCGTGCCCGGGTTCACCACCACGCAGCCGGAACCGCCGGCGTTGCCGCCGTTCACACCCCAGGCCGGAAATTTCGTATTCTCCACCCTGAGACCCAGCACCGCCTCGTCGCCGATGATGCGAACGTCACGCACGATTCCGCAGCCGCCACGATAGCGACCAGGGCCGCCGGAGTCGGCGTGGATGCCATATCCTTCCACGCGAACACCGAATTCCATTTCGGCGAACTCCACGGGATAGTTCTTCTGTGCGACGTAGTACACCGCGTCGATACCGTCCGCCATACGCCGGGCACCAAACCCCACGGCCAGGCCTTCGATGCACAGCTCATACGCGCCACTGGCGTAGTCGAAACTTCGCAAGTAGTAGATGACGTAACAGGCCGATGCAGCGGATGCACGACCGTTCGTCGCTTGAGCGAGCGCACCGAAGAGGGATCCGTTCACTCGAATCATGGTGTGCGAGCGCATGCCCAGTGGTGCCGGGTATGTCGGGTTCACCAGGCTCCCTTTACGGGTCTCGACGTCGCCGATAGCACGTACGAACCCGGCGTTCATCTGCACCGCCGGAT
The DNA here is from genome assembly GCA_039591795.1 of Gemmatimonadota bacterium. Taxonomy (GTDB): domain Bacteria; phylum Gemmatimonadota; class Gemmatimonadetes; order Gemmatimonadales; family GWC2-71-9; genus JBDHCY01. The sequence continues at coordinate 244 of JBDHCY010000267.1, read as the reverse complement.
CGTCCCCGGTCAGGTACAATCCCAGCATGAACTTCGGCACGCTCTCGTTCATGATGAAATTGACCGCGCCCTTCGCTTGATCGGAAGAGGCGCTGAAATCCATCTTCAGCTCGCCCCCGCGCTTGGTGAGACCGAGATGCACCGAGTAAATATCGTCGGTGATCGCATCACTATCCAGGTAGTCGCGAAACGCGTAAGTGCCATCCGGAATCTCGCGCTCCATGGCCTGGCGCAGTGCTGTCTC
>JBDHCY010000266.1:0-5185 GCA_039591795.1 Gemmatimonadota bacterium | reverse complement strand
CGGGACTTGCATGGCTAGCTCTTTCGGAAGAAGACGTCCTCAAAGCGGCGGGCGCGGTGCTCCGCGACGTCGCGCACGACGACGACGGGGTTGCGCCCTCGCTTGGCGATGAGCCCCGGAATCGTCTCGCCCCAGAGCGGAACGATTGGGCCATGCGTCGGAGCGCCGAGGAGCACCAGGTCACCCCGCCGGATGGCGCGCACCAATCCAAGGCGCATCTCTCGCCTCCGCAGCACGTCGAGCGTGCCCGTATAGCCGGCGACCTGGAGCGTCTCCCGCACTCGTTGCTCGAGGCGACGTGCGTGGTCGTCGGTCACACCGTGCTCGATGACGGTGATCGCCTGACTGTCCGTGTCGAACCAGTTTGCCAATGCCGGCGCGAGCTCGACGGCCAACTTGGAGTTCTGACCGCCGGCCACCGGCACCACGATTTGGTCGATGGCGTCCCGCTCGATCGTTCCGTAGATGACCCCGACCTGGCACGGAGCGTCCTCGAGCACGCGCTCGACGATCGTCGAGACGACACGCTCGAAGAGCGATTGCGTGTGCGGCTGGCCGATGATGAGAAAGTTGCACTGCTCTTCGCGCGCCGTTTGCACCAGGGCATGACTGATCCGATGGCCGATCTTGACCACGGAACGGGCTGCGACGCCCTGCGCCCGTGCATAGCCGACGGCCTCCTCGAGCACGGGCTCGAGACCCTGGACGAGCGCCCGGCCGGCGAGCAGCGACTCTCCTTCCGGTACCTCGGCGACCTTCACGACGACGAGCTCGCCCTGATGCTTTCGAGCGATCGCGATGCCGGCTTCCATGAGCGAGTGAACCGTGTGGGGGCTCGAGATCGCCACGAGCACCCGGTACTCCTTGCGCTCGATCCGTTCCATCCACGCCGCCCGCTCGCTGAACGCGGTCTCGCGTGTCCGGCTGTACGCGTAGTAGAAGACGAGCCCTGCCACGATCCACCCGCCCGCCGCCAACCAGGCGATCGGGTAGGCGAAGAACACGAAGACGGCCACGAAGAGCATCGTGACGATCGCGAGGATGGGCACGAACGGCACGAGAGGGATACGGAACCCACGATCGAGATCGGGATGGGAGGTCCGGAGTCGGATCGCGGCCACGTTGACGCCGCCGAAGAGCAGGAGGAACATTACGCTCGCCGCCGCCGCGACCTGCTCGATTGGCAGCGCGATCGCCATCCCAATGATAATCAACGCCGAAAAGAGAATCGCAAAGTGGGGCGTGGCTCGCTGTTTGTGCACGCGAGCGACTACCTGCGGCAAGCTGGCGTCGCGCGCCATGGCGAACGCCACGCGGGACGACGAGTAGATCGTCGCGTTGAGCGCGGAGAGTGTGGACAGAAGGCCACCGACGAGCAGCAGGAGCGCTCCGCCGACCACGAACTGCTCTGCCGCCGTCACGAGCGCCGTCTCGCCCCCCTGCCCGAGATATTGCGTCACGCTGAGGCCTGCCGGCGGTGTGACCGCCCCGATCGCGACGAGAGCCACCAACAGGTAGATCGGGATCGTGATCAGCAACGAGAGAAACACCGCCCGCGGCACGTTACGCTTCGGGTCTTCGACCTCCTCACTCGTCTGGGCGATGATCTCGTAGCCCTCGAAGGCGATGAACGTGAGTCCCATCGCTCCGAACACGCCAGCCCAGCCGTCGGTCATGAACGGCGTGAACGCACCCTGCCAGCCAGGACGATTCACGATCGTCCAGAGCCCGGCCACGATGAACCCGCCGAGGATCACGACCTTGCCGACGGTGACGACGTTGCCGGCCTTCCCGGTCTCGGAGGCACCCCGGAAGTTGATGTAGGCGAAGACGGCGCACGCGGCCACGGCGAGCCAGATCTCTATCCTCCCGAACGGCGGGTGGAGCTCGGGGAGACCGGCGAAGACCCACACTTCGTTGAAGTAGGCCCCGAACCCGAGGGCGTAGAGGGAGCAGGCCACCGCGTGCGCAAACCAATCCATCCACCCGGCGAGAAAGCCGCTGGGGTCGGGCAGGGAGCGCTTGATCCACAGATAGCCGCCGCCGGCGCCGTGAATCGCGCTGCCGAGCTCGGCGTATGCCAGGGCTGTGAGGAAGGCGATGAAGCCGTTGAGAAGAAACACGAGCATGAGCGCCGGCCCGGCCACGCCAGCTGCAATGCCCGTGAGCACGAAAATGCCGGCGCCGATCATGGCGCCGACCCCGATCATCGTGACATCGACCAGCCGCATCTCGCGGCTGAGGCGTACCTCCAGCGCCACGCCCTTCCCCACCCCTCAAGAGCGCTACGAGTGTGCCACCGGTCCGCGCAGCGCGCAAGACCGGCGTGTACGGACGGGGGTGTCCTGTGCCTTCGGCGGCGAAAGCTGGCTGGGGGCCCGGACCGATCGATCCGGGGTCAGTGACGACCGGCCTGCTAAGGACTCGCGCGCTTGCGCGCCTGATAGGCCAGCCAGCGCCGTGCGACCTCGACGTCGTTCGGGCCGGCGAGCAGCTGTCCGTCGAGGTCGAAGCGCATGGCGCAGGGCACACATACACGGGCCCAGCCGGCCCGGCCCCGGCTCGCGTGGAGCCTCCGGATCACGTGTGGTTCTGCGGGTTTCCGGCAGACGAAGCAATCCATCGTTTCTTCCGCCCGCGCGCCGGCGGACCCGACGGGGTGGCGGTCCTGCCTACGAGGGTTGCAAATTCCGTACTCGCGCACCGGCGGACGTGGTTTCGCGGACCGCCGCTTCACAGGCATCACAAGGAGGCAGCGCCAAGATGCGAGCAAAGAACATCGAAGATGGAAACGCGTATCGATCCCAGAACGGGAAACGGTCGGAAGTGACGACGACCTCGAGCGGCCTGCAATACGAGGTCTTGGCGGAGGGAGCCGGGGCACAGCCGGGTTCGACGGACCACGTCACCGTGCACTATCGCGGCACCCTTGTTGACGGGACCGAGTTCGACAGCTCGTACGGGCGTGGACAGCCCGCTGGCTTTCCCTTGAACGGCGTGATCGCAGGCTGGACGGAAGCCTTGCAGCTCATGAAAGTCGGGAGCAAGCACCGTATCGTGCTCCCGCCGGAGCTGGGCTACGGCGATCGAGGCGCCCCGCCCGTCATCGGGCCCGGGGCCACGCTGATCTTCGAGGTCGAGCTGCTGGACGTCCGGAACTGACAGAGGGGAGCACGATGCTCCGATGAAGCGATTCCCGTTGCGTTTCGCGGCGATGCTGGCGCTCGTCTCGTGCACCGCGCCGGAGCCACCGTCCGGTAGCCCCGAGCCGGACTTCGTCCTGACGGCGGAGAACACGCACAACCGGTTCAGCGCCAGCATTCCCGCAGTGCTCACGGTCCCGTCGGGCTCGATCGTCGAGGTGTACACGAAAGAGGCCACCGACGGCCAGCTCTCGGTGGCATCGGAGGTCGACGCCATCGCACAGCTCGACTTCGATCCCATCCATCCCCTGACCGGGCCCGTCGCGGTGGAGGGCGCGCTCCCGGGTGACGTGCTGGCCGTCACGCTCCTCGAGATCGACGTGGGGGAATGGGGGTGGACAGCCGTCGCGCCCGGGTTCGGCTTCCTGGCCGATCAATTCACCGAACCCTACCTCAAGACCTTCCGTTTTGGACCGGACGATACGGTCGCGCGCTTCAGCGATCGCATCGCCATTCCACTCCGGCCGTTCGCCGGAGTCATGGGAGTGGCCCCCGCCACCGATTCACTGCTGTCCACCATTCCCCCGCGAGCCAACGGCGGGAACATGGACAACCGCCATCTCACGACCGGCACGACCGTGTATTTCCCCGTGATGGTCGAAGGTGGGCTGTTCTCGATCGGCGATACGCATGCGGCACAAGGCGACGGTGAGGTCTCGGGTACGGCAATCGAGGCTCCGATGCGCATCGTCTACGAGATTCGGCTCGTGGACGGCGCACGTTCCATTGAAGAGCCGCAGTACGAGACCGACGACTACTACGCGGTCACCGCCTTCGCCACGACGATCGACGAGGCCGCTCGCAAGGCCACACTGTACATGATCGACTACCTGGTGGCAGAGCATGAGCTCGACCGCACCGAGGCCTACGTCTTGTCCTCGCTGGCGGGCGACCTGAAGATCTCGGAAGTCGTGGATGTCCCTCACGTCCTCGTGAGCATGCACATGCCGAAGGACGTGATCGGTCGCCGCTAGCGGCTGACGGCGTCGAGCGCGGCGAGCTCTCGGAGAACGTCTTCGTTGGTCGGGCGGATCTTGTAGTTCACTTCGACCATCTTCCACCGTACCACGCCGTCCGTATCGATCACAAACGTTGCCGGGTGCGTGATCTCCCGACCCTTGGGGTCCTCCGCGTTGAACAAGCCGTATCGGTTGATCACGGCATGCCCTGGATCGGACAGGAACGGGAAGTCGGGCGGGACGCTGTCCTCCTCGGAAATGCGGTCCACCATCATCTGGAGGTTCTCCGGACCGTCCACCGAGACCGCGAGGACCTTCGTCGTGCGCTTCTGCTCGTCACTCAAGAGGGTTTTCAGCTTCACGAGCTGGCCGGCGCACCACGGTCACCAGTGGCCGCGGTAGAAGACGAGGACCACATTGTGGCGGCCCCGGAAGTCGGAGAGCGTCACGACCTCGCCGGAAAGGGAGCGGAGCGAGAAATCCGGAGCCACGTGACCGACCCTGACACGCTCGAGGTCGATGGGCGGCAGCTCGTGACCATCAACGGGGCCGAGCGTGACCGCTCGACCGGTTCCGCCGTTGGCCACCCAGAGTCCTGCCACGACGGCGAGCAGCCCGACGATGAGCAGATGAGATCGACTGAACCGGCTCATGTCTCCACGCTCCCAACGGCCACCATGTGTGCGCTCCCTGAAGGCGACTGGAGAATGTCGCGAGCGCCCGGAGCGCGCAAGCACTCGGCAGGGGCGTGGCGGTGTCTTCCGGCGTGAGGCGTTGCTGGCCCGCCTCGCCCGGGACGCGTAGCTTGGGGCTGCAGCACTAAAGGACCTGTTCTCCTTCGAGACCAGGAGGGAAATGCTGTGGAGTGTGAATGCTCTCGAGGCGGCTGGACTCTCAGTGCAGCGCTGAGCGGCGCGATGCTTGCCCTGCTCCTCGACCCCTGCGGTGCTGCCGCGCAGCGCAGCGTCGAGGGCACGACCATCACGTCCACGTCGATGCCCAAGGCACGCATCGCGTTCGATT
>JBDHCY010000265.1:0-5189 GCA_039591795.1 Gemmatimonadota bacterium | reverse complement strand
GGCGAAGATGCGTTTCTCGTTGTATCCACCAACGGTCATGAAGTCTTCCCTGCGACAAAAGACGACACCGGTGTCCATCCCGGTCACCCAGACCATCGGGACCATGATCATGTAGGCCGCTGCGATACCGGGCGACATGCGCTCCAGTCTTACACCGGTTGCGCCGGCGACATATTTCCCGGTGGCCAGGGTGCGGTCGATGGCGTTGAATGTTTCGGGATGGATCATGGCGTCCGCATCGGTAAAGGCCAGCACGGTTCCCAGGGCCTCCCGCGAGCCGCAGTTGCGAGCGGCAGCAATAACTCGCTTGCCCTCGCGGACAAGCCGGCAACCTCTGGCCGCGGCTATCTCGGCCGTCGAATCGGTGGAACAGTTGTCGACCACCAGCACCTCGATCGAATCAGCGCCGACGTAACGGCCCTTGGCATCGTCCACCGAGTCGAGCAGGCGCGGGAGAAGCATCGCCTCGTTGTAGGCAGGAATGACGAGTGAGAACCTGGGAGCCATGACTGGGTCAATATCGTCTCCGACAGATTTCCGGGCAAGAAGTCAGACGATCTGGCGACGACCATCGCTCAGTGGGTCGTCCAGCCTGATCGGCTCGAGAAACGGCGGAGCTGACGCTTACGCATACCGGGTGGTCCTTCCTGCTTTTCATTAGACTATTTCGGCAAAAAAAACGTCGCCTCGAGTTGCCGATTTGCCCCCCTCGCCTTCAACGAAATCAAGAAAACCAGGACACTGTTCGGCAGCCAGGTAGACAGGGCGCTGGCCGGTAACGAGACCGTAATCGATTGCCAATATGCGTCATTCGACGCTGCGCCCTCGACTGGATTCTCCGCGTTCCACAACTCATATTCGACTAGAACCGATAGTGATTGAGGGTGAGCAGTGCGCGAAGCCGGAATGAGTCTGCCTGAGCTCCTCGTCGGGATGGTGATCCTGGCAGTGGTCTTGAGTCTGGCAGGTTTGGCAATCATCCCTTGGATCGCGGCCGAATCTTCGCGATCCGCAGTTCATGAGGCCGGAATGCTGCTGCAACGGACCAAGGCCGAGGCGCTCAGTCGAAATCACAAGTGTCGTTTCCTGGTCGACATCGGGCAACGAGAGATGAGCGTGCTGGACGGCAACGGAACTCCAGCGACCACCGACGATCTATTGGTGGTACAGCGCCGAATCCCTTCGTCGATCGGTTTCGCACGCCCGGATCCTGGGGCGCCGATCACGTTTTCCCCGGTTTCGGGCTCGGTCTTCGAGGTCGTCTTTGATTCAGCCGGACGCGTCGATTCCGGCGCAGGCGAGATGGTGGTCTACGGCGGAGAGCGGTATCGGCGCCTGACGGTTTACGGGGCTGGCGGCGTGCGATACGAGCGCTGGGACGGCCTGGCTTGGACTCGGGAGTACTGACGTGGATACGGGTTGCCGAGGGTTTTCGCTGGTTGAAGTTCTGGTTGCTCTACTGCTGCTGTCCGTGGGAGTGTTGGCCGTCGCTCCCATGTTCATTTCGGCGTCGCGGGAAAACGCCGCTGGAGCGGACATCGGCTCCACCGGCGCGCTGGCCGTAGCACGTCTCGAAACGCTCCGCGCCTCCGATTTCGACGACCTGACCGCCGGAGGATCTCTTACGAGCAACGTCGCGGGCTACCACGACCTCTCGGATCCGGACTTCGTCGTGCGCTGGGAGGTCGTGGACGGCGGCAGTCCCGCGGGAATCAAGACGATCCGAGTCCGGGCCACGGCCGTGCGTCAGACTACCGGATTGCCGAAGTCAGTCGAGCTCACGACGTTGCGCGCGAGGTAAACGACGTTGAAGACGAGGACCCAGTCCGGATTCACGCTCATCGAGCTCTTGGTCGGCGCGACGATCATGCTCATGGTCATGGCTGGTGTGACCGGTTTGCTGATCCGGAACTCCCGCCTCAACAAGTCGCAGCACATTCGCGCGACAGTGCAGTCCGACGTTCGCAGCTGCGTGGCGATGATCGTCCAGGCGTTGAGGTCCGCCGGCTGGGACCCTGCCGGGGCGACGTTCGCGCCGGTCGTGCTCGACAGCGATCCGGGCGACGGGATCAGCGAGATCGAAGTCTTCGCCGATCTCGACGGCGACGGCTACACGAACGGCCCGGACGAGCAAATCTTGATCCGGCACGTCGCCGACAGGATCGAGTGGCGACGGGGTGTGAGTGGATCGTTCGAGATCCTCGCCGTGGACATATCGAATGACGCCGATGCTGACGGCACGGTGGAGCCGCTGTTCGTTCCGGATTCCACCACGGATCCGACCAGAGTCCTGGTGCGTGTTACCGGTGAGTCACCGGTCCCGGACCCTCTGACGGGTCAGGCGCACCGATATACCGTTGCGAGCGAAGTCGCGTTGAGGAAACGCATATGAACGATAGACAAAGAGGCTCCGCGCTGGTCATCGCGATCTTCGTGCTGGTTCTCCTGACCGCCATGGGTGTCGCCCTGGCCCTTCTGACCCAGAACGAGGTGCGGGCGAGCCGCATCGACAGCCAGGCCAAGCAGGCCTTCTTTCTCTCCGAGGCGGGCCTCGAGGCCGCGCGACAGTCGCTGTACAACCTCCACGGCACAGTGGCGTTGGCCGACCCGTTTTCGGACGACCTCGACGCTGCCGCCGGTGTCAACGATGCGATCGATCTCGACGTGGACAACCTGGCGCCGACCTTCGACTCGACGGGCGCGCTGACCGGGTTTACCGGTGCCGGTGACGACGACCCCGTCTACGGGCCCGCAACTCTGGCGGACGGTTGGATTGCCGCGTTTCTGACCAACGACCCGGTCGAGGGGATCACCGACCAGATCGACGACGACCGACGTGTCATGCTCACCGCCGTCGGCGTCTTCCGCGACCGATCGTTCGAAGTCACGCAGGCGATCGTCGAGCCAAGAAAACCATTTCCGAACGTATTCCCGGCGACGATCACACTGCTCGGGCCGACACCGGTGTTCGGTGATGCGAATAGCTCGTCGAAGGTGTTCAGTGGCGATGACTGTAACGGCAGCGGAGATCCGAACCTCTGGGTGCCTGTCGTCGGGGCGATCGGTGCCGACGCCGAAGCCAGCGCGGAGCAAGGGATCAACTCGAACCCGACTTACACCTCAGGGACGTTGAGCGACGAAGACGTGATCGTGGATCTGACCAACCCGCTCGATCCCGGAGTGGCGGCCTCGCTCCTGGGCGAAATCGATACGGCCTGGAGCGACTGCGAGCTTCTGGTGGAGATGCTCGACGATATTCGCTCCGCTGCTGGCGTCGTCTGTCAGGAGGGTGTCGCGTGCACGCTGCCCCCATCGTCACCCGGGCGCGTCGTCTTCGCGGAGGGCGACTTTGAGCTGAATGACTCCGGCCCGGGAGAGGGTCTGCTCGTCGTGACCGGCACCCTTACGATGGACGGCAACGCATCGTGGGACGGCATCCTGCTGGTCGTCGGCGAGGGCATCTTCATCCGCAACGGCGGAGGCAACGGTGTAATCACCGGGGCAACTCTGCTGGCGGACATCGCCGGTCCGGACAACATCTTCAGGACTTCGGACGACTGCACCGGCGGAACCGATGGATTCGATTCGGTGCTCTACGACGAGTCCGGCGGTGGGACCAGCGATACGGTCTTCTGCAGCAACGTCATTACCCCCGCTACGCCTGTGACGCACTTTCCGCTAATTGAATTCCGGCAACGCTAGTCGGGGAAGACTATGAGCAAAGACGGATGAACAGGGGCCGACCAGCAGATTCGGGGAAATCCGCCGTCCTCGACCCTCCCGAAACCAAGTCGGTATCCGGGATGCAGCACCGGCGTCTACGGTACGACCGGGCGTTCGAATCTGCGATTCGCGAGGGGTATCTGACGGCAGAGCAGGCACGCCAGCGCAACAATCGTCAGGCCTATGCAAACGCTCTGTGTCAGCGGTACGGGCTGACGATGAGCCTCGCTCTGAAGATCGCCGATAATCGCACTCAGCTCAGCGACGTCCTGCGCCGCCGTGCCGAACCGCCGAATCGCTCTATGGTCAGCACACCCGGGATTTCGCTGAGCCCACGACGAGTAGTCTGGATCGTACCAGTAGTGGCCGCGATGCTCCTCGGGCTCGCAGGGCTGACGGCCTACCTGTGGCATCGACAGGTCGAGACCGCGCGCCAGCTGGAGCAGCGCTCAATGGTGCGAGCAGTTCGGCGCAATGCCGCCCCGCCTCCTGTGAGCGCCGTCGTGACTCCTCGAGTTGAGGTCGAGCGTGACGCCAATGATCGCGTCACCCGTATGACGGCCGCCAAGCCCGAGCAGGTGATGGACGCGATCTGCGACCAGGTAGCGCCCTCGGGTTTCTGCGCGACGCGGGAGATCGCTCAGATCATCGCGGGATTTCCGGACATCAAGATCGGACGATTCACGGACGCCACCGATCTCTCTAAAACATGGACCGTCCGTCTTCGCCGTGATCGTCGCAGTCGTCGCTGGAGCGCAGGCGACGGTCAGCGTCCTTTGATGGCGGCGATCGGTTCCGCCTCCACCCGGTCCAACTGACCCAGCAGCTATCGTCCACGGTCGCCGACCGGCGATCGTTCTACTTGCTTCACCCCACCGGGCCGCACTGGGCGGCCACCTCCGGTTGGTAGTGCTCGGTTACGAACGCCCGGGAGAACACCGTCCGGGAGATCGCCGGCTCGACGGTGAGGGCCTGATTGAGCCAGTACTGTGCGATCTTGGCATCGCCGTAGCGCGAGGCCAGTTCCTTGACGAGCTCGAGAGCCAACTGACGTTCGTCCATGTCCCAGAGCAGGCGAATCGCGTGGTTGAATGCCGTGGGCTGGGCCGCCGGGCGCTTCTTGATGAGTGTCGCAAGAACCGGATCGAGATTGCCGGTCTTTGCAGCCCGCCTTACGAGACTCGCGACCGACGGTGCGAAACGGCTCCAGAGCACCAGGAGAACAACCAACGTGATAGACCCGATCCAGATCAAGCCAGGCATCCGCAACTCCGCGGGACAGCCAATTGGATCCCCGTGACACGGGGAGTCTAGATTCCGGAACGTTATGGTGCAACCAGGCGTAATCAAGTAGTGGGGGCGGGTCGTGAGATCGGGAGCCACCGCTCCCCAATCATGAGCAACAATAGCGCCCTGGGCTCCTGGAGAGAGTGGGAAAGAAGGAGGGATACCACGCCATGAAAACC
>JBDHCY010000264.1:0-5289 GCA_039591795.1 Gemmatimonadota bacterium | reverse complement strand
GATAAAGGTCACCGCGAATCTTCAGCACAGTCACATCCTTCCCTTGTACGACTCCGGAGCCGCCGAAGGCTTCCTCTTTTATGTGATGCCCTACGTGGAAGGCGAGAACTTGCGGATCAAGCTCGAACGGGAGAAGCAGCTCTCGGTCGAAGACGCCGTCGAGCTCGCGCGAGCGGTGGCCGCAGCCCTCGAGCACGCGCACAAGCAAGGCGTCGTGCACCGCGACATCAAGCCGGAGAACATCCTGCTGCGCGACGGCGACCCCTTGATCGCGGACTTCGGGATCGCGTTGGCGGTGAGTCATGCGGGGGGTAGCCGCCTGACGGAGACCGGCCTCTCGATCGGCACCCCGCACTACATGAGTCCCGAGCAGGCGATGGGCGACCGGGAGCTGGATGCCCGGAGCGACGTGTACTCCCTCGGCGCCGTTCTCTACGAGATGCTGACGGGCGAGCCGCCCTACACGGGCAGTACGGCCCAGGCGATCGTGGCGCGGGTGATCACCGAAGAGCCGCGCTCGATCACCTTACAGCGGCGGACGGTGCCGCCGCACGTCGCCGACGCGGTGCACAAGGCGCTCAACAAGCTGCCGGCGGACCGCTTCGGTTCGGCCGCGAGCTTTGGCGAGGCGCTGGTGACGCCGGGGTACGTGACGCCCAGCCGCACCTGGGTCGGTACCGAAACCGTGGCACCGCCCCGCGGCCGAGATTGGCAAAAGTGGACCCTGGCGGCGGCGCTCGGTGTGATGACCGCTGTCGCCGCCTGGGCCATCAGCCGGCCGGACCCGCCGGCCACGGTTGCGCGACTCGATCTCGACCTCGGCGACATCGTGACTCCCAACTTCGGCGATGTGCTGGTGTCTCCCGATGGATCCATGCTCGCGGTCGCCGGAAACGTAGGCGCCGAGTCCGGCATCTACGTGCGACGGATCGGCGACGCGGACTTCCAACGACTCCCGGGAACGGAGAACGCCGCGACGCCGGCCTTCTCGCCTGACGGTCAGTGGCTCGTGTTTCGAAACAATGCACAGAGAACGCTGGTCAAGGTGGCGGTCTCGGGGGGTGGGGTGCTCACACTGCTCGACCGCGGCCCCATCAATCCGTTCTTGCCGGACTGGGGCACAGACGCGAACATCGTGTTCACGGGTCCCCAGGGCATTCACGTGCTGTCCGCCGGCGGTGGCACGCCGCAACGGCTTGAAAATGCCAGCTTCGGCCGCGGTCACGTGCAGCTCTTGCCCGATGGCTCAGGCGTCCTCGGCAATGCCGCGGGTGGCGTCGTCCTCTATGACATGCAGAGTGACTCGATGATCCGGTTGCTGGAGGACGGCCGGAATGCCACCTATGTGGCTTCAGGCCACCTGTTGTACGTCCCCGCGACCGGCGGCCTGTTCGCAGTCCCGTTCGACCTGGCCAGCCATCGCATCACGGGTTCGGCCGTACGCGTGCTGGATCGTGTGGCCTCCGCCAACGCTCGGCGCGGGTTCAGTGTGTCGCGCAATGGCATCATGGCCCATCTCGAAGGGGAGGCGAACACAGCTGGGGGAGGCAGGGCGACGCGTTTCCTGATCCTGGACCGCGCCGGGCGCGCGGACACCCTGCGGCTTCCGTCAGACCGGCGCCTTGTTCCCCGGTTTTCCCCGGACGGTCGCACGATCGCCTATGAACTGGTCACCGAACGGAACAACGACACCGACATCTACACGTTCGACCTCGTGACCGGCACGACTACGCAGATCACGTTCGACGGCGACAACGAGGACCCGATCTGGTCACCGGACGGGACGCACCTCATGTTCGACGTCAACACGGGCGATGATTCCACGCAGGGGGACGACCTGTTCATCAAGCCCGCGGACAACAGCTCCGACCAGCAGCGAATCCTCAGCCGTCTCCGCAGTCAATGGGCGGAGGCGTGGCTGGCCGACGACCGCATCGTGTTCGGCACGAACGAGGCGGGAAGCGCGGACCTCTTTACCCTGTCGCTGACCGACACCACTGCGATCGAGCCCTACCTCCAGGCCCCGTGGAATGAGAGAGATTTCGCCTTGTCGCCGGACGGCCAGTTGGCGGCATTCGCGTCGACCGAAACGGAGACGTCAGATATCTGGCTGCGCGACTTCCCCACGCCCGAAGGGAAGTGGCGCGTATCGTTTGGCGGCGGTGCGTTCCCGCGATGGTCGCCCGATGGCGGCACGCTCTACTTCTTGCACTTTGGTCCTGGTCTCGATTCGTTGATGGCCGTGCGCATTGATCGCGCCCCACGGGTCACCGTCCGACAGCCGGAAGTCGTGCTCGTGCACGATCTCGCCTTTGCGGGGTGGGACCTGCACCCCGACGGCGAGCGGTTTCTGGTCGTGGTGAACGAAGGCACGGCGGCCCCTACGGCGACCACCGCCTCAGGCCAGCCACGCGAGCGCCACCTGGTGGTGCTCAATTGGTTCGAGGAGCTGCGGGAGCGTGTGGGTGGCAACCGATGACCCGGCCAACCTCCACGAACCTCGACCACCTCAACTCACCTCGACCACCTCGCCATGTCTGAGATCACCGAGCGCCTGAAGACCGCCATCGCCGACCGCTACGTCATCGAGCGCGAGCTCGGCCAGGGCGGGATGGCCACGGTCTATCTCGCCCACGACGTGAAACACGACCGCAAGGTCGCGCTCAAGGTCTTGCGGCCCGAGCTGGCAGCCGTGATCGGCGCCGAGCGGTTCCTGGCCGAGATCAAGACGACGGCCAACCTGCAGCACCCACACATCCTGCCGCTGTTCCATTCTGGAGAGGTGCAGGGGACGGTCTTCTACGTCATGCCCTTCATCGAGGGCGAGTCCCTGCGCGATCGGCTGCAGCGGGAGAAGCAACTGCCGGTGGGCGACGCCCTACGCATCACGACGCAGGTTGCGCAGGCCCTCGATTACGCACATCGCCGCGGTGTGATTCACCGAGACATCAAACCGGAGAACGTCCTGCTGCACGACGAGAGCGCGCTGGTCGCCGACTTCGGGATTGCGCTCGCGGCCAACCGCGCCGGCGGCGCCCGGATCACCGAGACCGGCATGTCGCTCGGTACGCCGCACTACATGAGTCCGGAACAGGCGATGGGCGAGCGGGACCTCGACGCGCGCGCCGACGTGTACGCCCTCGGCGTGACGCTGTACGAGATGCTGGGTGGAGAGCCGCCGTTCACGGGCCCCACCGCGCAGGCCATCGTCGCCCGCGTGCTGAGCGAGGATCCGCGGCCATTGTCGGCGCTGCGGCCCATGGTTCCCCCGCACGTCGATCACGCGGTCCAGACCGCGCTCCAAAAACTGCGCGCTGACCGATACGCCACCGCGGCGGCCTTCGGCGAGGCGCTGGCACGGCCCGATACCAGCATCCCGTACGCCGCGGCGGCTGGGCCATCTCGCGTCAGGCTCGCTCGGTGGATGCCCTGGATGATCGCGGCGGCCGCCCTGCTCGTGGCTGGGATTGGGCTCTGGCCCGGCGGTGACGAACCTTCCGCCCGCCCGCCTTCCCGCCTCGCCCTTCTGGCCCCTGGCCTCGGCAGCTCCGGCGCCACCTCGCTCCAGCGCCAGCTCGCGCTCACGCCGGATGGCGGCACCGTGATGTACCCCGTCGTCGACGAAGACGGGTCCAACCGGCTCCTGCGGCAGGCGCTCGACGCCGAGGCGCCGTCCACCATCGCGCACCTCAGCGTGGGGAACTTGGTGGTCTCGCTCGACGGACGCTCCCTTCTGCTCACCGGCCTCGGGGGCCAGCTGTACCGCCAACCCGTAGAGGGTGGCTCGCCGAATGACATCGAGATGGGCGGCGCAGCTATGAACTTCGGTGCTTTCGGGCCGGATGGCGACTTCTGGGTGACGGGCGGGGGATATCGCACGCTCATGCATTTCAGCGATCGCGACACGTTGCTTTCCGAGTTGGGGGAGTTCGCCGGCGGCATCCGGATCCAACAAGTGCTGTCGGGCGGGAAGCGGGCGCTGGCCGTCATGCGCGGCACGGGGAGCGTGTCGGGACCGCTGGCAATGGTCGACCTGGAAACGGGCACCGAGATGCGGACGCTCGTCCCGGACGCGGTCGAGGCGCGGTACACGGCCGGGTACCTGGTGCTGGCCATGAACAACGGCGACTTCCTGGCCCTCCCGTTCGACGAGCGCCGTGGGGAGGTCACCGGCACGGCCGTGACCATCGCCACCGGTGTCTCGCTCACCGGTACTGGGATCGCCCAGATCGCCGCGGCCGACGACGGCACCGTGGCCTACATCCCGGAAGAGCCCCGGTCGCTGGTGTTCGTGGAGCGATCCGGGCTCGTGCGGGAGGCCCTCGAGGAGCACCGCAACTTCCACGCTCCCCGCTTCTCCCCGGATGGGCGCCGGCTCGCGATGGACTTCAACTCCGGGAGTGGACGGGATGTTTGGGTGCTGAACATCGGCGGCGGGACCCTGACACGAGCGACGTTCGACCGGGACGGTCACGATCCCATGTGGACCCCAAACGGTGGGTTCCTCACCTACTCGTCCAACAAGAGCGGCGTGCTCGGCCTGTATCGCACGCGGCCCGGAAGCGCGGAGCCCGCCGAGTCCCTGCTCGCCAGCTCGATGCTCGGCTGGACCGGCCAGTGGCTGGCGGATGGGAGTGGTGTGATCACGGTGGCCAACAACATGCGAGAGAACACGCAGACTGACATCGCGATCATCAAGGGCGGCGGGCGCGGTTCCTTCGAGCCCCTCGTCGCGACTCAGTTCAACGAGCAATACCCCGCTTTGTCACCGGATCAGCGATGGGTGGCGTACGTCTCCGACCAGTCGGGCCAGCTCGAGGTGTACGCGCGGTCGCTCCACGGAGAGGGCGACCTGATGCAAGTGTCGCAGAACGGCGGCAACGAGCCGGTCTGGAGCAAGGACGGGGCCGAGCTGTTCTATCGCGGGTTCACGTCCGGCGGGCGGCCGGTGCTCGTGGCCGCCCGAGTCCGAGCGGGCTCGATGTTCGGCGTGGCGGCTCGGCAGGAACTGTTTTCCCTTGCCGACTTCGTCAGCACGCAGCCACACGCGAATTACGACGTGTCGCCGGACGGTCGCTACTTCGCGATGGTGCGTCGTCGCCCGAGCACGCGGATCATGATCATCCAGAACCTGCCAGCACTCGTCGAACGCATACGCGGCAGCGGCGGAGCAACGCCATGAGCGAGATCACCGAGCGCCTGAAGACCGCCATTGCCGACCGCTACCTGATCGAGCGCGAGCTCGGTCAGGGCGGGATGGCCACGGTCTATCTCGCCCACGACGTGAAG
>JBDHCY010000263.1:0-5328 GCA_039591795.1 Gemmatimonadota bacterium | reverse complement strand
GTCAAGCTCGAGGCGTCAGCCCACCTGGCGCTTGCGGGAGACCTCCTGCTCGTGCCGCAGCATGGCCGACTCGCCGCGCTCGATGCGGACTCGGGCGAGGTGCGCTGGTCGACCGCCGTTGCGGGTCGGCCGCGCGCGGCGCCGAGCGTCCTTGCGCGGCACATCTTCCTCGCCACGCACGTCGATTCCGCCTTCCTCTTGGACCGTGAGACCGGCCAGATCGTGCACCGACAATCACTGGCCGGATCGGTGGCCGGGGCGAGCGCAGTCTTCTCCGCGGGGTCCGACACCTTGGGCATCGTGGCGGCGACCACCCAGGGACGAGTGTACGCGTGGCACGAACGAGACGACTCGCTGGAATCACTGTGGGAGCTGGACGTAGGAGCAGCTGTGATGGGAGGGGCCGTCGTCGCACGCGACACGGTGCTCGTGGTCACGCGGCCTGGAACGCTCTGGCGTATCCCGCTCGACGAGCCCGGTGCCGCCACTACGGTCGACCTTGGCGCCACCGTGACGGCCCCACCCACGCCGCTGGCGCGGGGCGTGCTCATCGCGACCCTCGCAGGCGAGATTCTCCTGGTCGACGCTGGCGGGACGGCACCGCGGCCGATCACCCGAGTGGATGGGCCGGTGACACAACCGCCGCTCGTCTTGGGCGGCGACTTGGTCGTGGTGGGTGGGCGCGGCCATATTCACCTGTACCGATGACCACTCGCGTCATTCTCGCAGCGCTCCTCATCGCGGCACCCATCGCCGCCCAGGCGCCCGAGGAGCAGCGCACGCCGTGGCTCGTGTCCGTCGCGAGCTGGGGGAAGTTCGCGACGCTCGGTCTCGCTGGAGGCTTCCTCGCGCTGGCAGCTGGCTCACATGCGAGCGCGGAGGACAGCTACGACGCACTTCTCTCCCGCTGTCAGACGGATTCGTCGCTCTGCATCCTCGGGGTGAACGGCGCGTACCTCGACCCTGGCTCCGAATCCCTCTACCAGGAGAGCCTCGACGGAGACGCGGTCGCCCGACAATGGCTGCTCGTCTCACAAGTCGCGCTCGGCGCGAGTGCCCTGCTCTGGATCATCGACCTCACTCAGGGAAGCGACGATCCGGAGAACATCCCGTACGTGCCGCTGCGTGTCGTCGTGGGACCGCGCGAGACACGTGTGGGCGTGCAGTTCTCGTTCTGAGCTGCCGGGCTACTCGTTCGTGGGGAACGAAGGCTCGCTGCGGCGCTGGCGCGGCATCGGCAGTGAGACGGTGACCGAGGTGCCCCGACCGAGCTCGGAGTCGACTCGGACCTTCCCTTCGAACGCCTCCTGAGCCAAGTCGCGCACGACCGAGAGCCCCATCCCCGATCCCGCACCGGCGGGTTTCGTCGTGAATCCCGACTCGAAGATCCTGGAGAGGTGCTCGGGCGGAATGCCGGTGCCTTCGTCGGCGACCGTCAGCTCGAGGCGGGTCCCGACGAACTCGAGTGATACGACGACGGGCGTCCCCTTTTCGCCGGTGGCGTCGAGCGCGTTGCGGGTGAGGTTCACGAGAATCTGATAGAGCGCGTTCGGGTCGCCGTCCAAAAAGAGCTGATCGATGGACGAGTGGAACTCGAGGGAGCCACCGCGTGCCTCGGCGAGTGGCCCTTCCAACGTGACGCACGAGCGCAGGACGCTCACGATGTCGAACCGCTCGTGGTGGGGGGTGCCGCCACGGGCACGCTCACTCACCGAGCGCAGCAGCGCCGCCGCCCGCTCGATCTCACGTACGACGTTGGTCAGGTCGTCGAGGATGGCCGTGCGGACGTTCTCATGGGCTGGGTCTTCTTGGAGGTTACGGACGCACAACTCGAGCGTGGCCCGCGCAGCGGCGAGCGGGTTGGCCACCTCGTGTGCGACAATACGGGAGGTGGTCTGTTCGCCGGCAGCCTCTCGAGCGGCTCCGTTCCCGTGCTCGGCCCGCTCGAGCAGTCCCACGCAGAGTCCCGCGAGCTCGAGGGTCATCCGCTCGCGGCTCCGCCGCTCCTGCCCTCCCGGCGGCGGAGCCGGCGGATCGCGCCGGACCGGCGCCACACACCAGCGTCCGTCCATGACGAGTCGACATCCGACCCACCTGCTGTGCTCCGCGATCGGAACGCCCCACTGCCCCAGCGTTCCCGGGACGTCGAGCGCCGTCGCGTGGTAGCCTGGGTACAGCTCACTCGTGACTTCGGGAACCGCATCGCCCTCTGTCGCGATGGTCCAGAGTGTCACGACACGCCCTTGGAGCGACACGGACGCCTGTCGCAGAATCTCCCTCGTCCGCACAGCCTCCTGCAGCACCTCACCACTCGAGCGAGCCAGCTCTGGCATTGCTCCCTCCCCGACGATGGCGCTCACGACCGCCCACGCGTGGCCCAAGGTAGTAAGGGCCCCCCCTCGGCACCAGGCGTGGCTTAGGGTCCCCGCAAGGCCTCAAGCATTTCCGAGGCCGACTGCCAGCGCGCACTCGGTTCTTTGGCGAGTGCGCGCCCCACCGCCGCGACGAGTCCCGTTGGCATGTCTTCGCGAATGGACTTCACGTCCGGCGCCTCGGCGGTCTGCTGCAGATGGAGCACGACGGCCTCGGACCGGTCGGCAAACGGCGGCCGCCCCGCCAGCAACTCGTAGAGCACGCATCCGAGCGAATAGAGATCACTCCGATGGTCGATGTCGTGCGCTCCCATTGTCTGTTCGGGACTCATGTAGTACGACGTGCCGACGGTGAATCCCGATCGCGTGAGTCGCTCGCTCCCCGTCGCCGCGATCGCTCGGGCGATCCCGAAGTCCAGGAGGACGGCGCCCTCGCCAGAGAGCACGATGTTCTCGGGCTTCACGTCACGGTGGACGATCCCATGGCTGTGCGCATGGGCCAACGCCTGGAGCAAGTCGCTCGCAATGCGTACGGTGTCGTCGAGCGAAGCGCGCCGCACACGGTCGAGGTGCTCGCGAACGGTCGGACCCTCGATGAACGGCATCACGTAGTACACGAGCCACTCGCGCTCGCCGTAGTCGAGGAGCTTTGCGATGTTGGGGTGATCGATGCCCACCATGACTGCGATCTCGCGCAGGAAGCGCTCGGCCGTGACACTCGTGAGGAGCTCGGGGCGAAGGATCTTGACCGCGACTCGATTCTCACTCTTCGCCTCGGTCGCGGTGAAGACGCGGGCAGCGCCCCCCCGACCGACCTCACGTTCGATCTGGTAGCGGTCGCCCAGCGCCTGGCGCACGAGCGGCAAGAGATCGCGACGAATGGCAGGCTCCTCGTTTGGCCGCCCTGAATGTTGGAGGGCCGACGCGTCCACGCAAGCCTCCGCGGCCGTCGAGATCCTTGACGCGCCGCTGTGATCCGTCTATCTCGGCGCGATGCGGCGCGACCGGCTCCCTCACGCATTCGCACTCCTCGCCGGACTCCTCGCGCTGGGAGGTGCCTGCATGCCCGACGGCAGCGGTCCGGCAGACCTCGTATTGACCGGCGGCCGGATCTGGACCGGAGTCCCCGGTGAGACCGGCGTGACGGCGATCGCCATGCGAGGGGGCCGCATCCTTGCGGTCGGGACCGACCCGGAGATCGAGGTGTTGGCCGGACCCGCCACTGAGCGGATCAGCTTGGACGGCCGACGAGTCGTGCCTGGCTTCCTGGATGCGCACACCCACTTCCTCGAGGGCGGATTCAGCCTGTCCGCAGTCCAGCTCAGGGACGCCGCCACTCCCGACGAGTTCACCCGCCGCATCGGTGCCTTCGCTGCAGCGCATCCCGACGAGTGGATCCTGCATGGCACGTGGGATCACGAGCTGTGGGGTGGAGAGCTTCCCCGGCGCGACTGGATCGATGCGGTGAGCCCGGAAACGCCTGTCTTCGTGACGCGGCTGGACGGTCATATGGGGCTCGCCAACAGCCGGGCGCTGGAGCTCGCCGGCGTGACGGCCGCTACACCCGATCCCGCCGGCGGTACCATCGTGAGGTATCCGGACGGGCGCCCGACGGGTGTCTTGAAGGATGCCGCCCAAGAGCTCGTAGTACGCGCGGTCCCACCTCCGTCGGACGCGGCGCGCGACCGCGCGTTGACAGCGGCCGCCGAGTACGCGCTCGCACGGGGCGTCACGTTCGTGACCGACATGGGATCGTCGACCGCGATGGAAACGTGGGAAAACCTCGCCACCTACCGCCGGGCGCATGGGCAGGGCGCGCTTCCGCTCCGAGTGTACAGCCTCGTGCCGATCGCGACCTGGTCACGCCTCGTCGAATACGTGGCGGCGGAAGGCCGCGGCGATGACCGCCTCCGCTGGGGAGGCGTCAAGGGCTACGTCGATGGCTCGCTCGGCTCGACGACCGCGTGGTTTTACGCGCCATACGACGACGAGCCCGGTACGGCGGGCCTCATGGTCACCGACACCGCTGAGCTGCGTGCCGACATCCTCGGCGCCGACGCCAGCAATCTCCACGTCATCGTTCACGCAATCGGCGACCGCGCCAACGACTGGCTGCTGGACGTGTTCGCCGAGGCGCGCGCCGCGCACCCCGAACGCGACAGCCGCTTCCGGGTCGAGCACGCGCAGCACCTCTCCCGCGAGGCCATCGCGCGGTTCGCGTCCGAGGGCGTGATCCCCTCGATGCAGCCCTACCACGCGATCGACGACGGCCGGTGGGCCGTGAAACGGATCGGCCCCGAGCGGATCAAGACGACGTATGCCTTTCGCGAGCTTCTCGACGCCCGCGCCCCTCTCGCGCTCGGGAGTGATTGGACCGTGGCGCCGATCGACCCGCTCCTGGGGATCTACGCCGCGGTGACCCGACGGACGATCGACGGGGCGAATCCGGACGGGTGGGTGCCCGAGCAGAAGATCACCGTGGAGGAGGCCTTGAGCGGCTACACGAGAGGCGGCGCATACGCCGCCTCGCTGGAAGAGACGCTGGGGACGCTCGAACCCGGAAAGTACGCCGACCTCGCGGTGCTCTCGGACGACATCCTGTCGATCGATCCCGTGGAGATCGAGCGGGTCCGGGTGGAGCTCACGATGGTGGACGGGGTGGTTGCCTACCGCGCCTCTCGCTGAGATCGGACTCAGCGATTCCCTGTGTCGTACTCGAGCAGTTGGGCCAGCTCGCGCGGTACGCGCGAGCCGAACACCTCGGCGCGCGGCACCGTGAGCACCTGCATCCTCAGCCCCGGCATGCCGTCTGCGCCGGGGGGGCCCTCGGCTCCAGCGGGGCCGTCGGCGCCATCCGCCCCAGCCACGCAGCGTCGATCAACCGGGGGCTCACCGGCGCCTCCCTTCCCACCGGGTCCTCCGGGGCCTCCCCGACCACCGGGGCCGCCCTCCCCAC
>JBDHCY010000262.1:0-5353 GCA_039591795.1 Gemmatimonadota bacterium | reverse complement strand
GGCGATTTTGCGCTTGTGCTTGAGATCCTCGGCGAGGTAGACGGTGGCCATCCCGCCCTGGCCGAGCTCGCGCTCGATGCGGTAACGGTCGGCGAGGGCGGCGTCGAGCCGATCAGGCGCGGTCACGGCGCTTCAGGCTCTCGGCCCACGAAAGTCCGCTCCGGGCTCCGTCATCGTCCCACCCCCAACCCATCGATCACGTGGAGGTCGACCTGGGAGCCGTCGACCGAGCAGGCAAGCTTCCGCCCGTCGCGCGAGAGCTTGATCCCCCACCCGAAGTCGCAATCGAGGGGGATATCGAGGAGGCGCTCTTCGGCGCCGCCGGCTGCGGGCACCCGGAAGAGCACGAATCCGGGTGAGTCCGTCTGGCCGCCGCCCCGAGCGAAGTAGACCCAGTCGCCCACCCACTCGATGACGAGCCAAGTTCGCTCGGCGAGATGTCGCATCCCACCGGTCTCGACATCGACGATCCAGGTGTCGACCTCAGAGGTGACCGCGACGCGCGGCCAGTCGGCCCCCGCGACGACCCCCTCATAGGCAAACTGGCATCTGGCGCCGCAGTCCAACATCACGGTCCGCACCGTGGCGGCGCTCAGATCGGCGACCATCATCCGGTCCGGCGAGCTGGTGGTCATCGCCGCGATGAATTGCCCGTCCGGCGACCAGGCCAACGAGGAGGGGGCCTCGGGCATCGCCACCTCTTCGATCCGCCCGGAGCCAAGCTCGAGGACAAGCAGCTGAGAGCCGCTGCCCCGCTCTTCCGCAAAGGCGAGCTTTCGCCCATCGCCGGAAACGGCGTAAGCGGAACGGAGCGGCCGCCCGTCGCGCTGCGCCACGCTGCGTGAGGCACCGCCAGCCTCGAAGCGCATCACCTCATACCGCGAGCCACCCAACGAGAAGCCAAGCACGTCGCCATCGGGCAGAAACAGTCCGACCATCCACCGGCCGGTGCCGGTGGTGATCATTCGCTGCGGGTTGTCGCCGGGCGCCGGGGTGGCGTCGAGGGTGATCTCCCGAAGGTTGCGGATCATCGGACCCGTGCGAAAGACGAGGCGTCGGCCGTCGGTGCTCAGCGCGGCGAAACCCTGTCGTCCGCGGCTGCTGCTCACCTCGTCGGCGGTTGCGTCGAGCCGCGGATAGAGCAGACTCGGGCCCGATGTCGACTGACCGGTCGCCGGGTCGAAGCCGACCTGGACCACATCCACGGTCCGCCCTGCGGCGGAGCGCGCAAGCCCCAGTGTGCGACCATCACGACTCCAACCCAGCGGCTGAAGGTCCTCCTCCCAGCGCGCAACGATCGTGGCCATACCGCTCGATGGGACCGCCGCAATGCCGGAGACCGGATTGGCGGCACTGTCGAGCCCCCCGAACGCGATCCATGCTCCGTCGGGCGAGACGCTGAGCGACTCGTTCTGGAGCGAGGCGAGGCCTGGAATCCTGAACGTTCCGTCGCCGGACAGGAGGGTACCAACCACCCTCGTGGTGCCAGGGTCCGATCCGAGATAGAGGGTATTGCCGCTGCCGGCCACCAACCAGCGGCCGTCGGCGAGTCGCACCACGTCGAGGCCATTCAGCCCCGCAAGTTGGTCGAGACGCTGTTCCTCACGGGGTTCCCCGCCGAGCCTGGGGATGCTCCACACACGACTGGAGTACGGGAAGGTGGTCAAATAGAGTCGTGACCCGTCGGCCGACCAGAAGAGGTCGTCGAGCACGGTGCCGCTCGGGGTGGTGAACAGCGTTTGGCTGCCGCCACCGTCCAGGTCGAAGAGGATCACTCGCTCGTTGTCACCAGACAGGTACGCCACGGTCCGGTCGTCCGGCGCCAGAACGAACATGCCCACATCGCCCGTGAAGGAGGCTTGCCGAGCAGGCGGATACTCGATCACCGCCGGCATGCCGCCGTTCCCGTCGGGGCGCGTCACCATCAGCGCGGTGACGATGATGGCCACGGCACCCGCGGCGCCCGCGAGCCACAGCCAAGTCCGGCGGGGCGGCGGCGCAGCGACCGGGGACGCCACCGCGGCGTCGAGCGCCGCGACGAACTCCCGCGCCCCGCGGTAGCGATCGGCGGGAATCTTCGCCAGCGCCCGGAGCACCGCGTCATCGAGGGCCTGTGGCACCGTGTCGCGCATGGCCCGGATGCGCGTGGGGCGCTCGGTCATGAGCTTGGCGATCATCGCCTGGGCCGTGGCACCGGTCACGGGCGGCTCCCCGGTGAGCATCTCGTAGAGGACGGCCGCCAGCGAGTAGACGTCACTGCGCGCGTCGAGCTCCCTATCGCCCGTGGCCTGCTCGGGGCTCATGTATTGGGGGGTGCCGAGGGAGAGTCCGGTCTGGGTGAGCCGGTCTCCACCCGCTTCCTTGACGGCCAGGGCGATGCCGAAATCAGCCAGCATCGCCTCCCCCTCCTGGAACAAGATGTTTTCGGGCTTGATGTCGCGATGGACCACGCCTTGGCGGTGGGCATAGTCGAGAGCCGATGCCACCTGGCGGGCAACGTCCAGCGCGTCGTCGACGCTGAGCTGCTTCTCGCGCGTCAGACGATGGCGCAGCGTCTCGCCCCGGACAAAGGGGAGCACGTAGTAGAGGAGGCCGTCGGAGGCGCCGGAGTCGATCAGCGTGAGGATGTGCGGGTGATCGAGTCGGGCCGTGATCTTGATCTCGGCGAGGAACCGATCCGCACCAAGCACGGCGCCAAGGTCGGGACGCAGCACCTTGACGGCAACCTCTCGATCGTGCTTCAGGTCCTGGGCCAGGTACACCGTCGCCATGCCGCCCTGACCGAGCTCGCGCTCGATGCGGTAGCGGTCGGCCAAGGCAGCGGCTAAACGGTCACGCGCTTCAGGCATCGGTCCCGTCAATTCGCGATTGCGATCGGCAGTTGATCACCGTTTCACCCCCCACGTCCCGTTAGGGACCGAACACCTCGAAGCCTTCTCGCCGTGCGGCGGAGGCCAGGGCGCGATTTCAAGCAGCCGCGCCGCCGCCGAGACAGCGAGCGCGATCCCGCAATCCGCCACCATCGGCCGCCCGTCGTGCAGCAGAATGTTCTCCGGCTTGATGTCCCGGTGAATCACTCCATGCCGATGGGCGTAATCGAGGGCATCCGCCACCTCGGTCGTGATCCTGACCGCTTCCTCGATGCCGAGTTGTGTCTCACGATTCAGCTTCTCGCGGAGCGTCTCGCCCTCGATGAAGGGCATGACATAATAAAGGAAGCCTTCTGCTTCACCCGAATCGAACAACGGGAGGATATGCGGGTGCTGCAGCGCCGCCGTCGTCTTGATCTCCACGACGAACCGCTCGGCCCCGAGGACCGCCGCGAGCTCCGGCCGCAGCACCTTGAGTGCGACCTTGCGGTCGTGCTTCAGGTCCTCGGCCAGGTAGACCGTGGCCATGCCGCCTTGGCCGAGCTCGCGCTCGGTCCGGTAGCGGTCGGCGAGGGCCGCGGAGAGCCGCGACTTGGCTTCAGCCATGGGCGCCTAAGATACGGGTAGGCGGGAGACGAGGCGAGATTCCGGGAAGGGCGGACGTCTGCCGTGCGAACCGCCCGCTACGCCAACGCCAACAAGGCATCCCGCACGAAGCCACGAACGAGTGGGACCTTGTATCCGTTCCGCTTGAGCGGCGCCGAGGACGTCCGGGACCTCCGTGGGCTGGGCGGCGAGCTGGCCGGCCGCCGCGGTCGACAGGACGCCCGTGCCCATCGTCGTAAGGAACCCCCGGCGGCTGATCCCGCGACGATCCGGCGTGGCGCGTCCATCGCCGTCGCATGGGTCTTTCGTCATGAGCGCCTCCTCCACGTGGGCACGCTGATCATGTTCCAGGGAATGCACCCATGAAACCGATGCATGAAAAGGGAGTGACGAACGTGTGAATGATAGGTGGGGGGCCAGAGATGTCCGTCGGGGATCGCGTCAGACCTCGCGTTGGAGTGCCCGCACGCGCTCTCGGAGAGGTGTGAGGCCGAGCTCGTCGGCGAGTGCGAGCGATTCTTTGAGCAGCGTGGCGATCTCGCGAACGCTCGCGTCCCGATCTCGCCTCCCGAGCGCGCCCGCCCGCTCGTAGAGCGCCCAAGCGAGGTCCAGCATGTACCCACCCTGTCTACAACCCACGATCGCTTGCTCGAAGTGCTCGTCGGCGTCATCGAGCCGGCCTAGGCTCGACGACAGCATCCCCAGAATGCGGTCCACGCACGCAGGGCTTCCGCCGGGCACGAACGTGCCACGATGGGCTTCGAAGGCCGCGTAGAGATCCGACGCTCGCCTGGCGTCGCCCTCCATCGTGCTCACGACCGCTAGACCGGCACGTGTCCAGGACGCAAGGAAAGGAGTCACGAAGGGCGAGCTGATCACGGGATCGGCGGCCCGTTTGGCCGCCTCGAGTCGGGCGGTGGAGCCGGTGAGGTAGGCCACGCCGGCAAGGGCCATCGCCGGGTGGGAGTATTCATCGGTTGGCCCGGGCGGGGTGCTTTGCATCACCTCGATGACCCGGTCCAGCAGATCTTCGGCTTCGTCGTACCGACCGAGGTGAGCTTCGAGCATTGCGCGCTCCCCGAGCAGGCGGGGATCCTCCGGCCAAACCTCGAGGCCTCGCTGGAGCCTCTGTTCAGCCTCCTCCCACCTGCCGCCGAGTCGGGCCGATGCGGCGGCGAACCAGAGCATCGTGGCCAACCACGTGCGGTCGGCCAGCTTCTCCGCGAGGGCGACGCAGGGGCTCCACAGCGGGGCTGCCTCCGACAGCTTGCCCGTCATGTCGAGACCGGCCGCGAGAAAAGCCTGGGCGTTCATCTCGACGAAGGGACTCCCGACGCGCCGGGCCAGGGTAAGAGCCTCGGACGCGTCGCGCACGACTTCCGGCAGGCGCAGGTGAATCGCGTGAACGAACGTCATGCTCGCCAGCGTCGTCATTCGCAGTGCGACGTCGTCTTCCCGCTCCGCAATGACCTGGGCCCGGTCGAGGGCGTTCATGGCTTTGTCGTAATCGCCCTCCTCTTGGCTGACCGTCCATCCGTACCGATGTAACAGCCGTCCCGCGTCGTGCGAGTCAGGGGGCACGAGCTCGAGGGCCCGAGACAGAAGCTCGCCTGCGCCCTTCCGGTGGCCCGCGGTGACGAAGACCGGGTATGCGGCGGCTTCGACGGCGCTGGCCACTTCTCCAGCTGCCACGTGGATCTCGAACGCCTTGGCCAACGTGGCGACGGCGGCCTCCAGGTGATGCACGTCGAGCAGTGCTGCCTGCGATCGACCGAGCCCGAAGAGCAGGCGAGCCGTTTCCGAATCGGCAGCGTCGTCGCCCTTCAGCTCGAGACCTCTGTTGAAGTGCCCTGCTGCCTCCTCATAGGCACTCTTCG
>JBDHCY010000261.1:0-5366 GCA_039591795.1 Gemmatimonadota bacterium | reverse complement strand
CGGTGACGCGAGAAAGCGCACAAACCGGCAGAAGCTGCCGATCGTCTTTCGGGCGTCGCCTTCGAACATCGCGGGGTCGGGCGGCACGAAGGAGCGCGGCCATGAGGCGCCCGAGATCAGCGATGGGCTTGGCACTGTCGGACACACGGCTCATCATGCGCCGTTCCGCGCCGGTGGAGGCCCAAGGCCATGGCGACCCGCGTCAAGCGTTCTCCGGATCACGTTCCCCTCGTGAGGGCAGAGCGAATGGCGCCTGCTGACGGCGCCCCGTCGACGCGGCAGGCCGCGGCGGCGACGCCCGCCGAGCTACCGGTCACATCACTTCCGTTCACGAGCACCGTGGGGGAGCCGTATGCCATGATCCGCTGCGGCGCTCCGGAGTCTTCCTGGGTCCACTCGTGCCACTCGATCGGGAGACCCAACTCCGCAAGAACCACCCGGAGGTTCGCGCGCGCGTCCTCCACGTTGGGGCAACCGCCGAAGTAGATGAGCTCGATCGTCGGTGCCATCACTTAGGCCTCGTCCTCCAAGCTCTCGAGGATGGGGCAGTCGCTCGTTGCCCGCCGCGTGCGGCACGAGTCGACGAGCGTCCCGAGGGCCGTGCGCATCCGCTCGAGCTCGGCCATCTTGGCATCGATCCGCGCGATCGCTCCGGCCGCACGCGCTTCGACCGTCTCGCAATTGGTTCGCGAATCGACCCGGAAGGCCAGAAGCTCGCTGACTTCATCAAGGGTGAATCCCAGGTCCTGCGCCCGCTTGATGAACGCGATGCGACGAACCGATTCCACTGGGTATTGGCGGTAACCGCTTCCGGTCCTTGGCGGTGCTGGGAGCAGCGCCCGACGCTCGTAGTACCGGAGGGTCTGCACGTTCACCCCAGCTCGCTTCGCCAATTGGCCGATGGTCATCACACGCTCCATGCCCCAGAAGCTAAACCCCGTACCTAGGTACGGGGTCAAGGATCGAACTCACGAGTGGAGGAAATGCGCGGAGGCGGTCGGGGACGATCTCCACCGTCCTTCACCGTCTTTGACCGTCTTAGACCGTCCTCACTGATCGACACCTCGCGTCGGGTAGTCGAAGTATGCCGCTCAAGTTACCGTCCTGGCCTCATGCCTTCACCCGGGAGTCCCACGATGTCGCCACGCCGCATCTGCTCCACGCTCGCTGTTCATCTGGCACTCATCGGTGCCGGCCTCGCGACCGGGGCACACGCACAGCGTCCGCCCGACGAGCTCCCCACCATCGAGAGCAAGACCGAGGGCATGCAGGAGCTTGCCGGCTACATCGATCTCTACTGGAGCGAACGGGAGGGCAAGCTCTACCTCGAACTGGACCGCTGGGGCGAGGAGTTGCTCCACCAGATCTCGCTCACGACGGGCCTCGGTAGCAATCCCGTCGGGCTCGACCGAGGCCAGCTCGGCAGCACAGCCATCCTCGCCGCGCAACGCGTCGGACCTCGCGTGCTCCTCATGGAGCCGAACTACCGCTACCGGGCGCGGAGCCAAGATGTCGCCGAAGTGCGGGCCGTCGCTGAGGCGTTTGCGCCATCGGTCCATTGGGGCTTCGAGGTCGTGGCCCAGACTGGCGACCGTGCTCTGGTCGACGCCACCGATTTCTTCTTGAGAGACGCCCATGGCATTGCCCGAACGCTCGAACGGGCGAGGCAGGGAACGTTCCGACTCGAACGGAGCCGCAGCGTCTTCCATCTCCCCCGGACGAAGGCCTTCCCCGAGAACACCGAGATCGAGGTCGTGCTCACCTTCACGAGCGGCCAGCCGGGTGGCCTCGTCTCGAGCACGGCGGCGAGCGGCGAGGCAGTCACGTTCCGAGTCCACCACTCGCTCGTTCGGCTCCCAGGCGACGGGTACGAACCGCGCCGGGCGGACCCTCGGGTCGGGGCATTCGGCATGTCGTTCATGGACTACGCCGCGCCTATCGACCAGGACCCGGCGGTGCGGTGGGTCGCACGGCATCGGCTCGAAAAGCGCGACCCGACAGCCGAGCGATCGGAGCCCGTGGAGCCAATCGTCTATTACCTCGACCCGGGCGTTCCGGAGCCCGTCCGGAGCGCCCTCCTCGACGGGGCGCGATGGTGGAACCAGGCCTTCGAGGCAGCCGGATTCGTCGACGCCTTCAGAGTTGAAGTGTTACCTGATGGTGCCGACCCTATGGACCTGCGATACAACATGATACACTGGACGCACCGAAGCACTCGTGGATGGTCCTACGGCTCCACTGTGGCCGATCCGCGGACCGGTGAGATCCTCAAGGGCAACGTGAACCTGGGCAGCCTTCGGCTGCGCCAGGACCATCTCATCGCGCGAGGCCTCGTCCCCCCCGCGGGCGCTCAATTCGGTGTGTGCGACCTGAGTGCGGGGCCGGCGTTCGACTATCTGGCGATCGTCGCGGACGGCGATCCCGTGGAGATGGCCCTGGCCCGCGTCCGCCAGCTCTCGGCCCATGAGGTCGGCCACACGCTCGGTCTCGCCCACAACTACATCGCGAGTACCTACGGCCGGGCGAGCGTGATGGACTACCCGGCGCCGCTCGTCCGACTCACGGGAGATGGCCGACTCGATCTCTCGGACGCGTATGCAGTTGGGGCAGGGGAGTACGACAAGTTCGCGATCCGATGGCTCTATGCCGATTTCCCGCCGGGCGCCAGCGAACCGGAGGCACTCGAGGCGATCGTACAGGACGGACTCAGCCGCGGCATCCGCTTCCTCACCGATCAGGACGCGCGCCCAGCGGGCGGCGCCCACCCCCTCGCAGGACTCTGGGACAATGGATCTGACCCGGTAGCGATGCTGGGCCACGAGATGGAGGTCCGCCGGATCGGGCTCGACGCGTTCGGGGAGGGCTCGGTTCCGGAAGGAGAGCCGCTCGCGTCCCTCGAGAAGGTTCTCGTACCGCTCTACCTGCACCACCGCTACCAGGTGGAGGCGGCCGCGAAGAGCATTGGGGGAATGGACTACGCCTTCGCCCTTCGAGGGGACGGCCAAACCCCGCTCCGGCGAGTCCCGGCCGACCGGCAGCGAGCTGCTGTCGACGCAGTCCTCGCGACCCTCGACGCGGCAGCGCTCGCCCTCCCGGAGCGTGTCCTGCAGCTCATTCCGCCACGTGCCTTCCGCGTGCCGTCCGGAGAGACGTTCGACGGTCACACATCGCCGACCCTCGACCCGTTCGCCGCTGCCGCATCGGCTGCCGATCTGACCCTCGGGTTCGTGCTCCAGCCCGAGCGGATGGCTCGACTCGTGGAGCAGCACAGCCGTGACGCATCGCTACCCGGGCTGGACGAGGTCGTCGACCGACTGATGGAGGTGACGTGGCGTGCCGCCGCGCCCGGCGACGCCTACGTTGCCGAGGTGCAGCGAACCGTCCAGCGTGTGGTGGTCGACGGCATGATGCAACACGCGGGAAGTACGAGTAACAGTCCGGCAGTACGCGCGGTCCTCAACGCAGAGCTGCTGCAGCTCGCCGAGTGGCTCGCAGGGCGCACATCGCCCACGCCGCACCAGATGCTCGCGCTCGAGGACATCAAGCGCTGGCGGGCTCGTCCCTGGGGCGAGAACGAGGCGACCCCGGCTCCGGCGGCGCCGCCGGGAAGCCCGATTGGGGGCGGGAGGAGACGGTAGGCAAAAGACGGTCGAAGACGGTGGAAGACGGTGGAACGGTAACCCAGAGGTGGTCTCATGCCCCGATCGTTCGCGAACTGCATGCCGGTGTGTGCCGCGGCCGCACTCGCCGCCGTGGCCTGCGTCGCTCCGCCTGCCGAGCCCGGAGGTGAGCGCTACGAGGACCTCGTCGCGCTATTCGAGGCCTGGCGCGAGTTCGAGCGACCCGCGCTCGTAGACGGCGTCCCCGACTACTCGGCCGCGGCCATGGCGGCACAGCACCGCGAGCTCGCTGCATACCAGCGACGGCTCGCGGCGATCGACACGACCGATTGGCCCATCGCGCACCGCGTGGACTATCATCTGGTTCAGGCTGAGATGAACGGTCTGGACTTCGACCACCGTGTCCGGCGGCCCTGGGCGCGGAACCCCGCGTTCTACACGATGATCTTCGCAGCGCAAAGTGATGTGCCGGCACACGAGGGGCCGGTGATTCACACGTGGATCGACCTCTGGGAGTACGAGTACCCTCTCTCGCCCGAGGCCGCCGCCGACCTGGCGGGGCGGATGCGCGCGATCCCGCCGTTGCTCGAGCGCGCGAGGGAGAACCTGGTGGAAGACGCGCGCGACTTGTGGGCGGCCGGCATCGAAAACATGCGTGGGCAGGCCGCGGATCTCGACGTGCTCGCGTCGCGGGTGGCTGGCACGAGCGGGACGCTCGACACGGCCATCGCGAGCGCGCGTGATGCCACGGATCGATTCCGTGCGTGGCTCGAAGCGCAGGCACCATCGAAGACCGGACCGTCAGGAGTTGGGAAGGACAACTACAGCTGGTATCTGCAGAACGTGCACCTCGTCCCCTACACCTGGGAGGAGGAGGTAACCATCATGCGGCGCGAGTTGGCCCGTGCGCATGCGGCGCTGCGGCTCGAGGAACATCGGAACCGCCGCCTCCCGCCGCTCAGGCGCGTGGCGAGCGCCGAGGAATACGATCGTGCCTTCAACGCAGCCGTCACCGAGTACATGGCTTTTCTCGAAGAGGAAGAGATCGTCGCGATCCGGCCGTACATGGACCAGGCGCTGCGGGAACGCATCGGGCGGTTCACGCCAGCCGAAGGACTGCGCAGCTTTTTCTCGGAAGTGGCCTATCGGGATCCGGTCACGATGCGGACCCACGGATACCACTGGATCGACCTAGCCCGCATGGAGCATGAGCCGCACGCGAGCCCGATCCGGCGGGTGCCGTCGCTGTCGAACATCTTCGATGCGCGGTCCGAGGGTCTCGCCACGGGGATGGAAGAGCTGATGATGCATGCCGGGTTGTTCGCCGACAAAACCCGCAGCCGCGAGCTGATCTACATCCTCGTCGCGCAGCGCGCGGCGCGCGCGCTAGGCGGCCTCTACCTGCACGCCAACGAGTGGACGATGGAGGAGGCCGTGCAATTCACGTCGGACTGGACGCCGCGCGGATGGCTCCCGGCGGATCGAGACCTCGTGCGGTTCGAACAATACCTCTACCTCCAACAGCCTGGCTACGGCACGAGCTACCTCATCGGCAAGCTCGAGATCGAGAAGCTGATCGCCGAGCGGGCGCGCCAGCTGGGCAACGAGTTCTCCTTGCGGCGGTTCATGGGCGAGTTCGAGGAGGCGGGGGTGATACCGGTGTCGCTGATTCGATGGGAGATGACGGGGGATGCGGATAGAATCCTGCAAACTGCGGGGGCGCAGTAACCGGCATCCGTTCGGTAT
>JBDHCY010000260.1:0-6684 GCA_039591795.1 Gemmatimonadota bacterium | reverse complement strand
CCTCCGCCAAACATTCCGGTTGGAACGGGCGTCAAGCGGCCGGGCCGAAGGCTGCTCACCGTCGGTACCGACTGTGCGGTGGGAAAGAAGTACACCGCCCTGGCCATCGAGAAGGAGATGCGCACGCGCAAAATGAATGCGACCTTCCGCGCGACCGGGCAGACGGGCATCATGATTGCCGGTGAGGGCGTGCCCATCGACGCGGTGGTTGCCGATTTCATCTCCGGTGCGGCCGAGATGCTTTCGCCGGCCAACGAAGCGGACCACTGGGACGTGATCGAAGGGCAGGGTTCCATCGTGCATCCGGCGTACGCAGGCGTCACCGTCGGTCTGATGCATGGTTCACAGCCGGACGCCCTCGTCCTTTGCCACGACGCCGCACGAACCGGGATCGACGGCTGGGACGGGTACGACCTGCCCGAGATGCCTGCCATCACGGACCACTATCTGTCCGTAGGCCGGCTCACCAGCCCGGCTGTTCGGATGGTCGGAGTCAGCGTCAATACCTCGAGTCTTGATCGCGTCGAGGCCGAGGCCTATCTTCGTGAGTTGGAAGACCGGATGGAGATACCCTGCGTGGATCCTCTGGGCGACGGGGTGGGCCGGATCGTCGACCGACTCCAGAAGGGGGCCTGACCATGTCGACAACGCTGAGCGTTCACCAGGAGGATTGGTCCTTCAAGGAGCCTTTTCGGATCTCGGGTTATGTCTCGTACTCGGAGCCGGCGATTGTCGTCGAGCTGCAGGATGGAGATCTCGTGGGCAGGGGCGAGGCCGAAGGGATCTACTACTTTGACGAGACGACGGCGTCCATGGTGGAGCAGGTGAAGCAGGTGGCCGCAGATGTGGAGGGCGGGGCCGACCGCATGGATCTCCTCGATCTCCTGCCGCCGGGTGGCGCGCGCTGCGCCATCGACTCCGCGCTCTGGGACCTGGAGGCGAAAAGGGCCGGCAAACGGGTGTGGGAGCTGGTGGGACTCGAGCTCAAGAGGATCGTCACCGTGTTCACGATCGGGCTCGAAGAGGAGCCGGCCGAGATGGCGCGCAAGGCAGCAGCAGCCGAGCACCCGATCCTCAAAGTCAAGCTGGACGCCGACCGCCCGGTGGAGAAGATCGAGGCGATTCGCGCGGTGCGGCCTGACGCAACCATCGTCATTGATGCCAACCAGGATTGGAGCTTCCAACAGTTGGTGGAGGTTGCCCCCCGGCTGCACGGCCTCGGTGTGACCATGATCGAGCAGCCTCTGCCCCGCGGCGCGGATGGAGAGCTCGAGGGGTACCAGGCGCCCGGTCGCCGGGCGTTACCAGATGATCAATATCAAGCTCGACAAGAGCGGCGGCCTGACCCACGGGCTCGAGATCGCACGCGAAGCGAGAAAACGCGACCTCGGGTTGATGGTGGGCTGCATGTCTGGAACCTCGCTCGCCATGGCGCAGTCATTCGTGATCGGTCTGGCGTGCGATTTTCATGATCTTGACGGCCCGCTCCTCTTCGAGCACGATCGGCCCCACGGAATGGAATACTCGAACGGCGTGGTGTCGCCGCCGTGCCCCGACCTCTGGGGTTGATTCGGCCCGGGGGTCGCCGTGCATCGTCGTAAGAAGAGCCCGCCGGCTGCGGTCGGCTGGACACCACATCTGGCATTCCGAACACCGGCCACGGTAGACTCGAGCCCTTATCGAAAGGAGCGGATCATGCGTCACCGATCTCCAACCATCTTGCGTGGCGGTTTGCTCATTATCGGGTGTGCGCTGGTTGCCGCGCCGGTGTGCAGCGACGAGGTGGACGATTTCGTTCGCGCCACGATGGAGGAACATGAGATCCCCGGCATAGCGATCGCCGTCGTCCGCGACGGGGAACCGGCCAGGGTCCAGGGATACGGCCTCGCGAATATCGAGCTGGAGGTCCCGGTAACGCCCGACACGATCTTTCAGAGCGGCTCGGTCGGCAAGCAGTTCACTGCCGCCGGCATCCTGCTCCTCGCCGAGGAAGGCAAGCTGAAGCTCGACGATCCCCTCGCCCTGCACTTCCCGAGGGCCCCCGCCACGTGGCACCGGATCACGATTCGACACCTCCTGACCCACACCTCCGGCCTCAGTGATTCCGGAGACGACCTGTACGAAGAGCGACGCGACTACACGGAAGAGGAACACCTGGAGATCTCCTGGAAGTTGCCGCTCGAGTTCGCGCCCGGCAGCCAATGGAGCTACTGCAACACCGGCTACATAATCCTCGGGATTCTGACCTCGAAGCTCACCGATATGCACTGGAGCGAGTTCCAGAAGCAGCACATCTTCGAGCCCGCTGGGATGACGACAGCGCGCGGCATCAGCGAGGCGGACATCGTCAAGAACCGCGCCGACGGCTACGAAAGGAATGACGAGGGCGAGCTCCGGAACCAGGAGTGGGTTCCCCCGAGCGACAACACCCTGGCCGACGGCTCCCTTTACGTGACGTTGAGGGACATGGTCGCCTGGGATGCCGCCCTGCGCGAGCGGCGGCTCCTGAGCGAGGCAAGCTACGACGCATGGTGGACACCGGTGTCACTCGGCGACGGCGTCACTTTCCCGTATGGATTCGGCTGGTCGCTGAGTGAGCAACGCGGGCGCCGACTGATCGAGCACGGCGGTTCGTGGCAGGGCTTCCGGGCGGCGATCGCTCGTTATGTCGAGGACGGGCTGACGGTCGTCGTCCTCGCCAACGCGGCAGGCACGCCGACCGAAACGATCGCTCATGAGATCGCGGGCATGGTCGATGACGATCTGCGCCTTCCCGATCCCGAGACACCAGGTGTCGATCCGGACCCAAAGCGGACGGCACGTCTGGAGGGCCTGCTGGAGGCGTGGGCCGAGTGGCGGACCTCTCCCGATATGGGACGCGGCCTCGCGGCAACCGCCTCGGGCAGCGTCCGCGAGGCGTTCGGCCGCCGGCGCACCGGCCGGCTCCTCGAGAAAAAGAAGAGCTTCTTCTGGCTCGAAGACGACGACCTGGCATCGAGTTCGATGGAACGACGTGGTGAGACGGTGACGAGGATCGCCCACTACGCGCTCGTGACCGAGGACGCTCGCCGGGTGTACCGCTTCTACCTGACGACTGGCGGCACGGTGGCCGATTTCGACTGAGAGCGACGTTGAATCGTGGGCATCACAGACGCATTGAACCGTCATGATGTTCCCTCGGTGTTCGGGGCCCTCGAAGATGCCATCCACACCGGTGCAACCGGCACTGATGGGCACGACGTGACACTGCTTCTTGTTACTTGACGGGAGGCAAATTGGAGTGGCCGGACGTGATTCGTATGTCCGTCGGCTCCTTTGGCGCTGACACCATACCCCAATGATCTAGATAAGACCTAATCTGAGCGATTCTATCGGCGATCTGCACCAAGCCCTTGCGCCCTGGACACTAGCAATAAGCCTCGACAGACCTTCGGGTATGCCTACGTTTTTGGAAGCACCAGGGCATCAAGGGCTTAGCACATCTCATCCGAGATAATCGCTCAGCTTAGGTAAGACATTGTAGTCATCAGGGCACTACGGTCTTGCCAGGCCACCGTTGGACGCCCCAGCTCGGTGCCGATCCGCTGACCGCGTAAAACAGTTTCGCGCCGAGCTCCGTGTTGTCAAAGGCGCCGTCGAATGCCTCCGCCCCCGGGCCATACGCGAATACTCTCACGTCCACCCCAGTGTGGTCGTACTCCTCGCTGGAACCGAATTCCGCCCACACGACGTTCTGGTGGCGGCTCAGGACATCGCCGACGCCGACGTATTCGTTTTCACGGATCAGCCTCTCTTCTTCTTCTGTGAGTCCACTGACGTTTCCGTGGGCGGCCATGGTTTCAGCGAGGTGCGCACCGGCCATGATTTGGTTCCAGATCCACTCGCCAGTCGCTGACTGTCTCATGATCGCCACCTTGTCTTCCTTCCCGGTGAATTCCAACCCACAGCACTCATGGTCCGCGGTGACGATCAATAGTGTGTCGGGATGGTTGTCAACGTAGGTCTTGGCGATCCCAACCGCAGCATCGAACTCGACGAGCTATTTCGTCAATTCGAGCTGATCGGGCCCCATGCCGTCACCGATCATCAAGATGACGTTCTTGACAGCGCTTGGCACAGGGAATTCCTCGCCCGCCTGATCCGCCTTGCAGTCTTCCGGTTGGTCAGCAGGTCCGTTGGGGGTTCCCATAGGGCAAGCGAGCGAGAGGGCACCAACGAGTGAAACGATGCACAGCGAATTCCGCGTTTGGCTCATGTCCCCTCCTTGGTGCGTGCAATCGAGATCGAACTCGCGACCAAGTTCGCCGCGCCCGTTGTAGAATACCCCAATGCTACCTTGTGGGGGGTACATACCATGAGCCCGATGTCCCGCTCCTCCCGCAACCCTGAGACGGGAGTCCTGGAGGCGAAGGCCCCGGCGTTTTCGACCGCGGAGGCAGAGGAGATCGCCCGGCGACTCTTCGGCATCGCCGCGTCGGCGCGTCCGCTCGACAGCGAGCGAGACCAGAACTTTCGATTGTGCTCGGGCGACGGGCCCGATTGGGTCCTCAAGATCGCGAATCCCGCCGAGGACCCAGCGGTACTCGACCTTCAAACCGAGGCGCTGCTTCACATCGCGCGTGTGGATCCCGATCTCGCGGTTCCCCACGTCAAGACGACGCTCGACGGCAGCCACTCCCATACGATCGAGGGACCCGACGGGCGTCGCTTCATCACTCGCCTGCTGAGCTTCCTACCCGGCACGCTGCTCAATGAGGCCGCTCCGAGCCCCGCTCTGCGGCGCGAGGTCGGAGCCGCGGCCGCTCGGCTGGCCCGCGCGCTGCGCGGTTTCTTTCATCCCGCGGCGGGCCACGCGCTGCTCTGGGACATCAAGCAGGCATCGGGGCTGCGAGAGCACCTCCACCACGTCGATGATCCGGCTCGGCGTCGCGAGATCGAGCGCTTCCTCGATCGCTTCGACGGCGAAGTGCTGCCGCCGCTCCGCTGCCTGCGTGCGCAGATCATCCACAACGACGTCAGCGCGAAGAACACGCTCGTCGACGGCGAGCGTGTGACGGGCAGTATCGACTTCGGTGACCTGATCCACGCGCCGCTGGTCTGCGACCTTGCGGTCCCGATCTCGGATCTCACTCTCGGCACGGATGATCCCATAGCCTCGACGGCGGAGATCACCGTTGGCTATCACGCCGTGACCGCGCTCTCGGACGAGGAGCTGCGCCTCGTCTTCGACATCGTGTGCGCGCGCTGTGCAATGGGGATCACGATCGCAAGCTGGCGGGCGAGCAATCACCCCGAGAACACCGAGTACATCCTGGACGGCGCGAACGAGTTCTGGGAGCTGCTGCAGCGCTTTCTGGAAGCGGGGCCGGAACACGTGTACGCTACGGTGCGCGACGCCTGCGCGGCGGAGGCCTGGGGGATCGACCGAGGTGCGCTGAGAACCGCGCGCCATGGGGACGAGGAACTCCAGACGCTCGTGGACCGTCGGAGCGAGCGGCTCGGACCGGGCCTCGAGCTCTCGTACGATCGCCCCCTCCACGTCGTCCGCGGCAAGGGCGTCTGGCTGACCGACGCTGCGGGCCGTACGTATCTCGACGCCTATAACAACGTCCCCCACGTAGGCCACTGCCATCCGGCCGTCGTGAAGGCGCTCGCCCGACAGGCGGCGACGCTCAACACCAACACACGTTATCTCTACGATTCGCTGCTCGAGTACTCGGATCGGCTCACCGCGACGATGCCCGGCGACCTGTCGGTCTGCATGTTCGTTTGCTCGGGCAGTGAAGCCAACGATCTCGCCTGGCGCCTCGCCAAGGCCCACACGGGAAACACCGGCGGCATCACGATCGAGAACGCTTATCACGGAACAACCGACGCGGTCTTCGAGCTGTCCCCCGCGGAGCACGGCGAGGGTCGGCCCCTCGCCGAGAACGTCTCCACGGTTCCGGCGCCGGACGGCTACCGAGGGCGATACAGGCGCGACGACCCTCGGTACGCCAGCCGCTACTCATCGTGTCTCGACGACGCCATTGCGTCGCTGGGCGAGCGGGGCATCGCCCCCGCCGCTTTCTACCTCGACCTGATCCTCTCGAGCAGCGGCATTCTCGTGCCGCCACCCGGCTACCTCCCGGCCGCCTTGGCGAAGGTCCGGGCCGCTGGCGGGCTGTTTGTGGCCGACGAGGTGCAGTCGGGGTTCGGGCGCACCGGCGACCACTTCTGGGGTTTCGAGGCCCACGGCGTGATTCCCGACATCGTCACCCTCGGCAAGCCCATCGGAAACGGCTACTCGATGGCGGCGGTCGTAACCACGCCGGCCATTGTGCGATCCCTCATCGACCAGAGCGAGTTCTTCAGCACCACCGGTGGCAACCCCGTTGCGTGCGAGGTCGGGATGGCGGTGCTCGACGTGCTGGAGCGGGAAGCGCTCCAGGCCAACGCGTCGCGCATGGGTGAATTGCTCCGGGCGCGGCTCCGCAGGCTCGCCCACACACACGAACTTATCGGCGACGTCCGGGGCGCCGGTCTGTTCATCGGGGTGGATCTCGTGCGCGACCGCGCGACGCTCGAGCCCGCCACCGCCGAGGCCGATGCCGTCGCCAACCGGATGAGAGACGCCGGCGTGCTCATCGGGCTCGATGGGCCCGACGCCAACGTCCTCAAGATCCGTCCTCCGCTGGTCTTCGA
>JBDHCY010000259.1:0-5428 GCA_039591795.1 Gemmatimonadota bacterium | reverse complement strand
GCTGGCTTGTCTCGTAGGTTCCGTCGCGGGATGGATCTGGGGCCAGTACATCGTCGGGCCGCGGATCCGGACGCAGCCGTCAGAAGAGTTCAAGGGCCACGACGTCTTCGCCTCAGTCGCAAACACACGTCTGCCCTCCACGGCGAGCTCGTACGCACCCATCGTCATACCCGTCGTGTTGATCAGCGCGCAGAGCGTCGCGACGCTGGCCCTCGAAGAGGGACACCTCGTGCGCGAGATCCTCGCCTACGTTGGCTGGCCCGCCGTGGCGCTGACCATCGGCTTGTGGCTCGCCTTCCGGAACGTCGGTCGCGAGGAGAACAAGACCGAGCGATTGAATCAGTGGGTCCGCGAGGGGCTCAAGACCTCAGCGATGATCCTTGTGGTGACCGGACTCGGCGGTTCGCTGAGCGCGATTCTCAAGGGCACGCCGGCCGTGGAGTTCGTCGCCGATCTGTTCTCCACCGCGGGCCTGCCCTCGATCATCCTCCCGTTCCTGCTCGGGGTGATCGGCAACATGCTCACCGGTTCGACGACCGTGGGCGTGATCACGGCCGCATCGCTGGTGGCGCCGATGCTGGGCGCGCTCGATCTCTCGCCCGAAGCCGCCATGCTCTCGGGCGCGTCAGGCTCGGTCATCATCAAGTATGTCAACTCGAGCTACTTCTGGGTCTGCACGTCGCTCAGCAAGCTCGAGGTCAAAGAGGCGCTGTTAGGCTTTGGCGGTGTGACGTTCGTGGGTGGGACGGCATCGTTCGCCGCGGTCTGGACCATGTGGGCGGTGGGGTTCGTGTGAGGCCTCGAGCGAACCCGCGGCTCGCACGGCGACTGCCCGGGCGGAACCTCGGGCCGGCGGGCGTTTAGGATTCGAAGTCTCGAACGGACTCCTTTCTTTGGATGAGGATACGGCATGTCCAGATCAGCTCTGTTCCTCCCGATGACGACAGCGACGATGCTCGGCGTGGGAGCGATCGCCGCCGCTGCCCAGGACAACAGCGACCTCGAGGCGCGAGTGTCTCAACGGCTCGAGTCCGCTCGCGCCGAGCTGATCGAGATACGCCGCGATCTGCATCGACATCCCGAGCTTTCGGGCCAGGAAGAGCGCACCGCCGGAGTGATCGCAGAGCGGCTTCGCCAGCTGGGGCTCGAGGTGCGGACCGGCATTGGTGGGCACGGTGTCGTAGGATGGCTGACGGGAGACAAGTCGGGCCCGGTCGTTGCTTTCCGGGCCGACATGGACGCAGTGCGGTCCGCGGCAGACGATCCGGTCGAATTTCGCTCCGTCACTCCGGGCGTGAGGCACATCTGCGGCCACGACGTGCACACGACGATCGGCCTAGCCCTCGCTGAGGGTCTGTCGGCCGTGCGGGAGGAGCTTGCGGGATCGGTGATGCTGATCTTTCAGCCGGCGGAGGAAAGTGCAACCGGTGCCCGTGCGATGCTCGCCGATGGGATCTTCGAAGATGAGAAACCGTCCGCGATCTTCGCCTACCACACAACTCCGATGCAGGTGGGGCAGTTGGCCACGGCCCATGAGGCGCTCATGCCGGGCCGCGATCGCGTGCAAGTGACCGTCACCGGCACGGGTGACCTGGAGAGCGCAGCCGCCGAGGTCCGCAGGCGGATTCAGGCCGTAGGCACGGTCTCCCCCGAGCAAGCCACCTCACCGACCACGCCGGACTTCGTGTTCGTACAGATCGGACGGCCGCGGCGCGTTTCATCGGACACGTTCACGGTGACGGCCACGATCACCACGGCGGTTCAAGCGATGGGCCCGGTTGAAGAGCAGTTGAGCGATCTCTCGTTCGACGGTGTGACGGTCGAGCTGGATTATCGAGAGAGAGTGATCGCGGGCGTCACGAACGATCCCGAGTTGGCGCGGCGGGCGATAGCAACCGCCGCGGCCACGACAGGCGTCGACACCGTCTTCATGGTCGAATCAATGGCCCCTGCGTTCAGCGAAGACTTTGGCTCGTTTCAAGATAGCGTGCCCGGTGTGATGTTCTTTCTCGGAGTGTCCAATGCCGAGAAGGGCTGGGTCGGCATGCCGCATAGCCCCGGGTACGTGGCTGATGAGGAAGCGATCTTCGTCGGCGCGCGGGCGATGGCCGCGGTCCTGCTCGACCTTCTCCGGTCACCTTGAGCATGCGGATGTCGCTGCCGGCCCGCGTGTTAGCGGGTCTGGTGGCAGGGCTCGTCGCCGGGATCGGTGTCTGGTGGTCACGGGACGCCATGTTGCTCGCCGCCGTCTCGACAGTCGAGCCGATCGGGGCGCTCTGGGTCAACGCCATCCGGATGACGGTGGTCCCGCTAGTCGTCTCGTTGCTCGTCTCCTCGATTGCCTCGGGCTCGGTGGGGAGCGTGGGTCGTATCGGGGGGCGCGCGCTCGTCCTCTTCGCGGTGCTCGTGGCCGGTGGAGCGCTCCTCACGGCCGTCGCGGCACCACCGCTCCTCTCCTTGGGTTCGTTCGACAGCGACACCTTTGCCTTTGCACGTGAGGCAGCCCAGGCGACCGAGGTCGAGCTCCCGCCGTTCCGGGAGTGGATCGTCGGTCTGATTCCAGCGAATCCGGTGAAGGCCGCCGCCGACGGCGCGATGCTGCCGCTCATCGTCTTCACCGTGATCGTCGCGTTGGCGGTCGGCAGGCTCGGCACCGATCATCGTACGGTCCTCGTCGGGTTCGCCAGCGCGGTATCGCGGGCGATGCTCGTGATCGTCGAGTGGATTCTGCTCGTGGCGCCGGTGGGCGTTTTCTTTCTCGTCTTGCCGCTTGCAGCTCGTGTCGGTGTCGATCTCATCGGCGCGGTCGGCGTCTTCTTGTTGGTTGCGTGCGGTCTGGTGACGGTGGCGCTCGTGGCGCTCTATCCGATCGCTACACTGGCCGGGGGCGTGTCCCTTCGAGCATTCGCGCGGGCCTGCGCGCCGGCACAGGCCGTGGCGTTCAGCACGCGATCTTCGCTGGCTTCCCTGCCCGCCATGCTGGACGCGGCTGGCCGCGATCTGCGCCTTTCTCCGAAGGTGAGTGGCATCGTGCTCCCGGTGGCCGTGTCGATGTTCAAGTTCGCCTCACCGATTGCGCGACTGACGGGGACACTCTTCGTCGCCCGGCTGTACGGTATGGAGCTCGGCGTGATTGAGATCGGCATCATCACGGCCGCGATTGCCGGCCTGAGCTTCTACTCCCCCGGGGTGCCGAGCGGCGGCTTGTTCATCATAGCACCGGTCTACATGGCCCTGAACCTACCGGTCGAGGGAATCGGCCTGCTCATCGCCGTGGACCTGATCCCCGACATGTTCATCACGACGGCGAACGTCACGGCCGACATGACCGTCGCCACGGTGCTGGCCCGCTCGAGCCCGAGCGAACGGTCCGACGGCGGCTCGCCAGACGATGGATCGTAGAGACTTCACTCGGATGGCGACGGGTGCGCTGCTCGTCGGTGCGCCTCCCGGACTGCGACACTCGACGGGCGCCGATCGGTGGGGCCGGCTGACGAAGGCGATCGCACAGACGTCGCAGGATCCTCTGGTCGACGGGACGCGTCTCAACCGACGGCTGGCTGAGCTGGCACGGTTCGGTGGTACGCCGGAAGGTGGCACGAACCGGCCTGCTTACAGTGACGCCGACCTCGCGGCGCGCGAGTGGGTGACCGAACGGCTGCGCGAGGCGGGTGTCGACGTCGGGACCGACGTTGCGGGCAACTTGATCGGCACGCGCGAGGGCGAATCGACAGCCGGGACTCCGCTCATGCTCGGCTCCCACATCGACTCAGTCCCCTCGGGTGGCAACTACGACGGGCAGGTGGGTGCCATCGCCGCTCTGGAGGTTGCGGCCACGTTGGCTGATGCGGGACACCGCACGCGGCATCCCTTGGAATTTGCGATCTGGGCCAACGAGGAAGGCGGGAAGACGGGGAGCCGTGCCGTCGCGGGCGAGGTCGCCCCGGCCGAGCTCGCGCTCGAGACAGCGAGCGGATTCACGATCGCCGACGGGACACGCCGGATCGGCGGCGATCCGAGTCGGTTGACGGAGGCCCGGCGGCAGCCGGGCAGCATCGCGGCCTATCTCGAGCTGCACGTCGAGCAGGGTGCGGTGCTCGACCGGGACGGCATCGCGATCGGGGTCGTCGAAGGGATCGTGGGGATCAAGCGATGGAATGTGACCGTCAGTGGGTTTGCCAATCATGCTGGGACGACGCCCATGGATCAGCGGCGGGACGCCATGGTCGCGGCGGCGCGGATCATTGACGCGGTCAACCGGATCGCGGTCGAGACACCGGGCCGCCAGGTGGCGACGGTGGGCCGTCTCGAGGCCCATCCCGGAGCGCCGAATGTGGTCCCGGGCCGTGTGACGTTCACGCT
This sequence comes from Gemmatimonadota bacterium, assembly GCA_039591795.1. GTDB lineage: Bacteria > Gemmatimonadota > Gemmatimonadetes > Gemmatimonadales > GWC2-71-9 > JBDHCY01. Next base: position 1,066 of record JBDHCY010000259.1, on the reverse strand, counting down.
CGAGAGCCGCGACCTGGACATGGATAAGATCGACGCGGTTTTCGAAGCGATCCGTGTCCGGGCTGGAGAGATCGTGGGGGCGAGCGACACGAGCGTCGCGTTCGAGCAGTACTACGTGAGTCGCGCTGCGCCGACCGACCCGGGCTTACGCGACGTGATCGAGGCGGAGGCCCACGGGCTCGAGCTCACGACGCTCCGCATGCCCAGCGGGGCGGGACACGATGCACAGAGTATCGCGCTCCTCGGCCCGGTCGGCATGATCTTCGTGCCGAGCAAGGACGGCATCAGCCACTCGCCGCTGGAATACACCGCGCCGGAAGAGATCACGGCCGGCGCGAACGTGCTCCTGCGTGCGCTGCTGGCTGTGGATGAGTCGGGGATTTAGCGTCGCATTGGGGTCGCGATCTACCCATACCCCTACTCCCGCAACCGCGCCGTCCCGCGCGGCTGACCCTGAGCATCCACCAACGTGACGACACCGCCGAAGGCGTCGGCACCGAACGAATGCTCTTGGCCGGCACCGGCCCGGAGCAACGGGCTCGCGAGCACGTACGCATTGGCTGCTGCGTAGTTGGCCCGCAGATAGCCGAGGTCGGCCAACGAGGCCACGCTGATCACGCTGAGCGGATTCGGCACGCCCCCGTCCAGGAAACCCGTCAAGAGCTCGGTGTCAAACACCGACTCCCGCCAGTGGGAGTCCGCCGTCCCGGAGCCGCCTGTATTCTCGACCGGTACTTTCGCGCCACCGCTGTAGCCCGCACCCCCGTTGCGATCGAACGCGGCGATGGCCTCAGGCCCGTTGAAGAACGGATCGGCGCCGCCGGAGAGCGAGGGGTTCTGGAGCCGCCCCTTGAGCGACCACAGGGTACCGAACCCCACCACATGCCCCATCTCGTGCATCACGATCTCGTCGAACAACCCCTGAGCCACGAAGTTGGCGACGTCAGCCGTGAATCTATTGCATCGTCTGCCCCACGTCAGGACGCAGATGGAGATTCGGTCTCGGCTAGGGACTCCGCCGGGCTCCGATCATCGAGTCCACGGCCGCGGCGATTCCCTCGGCCTC
>JBDHCY010000258.1:0-5431 GCA_039591795.1 Gemmatimonadota bacterium | reverse complement strand
CGAGCGCGAGCTCGGCCAGGGTGGAATGGCCACCGTCTACCTCGCTCACGACGTGAAGCACGACCGGAAAGTCGCGCTCAAGGTGCTGCGACCCGAGCTGGCCGCGGTGATCGGTGCCGAGCGGTTCTTGCAGGAGATCAAGGTCACCGCGAATCTTCAGCACAGCCACATCCTGCCGCTGTACGACTCCGGGGCCGCCGAAGGCTTTCTCTTCTACGTCATGCCGTACGTGGAGGGCGAGAACCTGCGCATCAAGCTCGAGCGGGAGAAACAGCTCTCGGTCGAGGAAGCCGTGGAGCTGACGCGGGCGGTGGCGGCGGCGCTCGAGCACGCGCACAAGCAGGGCGTCGTGCACCGCGACATCAAACCCGAGAACATCCTGCTCCGGGACGGCGACCCTCTGATTGCGGACTTCGGGATCGCGTTGGCGGTGAGCCACGCGGGTGGCAATCGCCTCACCGAGACGGGCCTCTCGATCGGGACGCCACACTACATGAGCCCCGAGCAGGCGATGGGGGATCGGGAGCTCGATGCGCGGTCCGACGTCTACAGCCTGGGCGCCGTGCTGTACGAAATGCTGACCGGGGAGCCGCCGCATCAGGGGAGCACGGCGCAGGCGATCGTGGCGCGGGTCATCACGGAGGAGCCGCGCTCGATCACGTTGCAGCGCCGGACGGTGCCGCCGCACGTGGCCGACGCCGTCCACAAGGCGCTCAACAAGCTGCCCGCCGATCGGTTCAGCAGTGCCGCCAGCTTCGCCGAGGCGTTGGTGACGCCGGGCTATGTCACGCCGGCAGCAACTCGCGCCGAGGCAGCTGCTGGTGAGCCCCGCCGCCGCGATTGGCGGCAACTCGCGCTGGCCGGTGCGCTCGTCGTTGCGATCGGAGTCGCGGTCACGGGATGGCTGCGGTCCGCGCCGGAGCCGTCCGTCACCCGGTTCATGGTCGCACTCCCGGCGGGGCAGGGTGTCTCGAACCGGTTCGGGACGACAATGGCAATCTCGCCCGACGGATCGCGATTCGTGTACGTCGGGCCCGGTGAGGCCGGCGTGCAGCTCTGGCTGCGGAGCATGAACGATCTCAACGCGACGCCGCTGCCGGGGACGACCGGAGCTTCCTCGCCGTTCTTTTCACCCGACGCGCAGTCGGTGGCATTCTTTCTCACTTCGCCGAGTCTCCAGTTGCGTGTGGTTTCGCTGGCCGGTGGGCCTCCGCTCACACTGGCCGACAGTGCGACGCCCCTGGGGGGGTCGTGGGGTCGCGACGGATATCTTTACGTGAGCAAGGTCGGCCAACAAGACGGCCTTGCGAGGGTGCCGCAGGCGGGTGGCCCGTTCGAGGAGCTGGCGTGGCCGGATTCCGCGGGCGGTCGGGAGTACTGGTGGCCCGAAGCTCTCCCCAATGGTCGGGGCGTGTTGGTCGCGTCCGCCGGTACGTCGGCCAACGATACGGACATCGGCGTCCTGGATCTCGAGACACGCGAGGTCAAGCTCATCCTGCGCGGCCTGACGGCTCGCTACGCAAGCCCCGGGTTCATCGTCTATACGCGCGCCGATGGGGCGCTGCTCGCCGCCCCGTTCGACCAGGATCGGCTGGAACTGACGGGGCCTTCGATTCCGCTGATCGAAGGGGTCGTCACGAAAGCGAGCGCCGCCTCCGAGTTCACCATCTCCGGCACGGGGACGCTCATCTACCTCTCGGGCGAGCCGGGGGCCGAGCAGCTTACGTGGGTCGAGCGGGACGGCGCCGAGCGGCCGGTGGACGCGAGCCTGCAACACGACTTTGGATCCCTGGCGCTTTCCCCAGACGGATCACGGATCGTGCTGTCCTATCAAGGTGAGGCGGAGCAGGATCTCTGGCTCTACGACATCGGCCAGGCCACGCTGTCGCGACTGACGTTTCAAGGCGACTTGAACGAACGGGCCGCGTGGCTCCCTGACGGGCGCCAGTTCACCTTCATGTCCAACGCCTCGGGGCAGCGGGCGCTGCACACGATGTCGGCGGACGGCAGCGGGCCCCCGACGCTCACGATCGGCACGCACCGCCCGCTTCAAGAAGCCGATTGGTCACGGGACGGCCGCTGGCTGGTGTTCCGATCCGGCCCCGGAGGGGAGGCCACCGCCCGGGACATCCACTATCTCGAGCGGGGAGACACGACGCCCCGGACGTTCCTGGCCACCGAATTCGATGAGTTGAACCCAAAGATCTCGCCCGATGGCCGGTGGCTGGCCTACGTGGCCAACGAGTCGGGGCGTGACGAGGTGTACGTGCGCCCGTTCCCGGGGCCCGGTGGTCGCTGGCAGGTGTCGACCGACGGGGGAACCGAGCCGTTGTGGGCCAACAACGGGAGGGAGTTGTTCTATCGGTCCACCGCCGGGATGCTGGTGCGGGCCGAGGTCAGGACGGGGACGACGTTCTCGGTCGGGGCCCGTACGCCGCTGTTCTCCGTCTCGCAGTTCGACTCCGATCGCACCCACACCTTCTACGACATCTCACCTGACGACCGCCGCTTCCTCATGGTCAAGCAGCTCGGCGGCGCGCGGGAGGTCGTCGTGGTATTGAACTGGTTCCAGGAGGTCGAGGAGCGATTGCGAGGGAGCCGATGAGCGAGATCACCGAGCGGTTGAAGGTCGCCATCGCCGACCGCTACGTGATCGAGCGCGAGCTCGGCCAGGGCGGCATGGCGACGGTCTACCTGGCCCATGACGTGAGGCACGACCGCAAGGTCGCGCTCAAGGTGCTGCGACCCGAGCTCGCGGCGGTGATCGGCGCCGAGCGGTTCCTGCAGGAGATCAAAGTCACCGCCAATCTCCAGCATCCCAACATTCTCGCGCTGTACGACTCCGGTGAGGCGGAGGGGTTCCTCTACTACGTCATGCCGTTCGTCTCGGGCGAGTCGCTGCGAGACAAGCTCGATCGCGAGAAGCAGCTCGCCGTGGAGGAAGCAATCGAGATCACGCGTGGTGTGGCCGCCGCGCTCGATTATGCACACCGGCAGAGTGTCATCCATCGCGACATCAAGCCGGAAAACGTGCTGCTGCATGACGGCCAGCCGCTCGTCGCGGACTTCGGCATCGCGCTCGCGGTGAGCACGGCGGGCGGAAACCGGTTGACGGAGACCGGACTCTCACTCGGCACGCCGCACTACATGAGTCCCGAGCAGTCGATGGGCGATCGGGAAATCGATGCGCGCTCGGACATCTACTCGCTCGGCGCGATGCTATACGAGATGTTGGCCGGCGAGCCGCCGTTCACCGGGCCAACGGCGCAGGCGATCGTGGCCAAGGTCATCACGGAGAAGCCCACGCTCGTGACGACGACGCGCGACACGGTGCCACGACACGTCGCGCAGGCCATCTACCGTGCCTTGGCGAAACTGCCGGCCGATCGGTGGCCGACGGCACCCGCGTTTAGCGAGGCGCTCGTCCGGCCGGGCGTGGCCGACGCCGACAGCTACGGGCTACCCGACGACCTGCCGGCGCCCGCGAGATGGCGCCGGACGCCAACGGTGCCCGCTCTCCTTGCGCTTCTGGCGCTGGTGGGTGTCGCGGCGCTGTGGGGTTGGATGCGCGTGCCGGAGACGCCAGCCCCGGTCCGGCTCTCGGTGACGCTGCCGGGATTCACCCCCACCTCGTTCGGTCCGTCGGTCACGCTGTCTCCGGATGGGACGACCCTGGCGTACGCGGCTGGTGGTGGCGGCAGTTGGACATTCGTGGTCCGCCGCCTGGCGCAGCTCAACACGACGACACTGTCCGGGTCGGAGGGGGCATATACCCCGTTCTTCTCTCCGGACGGCGAGCATGTGGGCTTCCTCGCCGACCAGTCGACGGTTAAGCGCGTCAACATCACCGGAGGCCCACCGGTCACGGTTGCTGACTCTGCCGCTGGCACGGGGTCGTGGGGCACGGACGGCTGGATCTACTTCGTACATAACGACGGCGGCATCGCTCGAGTGCCGGAGGACGGGGGCCAGGTCGAACGACTCACCGAAGTCGATACTGCGACCGCGGAGTTCGGTCACGCCTGGCCCGACGTGCTCCCCGGCAACACAGGCGTCGTCTATACGTCAGCTCGCTACCCGTTGGCGGGGGCGAGAATCTCGGTTCTCGACCTCGCAACGGGCGAGTCGCGCGACCTGCTCGCCGGCACCTACGCCCGGTACGCGGAATCTGGTCACATCGTCTACACCCTTGCGGACGGCGCGCTCATGGCGGTGCCGTTCGACCCCGATCGACTCGAGGTTACCGGCTCACCGGTTTCCATCGTAGACGACGTACCCATCAGGACCTTCGGGGGCGCCGAGTTCACCCTGGCGCAGAACGGGACGCTGCTGTATGGGGTCGGCAGCACCGAGGTCGGCATCGCGCTCGTCGACCGTGCGGGCAACGAACAGCTCTATCCGACGACGGAACCGTCCGTGGCCGACCCGCGCGTCTCACCGGACGGCAGTCGCATCGTGCTCGAGGTACAGGGCGCGACCGGTAACGATGTTTGGGTCTACCATCTGCGCGATTCGACCATGTCGCGCCTGACCTTCGAGGGCTTCAACATCTACCCGGAGTGGCTGCCCGATGGCAGGACCATCTCCTTCTCCCGCAGCGATGCGTCGCCGGACCGCAACCTCTACACCAAGCCGGCTGACGGCAGTGCGCCGGCGACCACCATTGAGCTGCCGCTGTCGCAGGTTGAGGGTGTTTGGTCTCCCGACGGCGAGTGGCTGGTCGTGCGGCAGGGTGACCGCGCTCGGGGACAGAATGCCGACCTCGCCGCACTTCGGATCGGCTCGAACGAAGCGCCCATCGAGATTCTCACAACGCCGTTTCCGGAACGGTCACCCGCGCTCTCGCCGGATGGACGTTGGCTGGCATACGTCTCGCCCGAATCGGGACGCGATGAGGTGTACGTGCGACCGTTTCCGGGCCCCGGTGGCCGCTGGCAGGTGTCGTCGGGTGGTGGCGGCGAGCCCCGCTGGGCGCATAGTGGCCGCGAGTTGTTCTACCGCGCCGGGAATCGCCTCGTCGCCGTGGAAGTTACGACCGAGCCGTCGTTCGCAACGGGCGCGCGCAAGCATCTCTTCGCCACCGGCGCGTATCTTCCGAATCTCAACCACGCCATGTACGACGTCATGCCTGGTGATTCGGCCTTCGTGTTTATTCGGGGGTTGGGAGAAACCCAGGAGGTGGTGATGGTTCTGAACTGGTTCCCAGAACTGAAGCAGAGGACGGAGCGATGAGCCGACCTCTTGCGCCCTCGACCCCATGTCTGAGATCACCGAGCGCCTGAAGACCGCCATCGCCGACCGCTACCTGATCGAGCGCGAGCTCGGCCAGGGCGGCATGGCGACGGTCTACCTCGCCCACGACGTGAAACACGACCGCAAGGTCGCGCTCAAAGTCTTGCGCCCCGAACTCGCGGCCGTGATCGGTGCCGAG
>JBDHCY010000257.1:0-5432 GCA_039591795.1 Gemmatimonadota bacterium | reverse complement strand
GAGCAGTCGTCGCGCTGCCGCTTGCGCCTTCCGTCGCTTCGCGGCGCTCGGCTTCAAGAAGCGGCGTCGATTGCGGAGATCCTTCAAGACGCCGGAGCGCTCGACCTTCCGCCGAAACGCCTTGAGAGCCCGATCCAGTCGATCATTTTCGTCTATCGTTACTTCGATCACAAATGCCCCTTCCTCTTATCTGTGCCCATTGCGTGCCCGGTCTCTTTTTGCGCTCGTCGAATGCGCCGTTCGGGCAAAAGGAGCGGGCCGCCCGGAGTGAGTTCGGACGGCCCGCGTACCGAACGGCTTCGAGCTCAGGTGGTGATGACTGAAACGTTCTGCGCGGCCGGGCCCTTCTGGCCCTGTACCACGTCAAACTCCACCCGCTCGCCCTCGCGGAGCGTCTTGAAGCCGCTCCCGACGATCGCCGAGTGATGGACGAAACAGTCCTTCTCGCCATCCTCGCGTGTGATGAAGCCGAAGCCCTTGCTGTCGTTGAACCACTTCACGGTTCCGGTGGTGCGCATGTCCCTACTCCCTGTGCTGTGTCGATGTGCGTCGGAGTCCGGACATGTCCGAAACCTGCCGAGCGTCCATCACTGTTCGCGGTCGTGTGCCCCCGCGCTGGGCTGCCGTGAGTTCGTTGTCTCGCACGGCGCGAACTCTTCAATAGAAACGGGGCCCGCGCGTGTGCCCAGGCCCCTCCTCGAGTGTCCGCTGGCAGGGCGGCGCGCCAGAGCGCCCGCCGAACGCTGGCCAATGGTAATCACCGATGGGCTGGGACGCCAGCCCGGACGGTCGCTCGCGCCCAGCCCCGCCGAACGCCTTGCCCCTATCGCGCGGGGCGCCGCGACGCTCGCTCGCGCTCGAGCCGATCCAAGGTCAGCCGCCTCAGCTGCTCGGCGAGCTCACGGATCTCACTCGGCACGCGTCTCGCTCCGCGCCGCAGCCAACTGACCAGACGGTTTTGCGAGCAGCTCTCCGCGGGAGCGGTGCCCCGAAGGAAGTACTCCGGCTCGCCCCAACAGCCCGGCCCGGCTCGTGCCCCCGTCGCCGGGTCGATCTCCACGAGCTCCACCCCCGCGGGCACGCGGAAGTCGGGCCCACCATCACGTCCAAGCGCGCCGACGAGCACGCGCGCCGCGATAGGGAGCGCGATCTGCGACCCGGGCAGCCCCACGGAGCGACCGTCGTCGAACCCGACCCACACCCCGACAACGAGGTTCGGCGTGTAGGCCACGAACCAGGCGTCGCGATGATCGTTGGTCGTGCCCGACTTGGCTGCGACGGGCCCGCGGAATCCGTAGCGCACCAGCGCGCGCCCCGTACCCCGCTCCGCAGCACCTCGTAGCGCGGCGGTCACGAGGAATGCTGCATCGGCTCCGACAACGCGCGTCTCTCCCATCTCCATCCGCCCGACCAACTGCCCGTCGGCATCGAGCACGCCGAGCGCCGTCTGGAGCTGCGCACGAATACCGCCGGCGGCCAACACGCCGTACGCTCGCGCGAGCTCGAGTGGGGACACCTCCGAGGAGCCGAGTGCCAGGCTCGGCACGGCGCGGAGCGGGCTAGCGATTCCCAGCGCCCGCGCGGTTTCCACGACGCGATCGGCGCCGACGGCCATCCCGAGCCGGGCGAACGGGACGTTGAGGGATCGCTCCAATGCCTCACGCATGCTCACGCGTCCGCGGAACCTCCCGTCATAGTTCATCGGCTCCCAGAGGCCCACGGGGGTCTCGACCGCGAGCGGCTCGTCGTCGAGTGCCGTGGCGAGCGTGAATCGTTGGCCGTCGTCGTTCGTCGCTCCAGAGAGTGCTGCCAGCGCGACGATCGGCTTGAACGCGCTCCCCGGCTGGCGGCGAGCATACAAGGCCCGATTGAACTGCGAGGTGCCGTAGTCGCGCCCGCCCACCATGGCGAGGAGCTCGCCGCTTCGCGGATCGAGCGCTACGACAGCCGCCTGGAGGGGCGCGTCGGTCGTCCTCAGCTGCCGATAACCCTTCTCGGCCGCGTTCAGCACGTCGCGCACAGCGCGCTCTGCAACGGTCTGGAGGTGAAGATCGAGCGTCGTGAACACGGTGAGTCCGCGTTGGAGCGCCTTGGGGCCGTGGCGCTCCACGAGCTTCGCTGTCGCGTAGTCGGTGAAGTAGCGGCTCGGCACGACGGTACGGCGCTCCTGCCGTAGCCCCAACGGCGCTCGTCTGGCCCGCTGATAGGAATCGTCCGTGATCGCTCCCTGCTCGTGCATCAGTGCGAGCACGAGATCGCGGCGACTCTTGGCCCGATCGGGGTGACGGATGGGCGAGTACAGGTTCGGCCCTCGAATCATCCCAGCGAGCAGCGCCGACTCGGGGAGAGTGAGCTCGGTGACGTCCTTCGCGAAATAGTACTGGGCCGCGCGCCCGATCCCACGAATCGCCCACGCACCGTCTTGGCCCAGATAGACCTCGTTGAGGTATGCCTCGAGAATCTGGTCCTTGGCGTAGCGGCTCTCGAGCACGAGGGCCATGGTGGCCTCGCGGAGCTTGCGGACTGGAGTTCGGCGTGAAGACAGAAAGAGATTCTTCGCGAGCTGCTGCGATACCGTACTGGCGCCCTGCACGACGCGCCCGGCGCGGAGGTTGGCCAGCGCAGCCCCGACGATGCGCCGGAGATCGAGCCCACCGTGAGCGAAGAACCGCTGGTCTTCGACGGCGAGCACGGCCTCGAGGAGCTGCGGGGGAAAGTCGGAGAGCGACACCGGCACGCGGTCGGCGCCAGAGCCATTCCCTGCCGTGTGAATCGCCTCGGGCTCGAGGATGACGGCCTCGAGCTGCCCCCCATCGGCGTCGCGGATGGCATCCACGCGGCCCGCCCAATCGATGCGCACGGTCACCGTGCCACCGGAATAGAATTGTCCGGCGAATCGGAACGGCCGCTGGCCGATGGTCCATCGCCACTCGTCCAGTCGGTACTGACCCCGAGCCACCCGCGACCGCCGGGAGGCGGTATAGCCCGCGCGCCGGAGATGGCTCTCGACACGGGCGCGATTTGCTGCCGTTCCGGGTTGCAACACGAGCGGCCGGGCGTACAGCCGGGTTGGTGCTGCGAGCCGATCGCCATCGAGCCGAGCCCGGATCAGCGCTTCGAGCCCGACGATCGTGATGCTCCCGCCGGCTAGCGTCAGGAACGCCAGCCCAGCGAGTGCACGCTTCGACTTGCGACGAATCCAGCCAGGTAGGCGCATTCCCGGCTCCCCTGTCTCCTTGAGAGGCTCTACGCGTGAGATGCACTGGAGTTTCCGATGGTTGCGTGGAGGTGCCGCCTTGACAGTCGCAGCGCCTCGGCTAAGTCTCCACGCGCCCAACTCCGCAGGTGTCGCTCCGTGACTGAACCCGCCGAACGCGGAAGCAAACCCTACCCATCGCTCCGGCCCGGTGCCGGGAGACGGGCCACGCGGTTTGCCCGTGCGGTCCGGCGTCCCATCGAAGCCTTCATGCACGTGGAGGCGGCGGGCGGCATCGTCCTGCTGGTTGCGGCGGCGGTTGCCCTCATCTGGGCCAACGTGGGGCTGCATGAAAGCTACGACGATCTCTGGCACACCCCGATCACCCTCGGGCTGGGCGAGGGGGTGTTCACCCAGGACCTGCACTTCTGGATCAACGAAGGGCTGATGACGGTCTTTTTCCTCGTCGTCGGCCTGGAGATCAAGCGCGAGATCGTCGAAGGCACACTCGCCGACTGGCAGCGCGCCGCCCTGCCAATCGTCGCGGCCATTGGTGGCATGGTCGTTCCCGCCGCGATCTACTTGGCGATCAACCCGAGTGGGCCGACGCAAGAGGGATGGGGCGTCCCGATGGCGACCGACATCGCCTTTGCCGTCGGCGTCCTGACACTCCTCGGCCGTCGGGCACCGCCGGCGCTCCGAATCCTGCTTCTGGCAGTCGCGATCATCGACGACATCGGGGCGATCCTCGTCATCGCCGTCTTCTACTCGAGTGGCTTGAACCCCGAAGCGATCGGGCTCGTTGCCTTGGGGCTCTTCCTCCTATTCCTCTTTCAGCGAATCGGGACGAGGCCGGGGTGGGCCTATGCGATCCCGCTCGTCGTGATCTGGACCGCGCTCTACCGGACCGGTGTCCACCCCACGCTGGCCGGAGTCATCGTCGGGCTCGCCACGCCGGCGCGGTCGTGGATCGGGACCAAGGGGTTCGTTGCGGTCGCGCGCGAAGCGCTGGACGAGTTTCAGACGCGCGTGACGCGAGGTGGGAAGGACCACGATCTCATTGCGCCGCTCGACCGGGTCGCGTTCGCTCAGCGCGAGGCGATCTCGCCCGCCGTGCGGATGGAACACGGCCTCCACCGCTGGGTCGCGTTCGGGATCATCCCGCTCTTCGCCTTGGCCAATGCCGGCGTGTACCTGGGCGGGATCGAGCTTGGGGGACCTGGGTTCTGGTCGGTGTTTCTCGGTGTCGGGCTCGGCCTCGCAGTGGGCAAGCCGCTCGGCGTGCTCCTCGCCGCCTGGTTGGCGGTCCGGTTCCGTCTGTGTTCATTGCCGGCCGGCCTCACCTGGAGCGGCGTCTTTGTGATCGGTACCGTGGCCGGCATCGGGTTCACTATGGCGATCTTCATCGCTGAGCTCGCGTTTACGGACCCGGCGATGCTCGGGGTGGGGAAGCTCGCCGTGCTGTCGGCGACGGCGGTGGCCGCGACGGTCGCCCTCGCCGTTGGGCGCGTATTCCTCGCCCCGTCTGAAGTCGAGACGGGAGCGGTCACGGCCACCGACGTCGAGCAATCGACCGAGGTGTGGCTGACCGGAGAGGTGCCGAGCGCGCCAGCGGCGGGGGCGGAGCCGCCAGCCGACTCGTAGTCCGTATGGAACAGGGGACCACGGCGGGCTGACGCCCCGGGCGTTCCCTCGGCCCCGTTACGGCTCGATCTGGTCAGCCGGCATGCACTTCCCGAACACACTCCAGGCGGCGCGTGGGAACGTGATCGAGATCGTCATGCTCCCATCCTCGTCGGCGATCACCATGTTCCACGCGCGCTCGGCCTCGATGCCGGTGAGGCTCCACTGGCCGCCGAGGTGCTCGGCAGCCCCGATCTGGGTGGTCTCGCCCCGCCGCTCGGCTGGCGCGAGCAGGGTGATCACGCCCCGATCGATGTCGACGCGGAGAAAGGTGGGGGGCGTGCGAGCTGGTTCCGGTGGCCCGCATTGGAGCTGGTCGTCACACTCGATCGCCTGCGCAATCGAGCACACATAGACGGGGTTGGCCTGCGCTGCCGCGCCCGCGGCCAGGAGTAACGGGGCGAGGGTCAGTCCCAATGTTCCGCGCGTTCGCGAGGTCATGATCTCGGCCTCCCGATTAGTTGACGGTGTACTTGCGGCCCTGCATGCAGGCCACGTAGTTCCTGTCCCACACCTGGAACTGCCGCTGGAACTGCTCGATGGCCTGGTCCAT
>JBDHCY010000256.1:0-5433 GCA_039591795.1 Gemmatimonadota bacterium | reverse complement strand
GCTGAAGAACCCCATGGCACCCGCGGACCGGAGAAGAAAATCTCGACGTCGCACGGCACCTCCTGAGGTTCGCGGAGTCAACAAGGGCGATCGAGAGCCCGGGCGGTGAGCTCGGACATTAGAGAAAGATGTGGCCTGGCAGGGACGGCCGCGAGGCGGTGCTCGGTCAGGGCGTGCTGTCCCACGACCCATATACTACCTCGCCCAGGGTTGTGCTCTCCATCCCGGTCGGGTAGTAGTATCACCTGAATTGCACGCTCCTTCATGGCGTGCATGAGCAAGCCTTCCTTGAACTCCTGGCGAACGGAGCAGATCGTGATCGGGACACACGCACGCCTCGGGGTCATTCCCATGTTCATGTCGCTGGTCGCGTTCTTCGCGTGGCCGGCATATGGGCAAACCGATTCGTACCACATCCTGCTCACGAATGACGACGGCATCGAATCCCAGGGTATTCAGGTCCTCGCTGAGAAACTGAAAGCAGTTGGCCAAGTCCATCTCGTCGCGCCATGCGGCGAGCGCAGCGGGAGCAGCATGTCGGTGGCCCTACGGGACGAGCTCCACCTGCGGCCGGTCCTGCGAGACGGCATCACGCTGGGACACTGCGTCGATACCACGCCGGCCGGAACCGTGCTGCTGGCGATCAGCACCCTTACCCCGGAGGGCGGATTCGACCTCGTCATCAGCGGCATCAATCGGGGCGCAAACGTGGGCACTGCGTCGTACATGTCCGGAACGGTGGGAGGGGCGATGATGGGTGCGTTCTACGGGGTGCCGGCGATGGCGGTCTCGTTCGGCGCGCGCAGCGCAGACTATGACTACGCGGCCGATTTCGTCGCCGCGTTCGTCGAGGAGATGAGGCAACGTCCCGCCATGCCAGGGATCGTGTTCTCGATCAACATTCCCAGGGCGACGGAAGCGGAAACCGCCGGAGTGACGTTCGCGAAGATGGGCGGAATCCACCTCCAGTTTGCCTATGAGGAGTTACCGGCCGAGGGTGATGCAAGACGTTTCCGACCGAGAATCAGCCTCGAGACGGACTACCCTGCCGAGAGTGACACGGAGGCTTTCATGGGCGGCATGATCACCATCACGCCGCTTCAATTCGACTGGACGGCGTACTCAGTAATGGATCAGCTGAAGGGATGGGGAGTGAGTCACGAAGTTGGTGGTTCGGGCGGCTGACCCGCACCGCCCTCGAGTTCGAACGCGCCCATGTCGGGAGCTGCACCGGCATACGCCCCGGCCGGAAGATCCATCACCGTCATCCCGTGCCAGACGTAGAGCGCCGTGCCGGCGTCGATCGCTGGACTTCCCAAGGGCAGCTCGAGATTCGCGGTGAGCAACGGATCGGCAAAGACAGTGCTGCCGACGTCGATGTTCGAGCCGCTGTTGTCCGTGCCGTTGTTGAAGAACAAGTTGAAGGCAAGGTCGGAGCCTGCGTCGACATTCTTGACCGCGATCACCGCGTGATCGACAAAGACGTTGTTGAGCACGACCGTGCTGTCACCGCCGGTGATGCCGTGACTGTTATTGGCAAAGGTGTTGTTGAAGATGAAGATCGGCTCAGGGATGTCGGCGGCTCGAAAGTCCTCTCGCGTCGTCGATTGATCCATCATGCCGATGCCGGCATCGACGTGGTCGTAGATCTTGTTGTGGGCAATCTCGAAAAAGCGGTCAGTGGGAACGTCGTAATGAATGAGCTGAATCCCGTCCTCGCCGTTCCCATGGATCTCATTCCGCGTGATGGTGATGTTCAACGTTGGTCCTTGGTAGCTCTGCATGCGGATCTCAATGCCGTCATCATCGTTGTTGCGGATGACGTTGTCTGCGATGACGAGGGCGACGTCATCATCGAGGTCGAGGCCGTCATCGCGGTTGTGCTCGAACGTGCAGAACTGGACCAAGCCACCGCTGCCGTTCTCGTAGTCCACGCCGTCGCTGGTATCCCGCACCAGGCAGTTGAGCAGGTTGAAGTGGGCATGCGGCCTGATACCATCGCTGGCATTCTGGATGGTCAGGCCCTGGATCGTCGCGCCGGCTTCGGCAGTACTCGGGATCTCGATTACGTAAGAACTGCCGTCGCCATCGAGGATTGTGGTGGCGATGAAGCTCTCGTCACCGGTCAGGACGAAGCGGGACGTCAACGTGATCGCTTTGGTGATGGTGATCTGTCCGACGTACGTTCCCGGCGCCACGAGGATGGTGTCACCAAAGCTCGCGGCATCGTGGGCCGCCTGAATGGACGAGAAATCTCCCGGAACATTGATCATCGTTGGGGCTTGGGGCGACTCAACTGGGACCGTCGCGTCCGGAACGGCGGCGGCCTCACACGCAACGAGGACGAGCGTAGCCAAGCCAACGAGGGTGGGATGTTTCATGTTGATTCGAAATGTGTCGCTCGACATTTGCCACAGCAAGAGTTGCGGGAGCGCAACACCCGCGTGACGACGGTCGGTTGATCGACGAGCGGGGCTCTAGCGGTTCACGGTGCCTTCACGGTCTCTTCAGGAACGCTGTCGCATAGAAGCAGGACGTCGACACTCCGACCGTGAGGTCGCGATCAAGGTGCTCGAGCCCGATTCGGCGGCAGAGAATCGGTGCGCGACAAGGGGGAAGCACATGAAGGTCACGCGACACGCCATTCTCGCCCTCATCGCGATCGCTACGGCCGTTGCTCCCGCGCTGGGGCAAGACGTTCTCGATGAGCTCGAGGCGATCGCCGTCGTCGACCAGAAGGTCATGGTGCCTATGCGGGACGGCATCAGGCTCGCCACCGATATCTACCGCCCCAAGACGACAGCCCCCGTGGCGACGGTCTTCGTGCGGACCCCCTACAACTTCAATCCGTGGCGGGACGGTGAGCTGCAGACCCGCCGCTTCGCACCCATCCTCGAGGCCGTGCGCCGGGGCTACGCCTACATCGTCCAGAACGAGCGCGGCAGATACTTCTCCGAAGGCGAGTGGGACATCCTCGGCCCACCCAAGACCGACGGCTACGACATGCTCTCCTGGATCGCGGAGCAGCCCTGGTCCAACGGCAAGGTCGGAACGCTCGGCTGCTCGTCGACGGCGGAGTGGCAAATGGGTCTGGCTGCACTCGACCATCCCGCCCACGCCGCCATGGTGCCGCAGGGCTTCGGCGCGGGCGTGGGACGCGTCGGGCAGTTCTTCGAGCAGGGCAACTGGTACCGGGGCGGCGCGGAACAGATGCTCTTCTTCGTCTGGCTCTACGGCGTGCAAAACACCCAGCGGCCAACGTTCCCAGCCGACATGTCCCGCGACGACATGATTCGGCTGTCGCGATACTTCGATCTCGCGCCGGAGATGCCGCGGGTGGACTGGAGCAAGGCACTCTGGCACCTGCCGGTCGTGGACATCATGCGCAACGTCGAGGGACCAAAGGGCGTCTTCGCCGACTCCGCGCCCGTCGCCACGGGCGGACGCATGATCCAGCGCACCCCGAACGATCCGGCGTGGTACCGCGGCGGCCTCTATCACGACGACGAGCCGTTCGGCGTGCCCAGCCTCTGGCTGATGTCGTGGTACGACGTGTCGATCAGTCCGAACCTCGCCTTGTTCGATCATGTCACCAAGAACGCGAAGGACCCCGAGGTCGCCGGCAACCAGTACGCGCTGATCGCTCCGGTCGGTCACTGTGCGTACCGCCGCGCCACCGAGGAGACGGTCGTCGGCGAGCGCAACATGGGCGACGCCCGGCTCGATTACGACGCCCTGGTCTATGGATGGTTCGACTACTGGTTGAAGGGGGACCAGAACCGCATCACCGATACGCTGCCCAAGGTGCGCTACTACACGATGGGCTTGAATCAGTGGCAATCGTCGGCCACGTGGCCACCGGAACGCGCCGAGGTCGTGACCTACTACCTGGAGAGTGACGGCAGGGCGAACAGCGTTCGCGGAGACGGCAGATTGACGACGCGCAGGCCCGAACCTCGTGACAACTCCGACGTCTTCACGTACGACCCGGCCAGTCCGGTTCCGTCGCATGGCGGCAACGTCTGCTGCACGGGCGGCGTCATCCAGGCCGGGGCATTCGATCAACAGGAAATGGAACAGCGAGAGGACATCCTCGTCTATACCTCCGAACCTCTAGATGAAGGAATCGAGGTCAGTGGAACGATCGCGATCACGCTGTACGTCTCGTCGGATGCCCGCGACACCGACTTCACGGTGAAGCTGCTCGACGTCTATCCCGACGGCAGGGCCTACAACCTCGATGAGACGATCCAGCGGGCGCGCTATCGTGAGGGGTACGAGCGGCAGGTTTTCATGGAGGACGGGAGGGTCTACGAGCTTCCGGTCAGCCCGATGTCGACCAGCAACTACTTTGCCGTCGGGCATCGCATCCGGATCGAGGTCTCGAGCAGCAACTTCCCGCGGTTCACCAGGAACCTCAACACAGGCGGCAGGAACTACGATGAGACGGAGGGAATCGTGGCGCACAACGCGGTCCACCACTCTCGGCAGTATCCGTCTCAGATCAGGCTGCCGGTGGTGAGGCGGTAGGCGAGTGAGCCTTGCCATGCGGGCTCGGCCGACGGGCGAAGGCTTGATACCGGGGTTCGTAGCGAGGATGGATTAGCTGCTCACCGTGGAGAGTATTCCGATGAGAACACACTCGAAGCTGTCTCACTCGGTGGCCTCGGGCTGCCTCGCCCTCGTGCTCTCGTCTGTCAGTCTGGTTGCCCAGAAGCCAGAACCACTTCGCTCCGACCACGACGTGACCGCCTTGGCCGCGAAACTCGAGACGTTCATTCCCAGCCTCATGGAACAGGGCCACGTGCCCGGGATGTCGGTCGCGATCATCCGCGGTGGTCGGGTCGTTTGGGACGGCGCCTTTGGTGTAAAGAACGTCGAGACCCGCGAGCCAGTGACGCGCGAGACGCGCTTCGAGGCCGCCTCGCTCACCAAACCGCTCTTCGCGTACGCGATGCTGCGGCTGGTGGAAGAAGGGACGCTGGACCTCGACACCCCGCTGGTGGACTACCTGCCGCCTGATCGGGTCGAGCGGTTCATCAGGCATCCGCTGGACCGGGAGGGATTCCGTCGCGATTGGCTGGAGCGTGTCACTGCCCGACACGTCCTCTCACACTCGTCGGGCATGCCGCACGGGGAACGGCCCGACCCGCACTACCCACTCTTCTTCGAGCCTGGAACTCGGTTCAAGTACTCGGCGGCCGGTTACTACCTCCTGCAACTGGTCGCCGAGCATCGCACCGGTGACTCGCTGCAGGTCATCGCTCAGACGCAGGTCTTCACTCCCCTCGGCATGAAGAACAGCTCGATGGTTTGGCACGACGAGCTGGAGCACAGCAGCGCACAAGGGCACGGGCTGCTCGGGAACACCGAAGAGTTCCGCAAGTACAGGCGGGCGCATGCGGCGGCGTCGATGTACACCACGGCGGGTGA
>JBDHCY010000255.1:0-5457 GCA_039591795.1 Gemmatimonadota bacterium | reverse complement strand
GCGATGCCCGGCGAGCGCGCACCTCGCCGTGGTGTGGTAGAGGAGAGAGCGTATGTCGCGGATCGGTAGGCAACCCGTAGTCGTGCCGGACGGCGTGACCGTCGTGCTCGACAACGGAGTCATGGCAGTGACCGGGCCGAAAGGCAACCTCTCGCGCCCCATCCCCGAGGGGATCGATGTGGCGCTTGCGGACGGCGAAGTGCACGTGACCAACACGCGATCGGAGCGGCGCTATCGAGCGCTGCACGGGCTCACGCGGGCGCTGCTCCAGAACATGGTTGACGGTGTGACCAAGGGGTTCGTGAAGCGCCTCGAGATTCAGGGCGTGGGCTACAAGGCGGAGCAGCGCGAGTTCGGCCTCCATCTCTCGCTCGGCCTCTCACACCCGGTCGAGTATCGGTCCCCCGACGGCGTCACGTGCAGCGCCGAGAGCAATACCGTCGTGAAGGTCGAGGGGATCGACAAGGAGCTCGTGGGGCATGTGGCGGCAGAGATCCGCCGGCTCCGTCCGCCCGAACCGTACAAGGGGAAGGGCGTGCGCTATCAAGGCGAGCGGGTCCGCCGGAAGGCCGGCAAGACCGGCGCGAAGTAGGAGCGGGAATGCGACCGATTCGGAAACCGAAGACGAAGCGCGACCTGCGTGACCGGCGCCACTTCCGAGTGCGCCGGAAGATCGCAGGCACGGCAGAGCGTCCTCGCCTCGTCGTGTTTCGTTCGACCAAGCACATTTACGGGCAGCTCGTGGATGACGTGGCGCGTCGGACCATCACGGCCGCGAGCGACCTTTCAAAGGAACTCGCGCCGGAAGGCACCGGGAAGACGGCGAAGAGCCTGGCCGTCGGTGAACTCCTGGCCGAGCGGGCCAAGGCCCACGGCGTGAAGATGGTTGTCTTCGATCGGGGCGGATACCGCTATCATGGACGCGTCAAAGCCGTTGCTGATGGCGCGCGGAAGGGTGGATTGGAGTTCTGAGCCCATGAGTGACACAGAGAAGCCAGCACCAGCTGAGCAGTCAGCCGACTCGGCGGCGAGCGCCCCGGAGTCGGGACCAGAGGCAGTCCCTGAGGCGCCAGCGACGGAGTCGACGCCGGAGCCTTCCACGCCGACCCAAGGCGCCGAGTCGGCACCGGAGGCGCCCCCGCCCTCGGGGGCCCCTGAGCAGCGGCGCGGCGGCCCCGGCGGTGGAGCACGTGGCCGTGGTAGGGGGCGCGGACGTGGTCGGCCGGGCGATCGCGCGCCGGCGAATCGTCGAGATCGCGACTCGGATCTCGTCGAGCACGTCATCTCGATCAATCGTGTCGCCAAGGTGGTCAAGGGCGGGCGGCGCTTCAGTTTCAATGCGCTCGTCGCCGTAGGCGATGGCAACGGCAAGGTGGGGATGGCGATGGGGAAAGCCAACGAGGTGAGCGAAGCCGTGCGCAAGGCCGTCGATGCGGCGCGGCGCGGGATGCGCGACGTGCCGCGCACGGGGACGACGATTCCGCACGAGGTCGTGGGCCGGCACGGCGCCGGCCGCGTACTCCTGAAACCGGCAGCGGCTGGGACGGGCATCATCGCAGGCGGGCCCGTGCGGGCAGTGCTCGAATGCGCCGGGATTGCCGACATTCTGACGAAGAGCCTGGGGTCGGCGAACCCCCACAACATGGTGCGTGCCACCATCGAGGGGCTCGGCCAGCTCGTCACGCATCGGCAGGTCGCGCGGGAACGAGGGCTCGAGATGGGCGCCATCGCCTACCGGCCCCGGCAGGAGCCGACGCATGCCTAAGGGGAGTGCGCAGGGTGCCCGCGCTCCACGCCTTCGCGTGAAACAGGTGCGATCGGGAATCGATCGGCCCGAACGGCACCAGCGCACGCTGCGAGCGCTGGGGCTGCGGCATCACCAAGACGTGGTTGAGGTTCCCGACAATGCCGCGATCCGCGGCATGATCTATCAGGTACGTCACCTCGTGCAGGTGGCGCCGGCGGAGGAAGGTTGATGGCCGACGACACGCCACGAATCACCCTCGGCAACTTGCGGCCGCCACGCGGAAGCCGGGCGACGCCAAAGCGGAAGGGTCGCGGGCCCGGTTCGGGCACGGGGAAGACCGCAGGTCGCGGGCACAAAGGGCAAGGCTCCCGTACCAGCGGCAACGTGCGTCCAGGGTTCGAGGGCGGGCAGATGCCGCTCATTCGACGGGTGCCGAAGCGAGGGTTCGTCAATCCGTTCCGTGAGCCCGCGCAGGTCGTGAATCTCTACGCGCTCGCGCGATTGCCCGAGGCGTCTGACGTGACCCCCGAGACCCTACTCGGTGCCGGGCTCGTTGGACGCTCGGATCGGACAATCAAACTCCTCGCCCAAGGCGAGCCCGACAGGGCCTTCGTCGTCCGCGGCGTCCAGTGTTCGGAAGCGGCCCGAGCGAAGCTCGAGGCCGCGGGTGGGCGCGTCGAGGCCTGACGAATGACCGCCCCGCGCATCCCCAATCCGTTTTCCGTTCCGGAGCTCAAGGAGAAGCTCCTCTACACGCTCTTCATTCTCCTCATCTACCGGACCGGCGCCCACATCGCGACGCCGGGCGTCAACGTAGCCGCACTCGCGGAATTCGTGCAGGGACAGGGGGCGGGGACGCTCTTCGGTATCTACGATCTTTTCGTGGGTGGCGGGCTGTCCCGAGCCACGATCCTGGCGCTCGGGATCATGCCGTACATCTCGGCATCGATCATGTTCCAGCTGTTCGGGGCCGTCTTCCCAACGATCGAAAAGATGCAGAAGGAGGAAGAGGGCCGAAAGACGATCACCCAGTGGACGCGCTACGCGACCGTGATCTTGGCCGTCTTCCAGGCCTATGCGTTCGCCGCGTTCACCGAGTCGTTGCCCGGTGCAGTTGCGGCGGCCGGGCTCGGGTTCCGCATCACGACCGTGCTCATGCTGACGACGGGAGCAGTCTTCGTGATGTGGCTGGGCGAGCGCATCACGGAGCGTGGCATTGGCAATGGCATGAGCCTCCTCATCTTCTTCAGCATCATGGAGGGGATGTGGCCCGGGATCTTCCGTACGTGGGAGCTCTACCGGACCGGGGCCATGACCTTCCTGTCGCTCATCGTCCTGCTCGTCGTGATGGTCGTCGTTGTGGCGGCGGTCGTCGCGGTGACGGTGGCGGCCCGGCGCATCCCGATCCAGATCCCGCGGAAGGTGATGGGGCGAGGGCGAATCCGCGAAGGGCAGAAGACGTTCATTCCGATTCGTCTGAACACGGCGAACGTCATGCCCATCATCTTTGCCCAGTCGATCATCATCGTGCCGGGCACCTTTGCGACGTTTACCAGCTCGCCGACGCTCCAGTCGCTTTCCGAATACTTCCAACCCGGAACGGCCGCCTACTACATTACGTACGGTCTGCTGATCGTCTTCTTCGCGTACTTCTACACGTCGATCATTTTCAACCCCGTCGACCTCGCGGAGAACCTGAAGAAGCAGGGTGCGTTCATCCCTGGCGTCAAGCCAGGGGGGCCCACCGCCGACTACATCGATACCGTGCTCACGCGCATCACGCTTCCTGGGGCCATCTTCCTCACTCTCATCGCGCTGCTTCCGTTCTTCATCTTCGAGTACTTCAACGTGCCCTTCGGGTTCGGTGGCACGGCACTGCTCATTGTGGTCGGTGTCGCACTCGACACGGTGCAACAAATCAACCAGCACATGCTGCTTCGGAAATACGATGGGTTCATGAAGGAGGGGCGGGTGCGGTTCCGGGGCCGGCAGCGCTACCTATGAGGCGGTCGGAGCCGTGTACGCCCTGATCCTCGGTCCACCGGGTGCAGGAAAGGGCACACAGGGGAAGATCCTGGCGGACCGACTCGAGGTACCGAAGATCTCGACTGGCGATCTCCTTCGCGAAGCCGTGCAGACCGGGTCAGCCGTGGGCCGCCGCGCCCAGGGATACATGGACCGCGGAGAGCTGGTGCCCGACGACGTCATTCTCCGCCTCGTGGAGGACCAGCTCGACAGCGGTCGGGCGACGGACGGAGCGGTGTTCGACGGGTTTCCCAGAACGATCGAGCAGGCCGAGGCCGTCGATCGGTTGCTCAACTCGCGGGGTTTCCGTCTAAGTCACGTGCTCTTGTTCGATGTGTCGGAAGAGGAGATCGAGCGACGCCTCTTGCAACGCGGCGCCGTTGAGGGACGATCCGACGACGACCTCCCCACGATCCGTCGCCGCCTCGCAGTGTATCAACAATCTACGGCCCCGCTGGTCGCGTACTATGCTCAGCGGGGAACGGTTCATCGGGTGCCCGGGACGGGTACGGTCGAGGAGATCGCCATGCAGGTCCGACGAGTCGTAGGGCGATGATGATCACGATCAAGTCGGCACGCGAGCTGGACACGATGGCGGCCGCGGGGCGGATCGTCGCCGCCACGCTCGCGCTCGTGCGCCGGCGCACCCGGGCTGGCGTCAGCACGGCCGAGCTCGACCGAGAGGCGGAAGAGTTCATCCGGGGCCACGCTGGTGCCCAACCCTCGTTCAAGGGCCTCTATGGGTTCCCGGCCACCCTGTGCACGTCCATCAATGACGAAATCGTGCACGGCATCCCGTCCGAGTCCCGAGTGCTCCGCGAAGGTGACATCCTGAGCGTCGACGTGGGCGTGTGCCTCGACGGACTGCACGCGGACTCGGCAACGACCATTCCGGTCGGAGCGATCGACACCGATATCGAGCGACTTCTCGACGTGACCCAGCAGGCGCTCTCAGCAGGGATCGACGCCGTGCGCGCAGGTGGCCATGTCGGTGACATCGGCCACGCCGTCCAGTCGGTCGTCGAAAGTGCCGGGTTCAGCGTGGTACGCGAGCTCGTGGGGCACGGCGTCGGCACGAGCATGCATGAGGAGCCGCAGGTACCGAACTACGGGAAGCCGCGCCGCGGCCCGCGCCTGACTGCGGGAATGACGCTGGCGATCGAGCCGATGGTCAGTATGGGCGGTCCCGACATCCGCACGCTCGACGACCGTTGGACGATGGTGACCGCTGATGGTGGGCACTCCGCCCATTTCGAGCACACGGTCGCCGTAACCGAGAACGGCCCCAGAGTCCTCACGGACTGAGCCAGGCGGTGCCGCGCCGGGTCGCTTCGGCACGAGCACCAGCCGCGATGCGGCGGAGCCGCGGCTCGAGCATCAGGTCGGCCAACGATCCCGCGAGGTGCAGCGCCGCGCTGCCGGCAGCGGGCACGGCGCGCTCAGGTAGCAGGCCGACGACCTCGCTCGAAGCGATCGTCGTCCCAAGCCGCTCAGCCTCGCGGGCGATCGTCTCCACGGCGACAAGCGGCGGCGTCACGTCCACATCCAGCAGATTGAGCGACACCTGAGCGCGCCCTCCGACTAGAAAAGCGCGGGCCTGCACCGCCGGGAGCCCGCCGCTCGACGCACGGACTTCGCGCGCCACGGCACGCGCAGTGCCGAGGTCGTCGGTTGCGAGCAGCACG
>JBDHCY010000254.1:0-6033 GCA_039591795.1 Gemmatimonadota bacterium | reverse complement strand
AGGACAGCCCGCGCCCGCCACAAGATCCGGCAGTGGCTCAAGCAGGAGGAGTCGGTGCAGAGTGTGGCGCTCGGCCGTGAGATCCTCGAGCGTGAGCTCCGCCGCCGGCGCCTCGAGCCACCGGGCCGCGACCGCCTCGCAACCGCGGCGGCGACGCTGTCAGTCAACGGGCCCGAAGGGCTCGAGGCTGGCGTGGGGCGCGGCGACCTACCCATCGGACAGGTGATCCGCGCGCTCTTCCCCGAGCTGCCGGCTGAGCAGGTCGCCCTCGCCAAACCGGGTGCCGTCGGGCGGGTACTCGATCGACTACGGCTCGGCCGGGGCGTCAGGGTCCAGGGACTCAGCGGCCTGATGGTGCGCTACGCGCAGTGCTGCCAGCCCGTGCCGGGCGAGGCGGTCGTGGGGTATGTCACGCGCGGCCGCGGCGTGTCGATTCACCGCGCCGGTGATCGGCGAGGATCGGCGCGGCTTCTACGCCGACTTGATGCAGGCGGTCAGTCGGACGGGTACGAACATCCGCAGCGCCGAACTGCAGAGCCGAGATGGCATCGCGTACGGTGGCGTGCTCGTCGAGGTGGAGCATCAGAGCCATCTGCAGCGCGTGATCAAGGCCATGCGGCGGGTCAAAGGCGTGACCGACGTCGATCGCCGAGAACCGTCTCCGCTCGCGCCGCCGCGCTAGTTTCTTCCGAATGGCCTCGTTCCACCTCGTCTCCGACCTGGCGCCGGCCGGCGACCAACCCACGGCGATCAGCGCGCTCCTCGAGCACCTGAAGGCGGGACAACGCTTCCAGACCCTGCTCGGCGTCACCGGGTCGGGGAAGACGATGACCATGGCCCACGTCATTGCCGGTTTCGAGCGCCCGACCCTGGTGCTGTCCCACAACAAGACCCTCGCCGCCCAGCTCTACGGAGAGCTCAAAGGGTTGTTCCCGCAGCACGCAGTAGAGTATTTCGTCTCGTACTACGACTACTACCAGCCCGAGGCGTACGTCCCGCAGACCGATACCTACATCGCGAAGGACGCCACGATCAACGACGATATCGAGTCATTGCGGCTTCGGGCCACCTCCAGCCTGATGGAGCGGCACGACGTCGTCATCGTCGCGACGGTCTCGGCCATCTACGGACTGGGCGATCCAGAGGAATACCGAGAGCTCATGCTCACCGCGGAGGTGGGCGAGATGCGGGGGAGGGATGCGCTCCTCTCGGAGCTCGTCGCCATGCAGTATCGACGGAACGACGTCGCGTTCGAACGAGGCACGTTTCGCGTGCGTGGTGACACGGTGGAGATCTACCCGGCCTACGACGAGCAAGCGGTGCGCATCGAATTGTTCGGCGACGAGATCGAGCGGATTGGGAAGATCGATCCGCTGACGGGCCGGAGCATCACCGAGCTCGCGCGATGCGCGGTCTACCCGGCAACCCACTTCGTCACGCGCCGGCCCACGGTCGAGCGAGCGGTCTCAGCGATCCGCCACGAGTTGGGCGAGCGCCTCGCGACGCTCAGGGCAGACGCACGCTTGCTCGAGGCACAACGCCTCGAGACGCGTACGACCTTCGATATCGATATGCTCGTCGAGATGGGGCATTGTCCGGGCATCGAGAACTACTCGAGACACCTCACGGCCCGCGGAGAAGGAGAGCGCCCCGCCTGCCTCCTCGACTACTTCCCAGACGACTACCTCGTCATCATTGATGAGTCGCACGTGACCCTCCCGCAGATCGGCGGGATGTTCGAGGGCGATCGGTCGCGCAAGGGTACGTTGGTTGAGCATGGGTTTCGCCTCCCATCGGCGCTCGATAACCGGCCGCTCAGGATCGACGAATTCATGGAGCTCGTGCCGCGGATCATGTTCGTCTCAGCGACGCCGGGGAACGAGGAGCTCGGCCTGTCGGGCGGCGTCACGGCGGAGCAGATCATCCGTCCAACCGGCCTCGTCGATCCGGAAGTCGCAGTGCGCCCGGTGACCGGCCAGGTCGACGACCTTCTGCACGAGATCCATGAGCGCACGCGTCGCGCGGAACGCGTCCTCATCACGACACTCACCAAGCGCATGGCGGAGGACCTGACTGATTACCTGCATCAACACGGCGTCCGCGTTCGGTACCTACATGCAGACATCGATGCCATCGAGCGCGTCGAGATCCTGCGTGGCCTCCGCCTCGGGCAGTTCGACGTGCTCGTGGGGATCAACCTCCTACGCGAGGGGCTCGACCTCCCCGAGGTTTCGCTCGTGGCCGTGCTCGATGCGGACCAGGAGGGGTTTCTCCGGTCCGACCGGGCGTTGATCCAGACGGTGGGACGGGCCGCTCGCAATGCGCGGGGCACGGCCATCCTCTACGCCGATCGCATCACAGGCTCGATGCGCCGGGCACTCGACGAAATGACGCGTCGTCGGGAACTGCAGCTCGCGCACAATCGGGAGCATGGCGTGACACCGACCTCGATCGTCAAGTCCGTCGACCAGGTGCGGCTGAGCACCCGCGTCGCGGATGCCCGCGGCGCCCGGGTGCCTGAGGGCGAGCCCCGTCCTGCCGGCGAGGCGGCCCGTGAGCGCTTGATCGCCGAACTCGAAGCCGAAATGGAGGTGGCCGCAGAGCAGCTCGAGTTCGAGGTCGCTGCCCGCCTCCGCGACCAGATCTTCGATCTCCGTGCCGCAGGCGACGCCGTCAGGCGAACACCTCACCGAAGCCGCGCTCGCACGGCTCGGTGAGCGGCTCGGCGCCGCGCTCACTCCCGGGGCGGTGATCTACCTCGAGGGCGAGCTTGGCACCGGCAAGACCACCCTCGCGCAGGCGATCTGTCGCGGGGCGCGGGCTGACGCGCGTGCCACGAGTCCCACCTTCGCGCTCGTGCATCGCTACGTTGCTCACGTGGGCACGGTGTACCACGTCGACTGCTACCGCCTCCGCCAACCCGACGAGGCACGTGACCTCGACTTCGCCGGCATGCTCCGGGAGCACGCCATCATCCTTCTCGAATGGCCCGAACGGGCTGGCGAATGGGCGCCACCTCCGACCTCCCGCATTCGGCTCGCGCACACCGACGATCCCGAGCGTCGCGCCATGGAGGTCGAGTGAGCATCTACCTCGCGCTCGACGCAGCGACAGCGCAGGCCAGCGTCGCGCTTGGCCGCCCTGGCGGTGCACCGGTGGAGCGAGTGCTCGGCGGGGAGACGCGCCACCACGCCGCCCACTTGCTCCCCGCCCTCCGGGAGTTGTTCACCGAGGCTGGCGTCACCCCGCTCGACCTGGCCGGGGTCGTGGTCGGCGACGGGCCTGGGAGCTTCACGGGACTGCGCGTCGCCGGTGCGCTCGCCAAGGGGCTCCTTCATGGCAGCCCGAGCCCACTCTTCGTCGTTCCGTCGCTCTACGGTTGTGGGTGGCGCATCGCGCGTGCCGAGGGAACCGGTCCCGTCGCTGCCTTGTACGACGCCCTCCGCGGCGAGGTGTTCGTCAGCGTGTGGCCACCTGGCGAGATCAGCCCGGAGCCGAGAGCGCTCGCCGCCACCGAGCTCGAGCGCCTCGGGCCCGTGATCGTGGCTGGCGGCGATGGGGCGTTGGCGCATCCCGAGCCGGTCCGACGATGGACCGGTCGGAGCCCGATCGGTCCACCCGTGGGACGGGCGTCGGCCGCCGCACTGCTCGAGCTCGTGTGGAGCGATCCAAACCGCTTCATCGTCCCGGACACTGCGAGGTGGGAGCCCAACTACGGGCGTCCTGCCGAGGCGCAAGTTCGTTGGGAGGCGCACCATGGCCGACCCCTGCCTGATACGCGTCGCTCACCCGGATGATCTCGCCGCGATCGCGGCGATCGAGCATGCGGTGTTCACCGATCCCTGGTCCCTCGAAGGACTGCGGTCGGCGTTAGACGCACCCGCGTTGCGCGTGCTCGTTGCCGAGCGAGACGGTGAGGTCGCCGGTTACCTCGTCTCCCAGCTCGTGCTCGACGAGGTCGAGATTCAGAACCTGGCGGTGACGCCAGCCCATCGCCGGATGGGCATCGGGCGGGCCCTCATCCTCCGGGCGATTGGCGAAGCTGCTGCGTGGGGCGTGCGCCGCATTTCACTCGAGGTTCGACAGTCGAACGAGGCCGCCCAACGGCTCTACACAGCGCTCGGTTTCGAGTCCGTTTCGCGTCGGCGCGACTACTATCAGCGGCCTCGGGAGGACGCGATCGTCCTCGTGCGAGGAATCGCACCGAAGCGCGTATCTTCGATTGACAAAAGGACTTAAAGCACCTATAGTGTACCGGCGTCCGGTCCGGTCCCGACCATGAGGAGGCAACCGTGAGTCGGTCACTGAACAAAGTCATGCTCATTGGCAACCTGGGCGCCGATCCAGAGGTGCGGAGCACTGGTGGCGGTGGTCGCGTCGCCACGCTCTCGCTCGCGACGAGCCGTCAATGGACCAGCGCGAGCGGCGAGCGGCAGGAGAAGACCGAGTGGCACCGCGTGGTCGCGTGGAACAACCGCGCGTCGCAACTCGCAGACTTCATCGAGAAGTACTGCAAGAAAGGCGATCGAATCTACGTCGAGGGGCGAATCGAGTATCGCACGTGGGAAGATCGCGAGGGAAAGACCCGCTACACCACCGAGATCAACGCGCGCGAGATTCTGCTGCTGAGCCCACGCGGTGGCGAGGCGGGAGATCAACCTGCTCGGGAGCGCCCGGCGGTCGCGAAAACCGCCCCCGACGGGAAGTTCGAGTCCTTCGACGAGCCTCCGGAGGCTCTGAATGAGGAAGACGACGACCTACCTTTCTAATCGGTCAGCCGCGGCGAGCTTCGCCCTTGGGCTCGTCGCGGCGTTCGGCGTCACGGCGGTGCCGGCGGCAGCCCAGGGTCCCGTGCCCGAGCGGGTGACGGTCGAGCGGGGGAACACGCTCTGGGGGC
This sequence comes from Gemmatimonadota bacterium, assembly GCA_039591795.1. Lineage (GTDB taxonomy): Bacteria > Gemmatimonadota > Gemmatimonadetes > Gemmatimonadales > GWC2-71-9 > JBDHCY01. Next base: position 1,136 of record JBDHCY010000254.1, on the reverse strand, counting down.
TTGCGGAGGCGTATCTGGGCGATCCGCTGCTCTGGCCGGCCATCTACCGACTCAACACTGACGTCGTCGAAGATCCTCACTGGATCTACCCCGGAGAGGTCTTGCGCCTCGTTGGGACGGGCGACGAGCCGACGCTGGCAGGGTTGGCCGTGACCGACACGCTCGCGGCCGACTCGGCAATGCTCGCTGCCGATTCGGCGATGGTGGCTGCAGTCCAAGCTCCACCCCCGCCCGTAACCTCGCAGGCGACGGTCTTCTCTCGGCGGCGTGAGTCACTCGAGCGCGCCCGGCACGAGCTGCGGGTCTTGGCCAACCCACCGTATCGGCCGCTGCGGCGTGGCGAGTTCTACTCGGCGGGGTTCCTGACCGATGGCGACGATCTCCCACTCGGGCGCGTGATCGGTAGTGTCGAGCCACTCGCGATCGGCGTTCGCACCGAGCGCACGACGGCCATGATCTACCAACAGATCGCGGTCGAGCCTCCCCGTGGTGCGGCCTACCAGCTCGGCGACGAGCTCTGGATCGTTCGGATCGCTCGTGAGATCGCCGACCACGGAAATGTCGTGGTGCCGGCAGGCATCGCGCGCGTCGTGGCCATGGACGGCGACCGACCGATTGCCCAGCTGTCGGAGACCTTCGACCGGGTGCGGCAAGAGCTTGCCGTCCTCCCCCTCGAGCCGTTTCCCGATGCCGGTGCCGTGCGGCCAGTCCCGGTCGAAGACGGCATCATGGGGCGCGTCATCGCTTCGCGTGGCGGCGATCCGTTGACCGGTCCACAATCGATCGTCTTCCTCGACCGGGGTCGCGCCGACGGCCTCTCTCTCGGCGACATGTTCGCCTTCGTGCGGCCAAGCGCTGGAGCGGGCGACGACGTCGATTCGGCCGAGCAATACATGGGCGCGGCCATGGTGGTCTACCTGCGCGACCGGACGGCGAGCCTGCTGGTCGTGGCCGTAGGTCAGCCGGACATCGGGCCAGGAACACCGGCACGACTCATCCGTAAGATGCCGCAGTGACGCGGGAGTTCGGGAGGCCTGGGGCGGCGCACCGGGCTTCCCGGCCTCGCTCGCGGTCCCGCTTCTTTCTCAACCAGGCGCGTACAGGCGCTGCCGAACGCGAGTCCATGCCGAGCCGCC
>JBDHCY010000253.1:0-9193 GCA_039591795.1 Gemmatimonadota bacterium | reverse complement strand
CGGTCTGCATCAGGTCGGCCACTCTCATCGGACGCCTCCTCCCCCTTCGCCCCCTGGGGAGCGTTCCATCAATTACCCGAAGCATGTGGGGGTGAGTGTGAAGTCTTCATGAGTGACGCTATAACGGCAGCTCACTCGCTTTGCGGGGCGTGAGCTGGAGCGCCGCGAAGATCAGCCCACGAGATTATCCAGCGACATCATGACAGCGAACCCGACGATGAATCCAATCGTGGCCACATCGATGCTCCCCGATCGAACGGTTTCGGGAATCAGCTCTTCCACCACGACATAGAGCATCGCCCCCGCCGCAAGGGCGAGGGCAAATGGGAGGAGTACCACTGCCTGGGAGACGACGAAAGCACCGAGAAAAGCGGCGACGGGCTCGACCACGGCGGTCAATTGGCCGTACCAGAGTGCCTTCCATCGATTCATGCCGTCACGGCGCAGTGGGAGCGCCACGGCGAGTCCTTCAGGGATGTTCTGAAGCCCGATCCCAAGCGCCAGGGCGAGTGCGGCACTCGACTCCCGGCCGCCGAAAGCGACCCCTATGGCCAGACCCTCTGGAAAGTTGTGCAGCGTGATCGCGGCGATGAGCAGCGTCGTGCGGCGCCACGTCACCCCCAGACCCTCAGGCCGCGCTTCGTCGGGGAACTCGGGGTGGAGATGGGGAAGCGTCTGATCGAGCCCCCAGATCAGTGCCGCGCCGGCGGCGAGCCCGGCGACCGTGGGAGCGATGCCGCCAAGGTCGAGTGCCGGCGTCAGCAACGACCAGCACGATGCGGCGACCATCACACCGGCGGCAAACCCCATCAAGGCGTCCATCAGGCGGCGCGGTGCCGTGCGAAAAAACAACACGGGCACCGAGCCAAGCGCGGTGAGGAACCAGGTCCCGCACGCGGCGAGGGTGGCCGCGGCTACCGGAGACAGCGTGAGCGGCCCGAGGTTCATCCCGAGCGCCACCTGGCCGTGCGTCTGGATGCTCCCGCTGCGGTCGTGTGCATTGTGGTCTTCCTCCCTGGCATGCAGAGTACTGCTGGCACCCCCCCTGGACGAGTACCTTCGGGCACGCGGAGTTGCGTGTTCTCGCTCCGTATGAGATCCTCTTCATAGAATATTCAGATTCATATATAGCTTTTTTCATATGTTAATCCAAGCGGGTCGCGGACCCCATACAGCTGGGAGCCCAATCGATGAAGCGAATCGTCATTCTCGGGGCCGGGACGGCCGGGACAATCATGGCAAACCGGTTGACGCGGGTCTACCAGCCCGAGCTCGCCGACGAGAAGATGAGCTTGACCGTGGTCGATCTCGACGAGCAACACGTGTACCAACCCGGCCTGCTGTTCGTGCCGTTCGGCGTATATAACCCCGATCAGCTAGTCAAACCGAGAAAGCAGTTCTTGCCCGCGGAGGCACATCTCGTCACGAGTGAGATCGATCGCGTGATGGCAGCCGAGGATCGTGTGTACCTGACCAACGGAGACGTACTCGGCTACGACGTACTGATCGTCGCGACGGGCACGCGAATCCTGCCCGAAGAGACGGAGGGGCTCACCGGACCCGGATGGGGCGAGCGGATGTTCGAGTTCTATACCGTCGAGGGCGCGGCAGCGCTCGCCCGAGCGCTCGAGACGTGGCCTGGTGGGAAGCTCGTCGTCAACGTGGTGGAGATGCCGATCAAATGTCCCGTGGCACCACTCGAGTTTGTCTTTCTGGCGGACTGGTTCTTCACGAAGCGTGGGATCCGGGATCGGGTCCAGATCAGTTACGTGACGCCGCTGGACGGAGCGTTCACCAAGCCGATTGCCGCCTGCGAGCTCAACCACCTCCTCGAGCGGAAGCAGGCGGAACTGGTGACCGAGTTCAATACCGGGCACGTCGACGGGGAAGCCGGTCGGCTTACGTCGTGGGACGATCGGACCGTGGATTTCGACCTGCTCGTGAGCATACCCCTGCACGGCGGCGCGGCCTTCGTTGAGCGCTCGCCTGGGTTGGGCGACGACCTCGGGTTCGTGGTCACGGATCCCGCGACGCTCCAGGCTGAGGTGAAGCCGAACGTCTTCGCGCTGGGTGACGCGACCAACGTGCCTACGTCGAAGGCTGGGTCAGTGGCCCACTTCGAATCCGACGTCCTGGCGGACAACATTGGGCGGTTTCTGGCTGGTGAGCCGCTGGAACCGGCTTTTGATGGGCACGCGAATTGTTTCGTGGAAACGGGGTTCGGCAAAGCGCTCCTGTGCGACTTCAACTACGACGTGGAGCCACTCCCCGGGAAGTTCCCGATGGGTGGGGTCGGTCCCCTGAAGTTACTCGAAGAGACCCGGCTGAATCACGCAGGCAAGATGCTCTTTCGTTGGATCTACTGGAACGTTCTGCTCCGCGGACGGGATGTGCCGGGGATTACGACGCAATTCACGATGCGCGGCAAACGGGTGCCGGACACGCTGCCGGCGGGAGCGGCCGGTCCGTTCCACGGATGAAGAAGGAGACATGACGGATGACGACGACGACAATTGCCGGTGTCACCCTCGAGGTGGACGCCGAGGGTTTCCTCCAGAAGCCCGAGCAGTGGACCGAAGGCGTCGCGATCGAGAGGGCCGAGGACATCGGCTTCGGACCGCTGACGGAGCGACACTGGCAGGTGATCAACTTCATGCGCCAGCGGTATCTCGAGACCGGGAACGCTCCGACGATCCGCACGCTCGGCAAGGCGTCGGGTGTTCCGGTGAAGGAGTTGTATCAGCTCTTCCCGAAGGGTCCCGCTAAACTGGCCGCCTTTCTCGGTGGCATCCCCAAGCCGCGCGGCTGCATCTAGGAGGAGCGCACGATGACGACGGCGTTGGAAGGTGCGGCCCCCGGGGTCGCGCCGACGAGCAAACAGATCGAAAAAGTCTCGATCATCATCTCCAAGGGGTCTCTCGAAGGGATCTATCCGGGGCTGATCATGGCGAACGGTGCCCGGATGGAGGGCATCGAGGCCAACGTGTTCTTCACCTTCTTCGGCATGGATGCGATCCATAGCAAGCACATCGAGAGCATCAAGGTCGCGACGGTGGGGAACCCCGGGCTCCATCTCGCAACCTGGCTCGGGGGATTCCCGGGCGTCTCGTCCCTGGTAACGCACCAGATGGAGAAGGCGATGGAGAAACTCGATATTCCCCCGATTCCGGAGTTCGTCGAGCTCATTTCCGACTCGGGCGCCAACCTCTACGCGTGCAAGGCCTCAGTCGAGATGTTCGGGTTGACCAAGGACGATTTCGTCCCTCAGGTGGAGGATATCATCACGGTCGGCGAGTTCTACGAAATGGCCGGGGGCGGTCAGATCATCTTCACCTAGGAAGCCCTGCGGGATGGCGACCACGTTTCACGCCCACTTCAAAGTCCCTTCACCCTCGCGAGACGAAACTGGGCATGATACTGGAGGCGTCATGGACCAGACCATGCTAGACGGCACGGACCTGAGCGCGGCCGCGACGGGGGCCTGCCGCCACCTTGGTGATGCAGATCACCACCGGATCTGGTGCGTCACCCAAGAGACACATCTCAACCGATTTCGGCGACTCGAGTTCCTCGGTTGGCTCGTCGGGTGGGGCGAGGGCGTGTCGGGCAAGAGAGCGCACGAGCGCGGTCGCACGGAGGTGACGTTGTTTCTGACCGTCGACGGTCGGATCATCACCGACGTCAACCTCAGTCCAGGCGGCGTGCGCCTCATCCCGGAGAGCCCTCCTGACTGCTGGGCCACGTTCTTGGGTGACCACGGCTCGCTCGAGAGTGTCGAAGAGTGGTTGGGCGCGATTCACAAGCATGTGGGCAAGGATGCCATGGCCGAAGAAGCTGGTCAGAAGGCCATCGATCGTGCCCGAGGTCTGCTCGATCGAATGAGCCGCACCACCGGATTCGAGGCCGAGGCACGCCGTGAACGTGCGGCGTTGTTGGCGAGTTCTCACGCCAGCTGAGCGGCGCCGGCCACGACTCTCGCCCGTGTTAACTGGTTTGCCGACCCAGCCGCCGTGAAACACACAGGCTTCCGGCTGCGGTGAGGCTCTGGCCAATCGCTGGCCTCACCCCGGGAGCCCCTTCTCCACCGGATACTCGCGCTCGAGCCAATCTGCCATCCCGCCAAACACCAGACTAGCTGGCTTCCCGTGCCGCTGTAGAATCGAGGCGACGAACGAGCTTCGTACCTGGTCGCCGCAGATCACGGCGAACGGCTTGTCCACTTCGATGCTCTCGGCCTGGTCCCAGGCCTCCGTCCAATCCAGAAGGGCAGCACCGGGCACGTGCGCGTGCTTGTATTCCCAGCTCTCGCGTGTGTCGAGCACGGTGTAGTCACCGAGCTTCGCCTCGAGGGTGTCGACATCGATCAACGGCAGCTCCTCGGTGGCGTGCCCCGCGCCCTTCCATGCCGCAAGCCCGCCCTCGAGATAGCCGAGCACATTGAATCCCGCCTCCGCGAGCAGGCCGACGGCGACCTTGGCGATGGCGTCCGGCTCCGCGTGTACGACGAGCGGGACGGTCTTCGGGACACTGAGCTCGGTGCGCTCCGCCAAGTCGGCGCGATTGAACTGGATGTTCACGGCACCGGTCATGTGGCCCTTCGCGAACGGTTTGGGGGGGCGCATGTCGACGATCACCGTGCCCACCTCGATCGCGTCGAGCACATCAGCAGGCGTCATACCTTTGCCTCCTCGAGCTGGGCCCGGTCGATGAGACCGAGATTGTACGACTTGATGCGCCCGTAGTTGTCGGGGAACGGCCTTGCGGTCTCCTTGACGAACACGGCAAACGCGCCGGCATCGGGTTGCTTCAGCGCGAGGTTGAAGCGCTTCTCGAACTCTATCGTCGAGCTCGCCTTGCCGCTCATATTGACGCCCCCGCACGTCGAGACGCCATAGTGGTTCGGGTAGACCTCGACGTACCCTGGGAGCGTGAAGAGCTTTTCGTGTATCGAGTGATAGAGCGTCGTTGCCCGCTCCGCCTCGTCCATGACGTCGAGTGCCTGTTCGCCGAGGAGGAGGTCCGGCCGGCCGACGTCTCCAACGAACAGCGAATCCCCCGTCAGCACCGCCCAGGGTTCTTCGGAGCGTGCGGTGTCAGTCACGAGATATGAGGTATGTTCTGGCGTGTGCCCCGGCGTGTGAATCGCTTTGATTCTGATCTTGCCAATTTCAAAGACGCGGCCGTCCGGAAACGGCGTAACGTCGTATTGCACGAGCCCCTGAGCACTCTCGTGCAAATAGTGCGGCACGCCGTTCATCTCGGCGAGCTCCCGCGCACACGAGACGTAGTCGGCATGGACGTGGGTCTCGAAAACGCCAACGATGCTGAGCCCCAGGTCGGCCGCCTCGAGCACGTAGAACTCTGGTCCGAGGTCGGCGGTCGGGTCGACGATGACCGACTCCTTCGCGCGCACGCACCCGAGGAGGTATGACGCTTGGCCGAGCGGCTCGAAGCGAAACTGTTTGAACATCATGATCGGCTAATCCTCTGATTTTCGAAAGTAGAACACGAAGACACCGTCCTCTTCGTGTGACTCGAGGAGGGCGTGGCCCGTCTTCCGCCCAGGCGGGGAAGTCCGCGAGCGACCCCCGGTCGGTGGCCAGAACCTTGAGCACCTGGCCCGGTTCGAGGGTCTTGATCTCCTTGCCGGCCTTCACGACCGGCATAGGGCAGAGGAGCCCCCGGGCATCGAGGATCTTGTCTTCCTGCGGTGCTACCATGCCTGCCTCCTCCCTCGGCTAGATGAAAAGCGTCACGTGACTCTTGCGTGCCTCGGACAGGAACGCTGCGGCCCCGCCAAACTCCACGCCGTCGAGGAATTCGTCCTGCCCGTAGCCGAAGACCTCCATCGTCATTTGGCAAGCGATGAGCCGTACGTCCGACTCGCGGGCCACATCGAGCAGCTCGCGAATCGTCGCCACGTGTCTGTTGGCGAACTTGGACTTCATCATGCTCGTGGCCATCGCGGTCATCCCGGGCAGCGCGGTCACGATGTCGGGCATCGGCACCGGCATCGGCATACCGGGATTCCCAACCGCTGAGACTTTGAGCTTCCTCTCGAAGTCCCGGTGAATCACGTTCAGGCCGTAGAAGGTGAAGAATATCGCCGTGTCGAGGCCTGCCGCCGCTGCGGCGGTCGCGAGAATGAGAGGTGGGTACGCCCAGTCGAGCGTCCCTTTTGAAGAGATGAGGCGCGCCCGCTTTGCGGCTGGGTCCTTCTTCAGGGCGCGCTCGATTTCTTCTCGAACGATGGCGCGGATCTCGTCTTCGCCCATGGTGGCCTTAGTCTCCTGCTCCGGCAACATTTGCTATCTCCTCCAATTCCGCGTGTAGGTCAGTCAGCAGGCCCGCCGTGCGGTCGGCCCGCTCAATCCAGTGATCTGCCACGATGCTCGCCACCCTATGCGCCGCGCGATGTCGCGTCACCCACTGCGTGGCGTCTGCGCAGAGCCAGGCGAGGGTCGCCGGCGCGTCCTGAGCCAAGAGATTCCGCAACGCATATCGTCGTTCGCCCGCGCGCAGGCCGAGGCCGAGCTCGGTCGCCGCCCGCGCGAGATCGGCACGTGCCAGGATGACACCGCTCCGAGCTGGTGCGAGCAGCGTACTGACGAAGGCATCGAGGCCCTCGGTTCGCGGGTCGGCCACGGCTGGTGCAGTGGCGAGATGTTGCGGGAGCCCAGCTGGTGGCCCGACGATCTGAGCCTCCTCTGCGAGCGCGGAGGCAAGCAGCCGCCCCCAGGCGCGATACGGCTCCGGTGCGATGGAGTCGAGTGCTTCGAGCCAAGTCGGGAGCCAGCTCATCAGGTGCTCCCACAAATGGGCGTGCCGCGCGCGACGCCACGCTGGCCTCTCGTTGTCGCCGCTTGCTTCTTCCAACTCGCCCAGACGTGCGTGGAGGGCAAGCATGACAGCGAGATGGTCCGGCTCTGCCGGTGGGTCGAGTGTGAGAGCTCGCCAGAATCCGGCGATCCGATCCCGCGCCTCGCCGCCCAGCATCCCCTCCGGCCCCAGGTAAACGGCCGCATAGGGGAACAGTTGAAACAGAAAGATGTCGCTGTGCTCGTCTCCACACAGCCGCCACTCGAGGCCGAGCGCTCGGGCAACGTGCTGATGTTCTGGCACGGGGGCCTCGGTGAGCGCAGCAAGCGCACGGAAGTGCTCCATCGTCCTACGCCGATCCGATGCGGACTGGGCCGGGAGTCGATGGGAGCTTGTACAGCTCCCGTGCCGGCTTGAGTGGTCGAAGCAGCCAATACGGACGCCGGGTTCCGTCCGGACTGTGACGCTCAGCGGATCGCGTTCGGTCGAGCCACCGGCGATACACCTCGTGCGCCTTCGCCGTGTCCACCGCGATGTCACCGTACCGGTCGTCCGGCCCGGCTCGGGAGAGCCGCACCGCCTGGTGCCAGCAGTGCATACCGGAAACTGGATCCGGGTGCACCGGGAAGGTGAGGTTCTGATGCACGCCTACATCGGTCCACCAGACCCTCAGGGTATCGGGGTCGCTCGACGGAGAGGGCGCGGCGCCCGCCTCTCGTGCGAGCGACCAGCGCGTCCCGTCTTGGCCAAGCGCCACGGTTGCGGTGAGCTGTCGCGGCCCTTCTCCTTTGGGCCGCCAGCGTCCCATGTGGTGGCTGCATGCCACGACACTCGGGCGAATTCCTTCCGTGACCCATGCCTTGACGACGAAGTGACCGATCTCGGTCTCCACCCGCACGAGGTCGCCCGTGCTGACGCCGAGGTGAGCTGCGTCGCGTGGATGGAGCCACAGCGGATTCGTATGCGCGATCTCATCGAGCCACTTTGCGTTCGCACTCCGCGTGTGGACGTGCACGGGCAGCCTGAAAGTGGAAATCAGCACCATCTGATCGGCATCGAGCCTGTTCGGGTGCACGTGGCTCTCGATGTACCCCGGAATAGCGCACTCAGGCCATCCCCACTCAGCGAGCGTGCGAGAATAGAACTCCAAACGACCACTCGGTGTCGGAAACCCGCGCAGGACGGTGCCGTCAACGCGCACACCAACGGGATGCCTGCCTTCCGAGTCCGGATCTGGGGAGGGAGTGGGGACGATGTTCGGGTCGTCAGGCTTGGGCGCGCGCGTGTACACCCTTCCGAACTCATCCTCGCCCGGGTCGACGAGCTCCTCGGGTGGAACCGGCACCTCGTGGCGACTGCCAACCCGCCGCGTCACCTCGTATGCGCCGTAGCGCCGCATGTACTCGAGCGGTGTCATCCCCCCGGCGGCGGCACGATCGGACAGCCCGGGCACGGAGTGCTCGAAGATGTAGCCGTAGTACTCATCGAGCGTGAGCTTCTCGCCGTTCTGCGCCTTCGATTCCATCCAGCGCCGGATCCCCATTGTGCCGTCTGGGTCGATGCGCCAGGTGAGCTCGATCCAGAACTCGTTCTCCTCCCAGACCTCGCCGGGGTTCACGTCACGTGTATCGGTGACGTGCTCCCCGAGCCGCTCGCGGGCGGCTCGAAGCACGGGCTGCCTGAACCCTATCCACTGAGCGTCGTGCGTCTCGTAGGAGTGAATGTCGTGCCGCTCCGGAGCCAGACCCATCGGCAGCACGTAGTCTGCGAAATACGCCGTCTCGTTCCAGGTCGGTGTCAGTGCGATGTGCAGGCCGACGAGCCGCTCGTCGGTGAGCACTTCGATCCACGAGAATCCATCGGGGTTCGTCCACACCGGGTTGTAGACGCGCGTGAAGTAGACGTCCAGCCGGCCGCGGCCTTCCTTGAGAAAGTGTGGCAGCAGAAACGACAATTCGTTCATGGCGAGCGGGTATTCCGTGGGCCACGTCAACTCGTTCCAGACCCCGGGATGTGGTGGCAAATGGATCGGTCGAGCCACGAACTTGTTCCATCCGTTGGGGTAGGTGCCGCCCTCCGTCGCCACTGCGCCCGTCAACGCGTTGAGGAGAAAGAGCGTGCGGGTGACCTGCCATCCGCCTGCGTTGCCGGCCGCTGCGCTGCGCCAGTTGTGCGTGGCCAGCCTCGTTCCGCTCCCAGCCACGGTCTCGGCGATCGCGGCGATCGTGGCGGGATCCACGCCGGATTCACCTGCGGCAAAGTCGAAGGTGAATCGCTTATAGAGCTGCTCGAGTACGGCCTCGAATGCCTCAAAGCTCCGTGGCTGATCGGGATGCACTGCAGCCAGGTATTCCTCCCAATTCCACCAGCGACG
>JBDHCY010000252.1:0-6214 GCA_039591795.1 Gemmatimonadota bacterium | reverse complement strand
GCACTGATCGGCGACTTCATGGCGTTCTTCAAGGACGTCGGGTACCCGTACCCCATCTGGGGCAACATGGTGCGGTACGGCGACCAGCGCGTGCTCTTCGTCACTGCGTACGACGATGCCGGTGCCTATCACGGTGCGAACAGCGTCGAGGCGCTAGCCGAAAAGCACATGGCCGGCGAGCGGTGGTGGGGTTTGATCCAGCGCGTGGGCGAGCTCACCTCGCGCGCGAGTGACTCGCACGCTCAGTTCTTGCCCGAGCAGAGTTACATGGGCGCGGCGTACGAGGGCGGGTCTCAGTAGGAATAACGGCGGAGACCGCGAGAGGCTGATGAGAGAGCCGGTGCGGAGGTGCGCTAAGTGGCGCCCCTTCACACCGGCTCTCTCACTGACTCGACCGCCTCGACCGCCCTTGACCGCCCCCGACCGCTAGCCCCCTCCGCCAGTGGCCTCCATCACTTCCTCGACCCAGTTCTGCACCACGATCAGCTGGGTTGCGGCGCTCTCCTGCTTGATCATCAAGAAGGACTGACCATCCGGACGAACCCCTCGAGCTCGAAGAGCGCGGTGCGCTCGCCGACGCGGAACGCCGGACTCGTCTCGACCTGGACGCTCACGAGCCGACGGTCCGGGTCGACGTAGAACAGCTCACGCCCATCGCGCGACCAGAGCGGCTCGATGCCGCCGGCGTTGGAGATCGGGATCCGGCCGCCGCCGTCGGGAAACGGTCGAACGTAGATCTCGAACCGTCCCGACTCGTTCGACTGGTACGCGAGCCAGCTGCCATCCGGCGAAATCATGGGACTCGCCTCCGCGAACTCCGTCGCGAGATAAGGACGGGCTTCTCGATCGCCGGAGAGATCGAACCACCAGAGGTCGAGGTCCCTGCTCCCCGCGTTGACCCGATAGGTGAAACGCGAGCCGTCCGGCGCCCAGGATCCCATGTGGAGCTCCGACGCAGCCGTAACGGTCAACAACGACTCCGCCGGCGCACTCCCGTCCCACGGCCTCCAGAAGACGCCGAGGGCGCCGCCACGCCGCGAGGAGAACGACACGCTTGATCCATCCGGCGTCCACGCAGGGTCCGAGTTGTTTCCGTCGACCGTGAGCCGCGTTTGCGTATTCCCGCGGAGGTCATAGATCCAGATGTCTCTCCGGTCGTCGTCGTTGACTCGCACGGCCACCCGACGCGCATCGGGTGAGAGCCGTGGCTCCCGGAAGTCGCGGTCCTCCGCGGCCAGTGGCTCAGTTGATCCCCGCCGGTCCACGCGCACCAGAGTTCTCTCACCTACCGCTCCCGTGAGGTAGGCCAGCCCTCCCGATCGCGAGACGGCGACATGCAACCCGCCAATTGAGGTGAGCGCCACTCCCTCGAGCACTGGAACCGGATCGCCCAGCACGAGGCGGTCGAGATCGAACGGGGCCACGAGCAGCGCGCCGCCCACTCCATCACCGAAAGCCACGTGCCCACTCGACAGGTAGCGGGGGAACACCCCCGGGCCCAAGTCCGTGACGTCACCAGTCTTGAGCGAGACCACCGCGATGTGGGCGTCCTCGTTGCCTTGCTTCCAGATCGTGAACAGGACGCCGCGCCCCTCCGGAAGCACATCGGGCCACCGATGCGAGGTCTCGCCGGAGGACGTGTCGGGTCGAGTGATCGGCTGGGGATCGGCTCCGGCGTCGGTCATGCGGATCAGCCCGCGCGTTTCGTCTGAGGAGTAGACGATCGTTCCGTCTGGTCCCCACGACGTCCCGATCATCACATCGGGCGCCAACGCAATCGAACCACCGCCCGCCAGGCGCACCTTGCGCAGCTCGTCGTTCGTGGTTTCGTAGACGATCCACTCCCCGTCGGGGGAGAAGGCCGTTTGGTCGGCTCCTTCAGTGCCCGGAATCAGCCGCGCTTCGAGCTGGTCCATCTCCCGGAGATAGAGCCCGTCGCGCCCCGGTATGACGAGCCGTGATCCATCGGGCGAGAGAGCCAATGCCGGAGCCACTGTCATCCGCAGCGTGGTCTCCCCGGCAGCGACGTGGAATCGCGTGACCGAGCCGGGCGCGGCCGGCTGCCGCAACGCGAGCCACATTGCGGTGGCCGTGACGCCGGCAGCGAGTGCGACGGCCGCCGCGAGGTGCCACCACGCGAAGCGACGCTGAGCGTCCGGAACGACGGACTCCACGGCGGCCGCCCGAGGCTGCTCGGCCAAGGCACCAGGTCGGCTCAGCGCGTCGGCGAACACCGCTGCGCTACTGATCCGATCGGCTGGAAGCTTGGCCAGCGCACGTTGGATCGCTTCGGCAACATGAGGTGGGACGGTATCTCGGTGCACGGTGACCACTGGCGCCCGCTCGGTGATCACCTTGGCAACGATCGCCTGCGCCGTAGGCCCGGTGAAGGGAGGCTCGCCCACGAGCATCTCGTAGAGCACGGCGCCCAACGAGTACACGTCGCTTCGTGCGTCCAGCTCGCGGTCACCCATGGCCTGCTCGGGACTCATGTAGTGCGGCGTTCCGACGGAGAGCCCGGTCTCGGTCAGCCGAGTTCCACCTGCATGCGAGACGGCGAGCGCGATGCCGAAGTCGGCCACGACCGGTTGACCGTCGTGGAGGAGGATATTCTCCGGCTTGATGTCGCGATGGATGACGCCGTGCCGATGGGCGTAGTCGAGGGCCGACGCCACGGCCTTCGTCAGCGCGATCGCCTCGTCGACGCCGAGCTGCCGTTCCCGGGTGAGCTTGTCGCGCAACGTCTCGCCCTCTACGAACGGCATGACGTAGAACAGGAATCCGTCCGCGTCCCCCGAATCGTGCAGGGGAAGGATGTGTGGATGCTGCAGGTTGGCCGTGACCTCGATCTCTTTGAGAAATCGTTCGGCCCCGATCAGCGCGGCAAGCTCCGGTCTGAGCACCTTGAGCGCGACCTTGCGGTTGTGCCGGAGATCGTGCGCGACATAGACGGTCGCCATGCCACCGGCACCTACCTCATGCTCCAAGCGGTAGCGGTCGCCGAGTGCCGTCGTCAGTCGAGAGACAGGGTCAGCCATGGCCAGAAAAGATGGTGCCTGGGGTCCGAGCGCGCGAGGTGCGAGTTGGCAGCCCACGCCACTCCGCAACGAGCACCGCCCCAGTCAATGTCCCGACAGGCAATAATCGGCCGGCACCCGAGCGGGCTTGTCAGCCGCCGGCCAACCCGCGAACGTCAATCCGGACCCGCCCCTGACGAGGACGTGATGGCAACGACCCGAACCGAGCGCGACAGCATGGGCCCGATCGACGTACCGGCCGACCGGTACTGGGGCGCCCAGACGCAGCGCTCCCTCAAGTACTTCTCGATCGGCCGCGACCGGATGCCCCCCGAGATCATCTGGGCCTTCGGGATCCTCAAGAAGGCCGCGGCGCTCGTCAATCGCGACCTGGGCGTCTTGGATGCAGAGCCCTCCGGTCTCATCGTGCGAGCTGCTGACGAGGTCATCGCCGGCAAACTCGACGAGCACTTTCCCCTCTTCGTCTGGCAGACCGGGAGCGGGACGCAGACGAACATGAACGCCAACGAGGTCATCGCGAATCGGGCCATCGAGCTGGCAGGTGGCAAGCTCGGAAGCAAGGATCCGATCCACCCGAACGACCACGTCAATCGCTCCCAGTCGTCCAACGACACGTTCCCGACCGCCATGCACATCGCGGCGGCGAGCCTCATGCAAGGCCGGATGCGCCCTGCCGTGAAGCGGCTACGAGACTCGCTGGCGAAGAAGGAAAAGGAGTTCGCGAACGTGGTGAAGATCGGCCGCACCCACCTGCAGGACGCCGTCCCACTCACGCTCGGCCAGGAGTTCTCGGGATACGTGGCGCAACTCGATGCCAATCTCGGGCGAATCGATCAGTCGCTCCCGGATCTCTTCGCACTTGCCATCGGGGGAACGGCCGTGGGCACCGGCCTCAACGCACCGAAGAGGTTCGCTGAGGGGTGTGCAGCGAAGATCGCTGACCTCACCGGGCTCCCATTCACCTCAGCGCCGAACAAGTTCGCCGAGCTCGGCGCGCACGACGCGATCGTGGCGGCACACGGTGCGCTGCGCGTGCTCGCCGCCTCGCTCATGAAGATCGCCAACGACATTCGGTGGGCCGGCTCGGGCCCGCGGTCCGGCCTCGGCGAGCTCCTCCTGCCGGAAAACGAGCCCGGGTCGTCGATCATGCCGGGCAAAGTGAATCCCACCCAGTGCGAAGCGCTGACCATGGTGGTGACCCAGGTCCTCGGCAACGACGCGGCCGTGGGATTCGCCGGCTCGCAGGGGAACTTCGAGCTGAACGTGTTCAAGCCCGTGATGGTGCACAACCTCGTGACTTCGGTCGTGCTTCTCAGCGATGCTTGCGACTCGTTCCGCGAGCACCTCGTCGATGGCCTCAAGGCGAACGAAGCGCGGATCGCCGAGCACGTTGCGAACTCGCTGATGCTCGTCACCGCGCTCACGCCGAAGATCGGTTACGACAAGGCGGCGGAGATCGCCAAGAAGGCCCAGCACGACGGCAGCACGCTCAAGGAGGCCGCGCTCGCGCTGGGCTACCTCACCGAGCAAGAGTTCGACCAGGCGGTGAAGCCGCGCGCGATGACCCATCCGCACGCCTGAGGCCACTCGAAGCGGAGCAACCACTCACTGGATCGCCCACTCCTCCCCCGATACGGATCGACTCCATCGCCACTTCATTCCGACAGCGGTAGTCCCCTTACAACTGGTCCGACTGGGCCGACGCTTTGCCGCTAGCCTGTCCGGGGTCGTTAACGGGAGGCGGCCGAGATCGTCTCCCTTGGTGAACGCATGACATCGGGTGGCCACGCTCGATCGCTGGCCCCCGTGGAGGGCAAGATCATGTACGCACACGCTCTTACACTCGTTCTGAGCCTGACGCTGGCCGCGGTGCCGGCGATCGCTCAGGATTCAACGCAACGTGTCCGCAGTCCCCGTGGCATCTCGGCCGAGACGGCGCTCGGGCTGCGGCAGGAGCTGGAGCTGACCGAGGACCAGATCACCCGGCTTCAAGCACTGCGCCTAGAGGGGCTCGCCACTCGGCAGGCACACCACGCGGCGATGATGGAGCTTCGCTCGCGTCTCGACGCCGGCGAGATCACGCCCGAGGACTTCAGGACCGAGATGACCGCACGCCAGGAGCAGTCGACCCTCCGCCCCGGTCGCGACGACCGCGTCGCCGGGGTGCTCACCGACGCACAGCGACAACGGGTGGATCAGCTTCGCCGGCAAGAGTTTCGGGGCCGAATGGGCCCAGCTGGGCGCCGCGGTTGGAGCCGCGGGTATCGGCCCGGTGCGCGAGCCTCGATGGCGCCGGGCTGGCGCGGACGGGGACCTGGCGGCGGAACCGCGTGGCGCCGATCGGCGCCCGCTCCCAGCATGGGACCGCGCTGGCACCACTCGCATGGAAGCTCGCATCGAAGATGGGACATGCGCCGCGGGGCCCGGCCCGGCTGGCAGCGGGGGCGGTAGCAGCACTACCTCGACCTACCCATCTGGGCAGTCGCGCCGCGCGCGCGTGCTCGTGATGCTCAAGTTCGGCGTGTTCTACACACTGTTCATCGCGGGATGGGCCCTCGCCTTCCGAGCCTGGTGGCCGCTGGTCGCGTTTTGGGGACTCACGTTGAACCGGATGCTGGGCGTGATCATGGGTCAGGCACCAACCGGCGAGGAGCGTCGATTCATCAAGGCGGGATGGGCGGTGGGTGCGATGTGCTATCTCGGCGCGGTCTTCGCCACGTCGATCTTGCCCGTTCCGAGGCTGGGCATTTCACCCGAGGTCGTCGATGCCGCGGGCCTGCCGGGAAGCGGCCTCTGGATCGAACAGCCGTATCGTGTGCTGGCTGCCGGGATGGTCTACTTCGCCGCAGTCGCCATGTCCGAGCTGTACGATCACCGCTGGATTCCGGCCTCCTCACTTCCAGGCGAGTCCCGATCGCGGCGACCGTAAGTCCTATGGCCGTTCGCCGGCGAGTCGCGCGATGCGCGCTCGTGCCTCGCGCACGAAGGGCTGGAGTTCCGGGTCAGCGTGCTGCCAGAGCTCGATGAGCCGGTTGGCGTAGTCGATCGCCTGGTCGGAAGCCCCCCGTTCCTCGTAGAGAACCGAAAGCCGCTCGTACGTCGGTCCGAGCGTCGCCGCGTCGACCCACAGCCCCAAGAAATCGCGCCGCATGGCTGCGCGCTCGTAGACGGCGAGT
>JBDHCY010000251.1:0-8954 GCA_039591795.1 Gemmatimonadota bacterium | reverse complement strand
AGGGTGCGGCGGTGGTGGGATCTCCGCCGCGGCTCTCGATCCAGTCTGTGAACGCCTCTTCCCGGTCCGCCTGCTCCATGGGCGACCAGGTACGCTCGGGGCTGGCCAGGCATGTATCGCGCACGGCTTCGATGGCGGCGAATTGTGCCGCCGTGAGACCGGCGCCCGTCAGGGCTTTTGCCGTCGCCACCACCTCCTCGAATCGCTCAGCGAGTTCCTTGGTGCTCCGCACGATGGCCGAGGCGGGGTTGTTCAACTCATGGGCGAGCCCGGCGGCCAGCTTCCCCAGCGCGAGCACCTTTTCGTCCCGGAGGTCGCTCGAGGTGAAGTGACGCGCACGATCGGTCATCACGTGCACGAGGATCGCCGTCACCTCGGGGCACTCCCGGATCATCTCAGGGAAGCGATCGCGTGAGACGGCCCACACGTCCGACGGCTCTTCGGCGACGACGTCGCCGGGCGGTACCGTGAGACGGGAGTAGGGGAGCGTGCCGGTTACTTCACCGGCAACCCATTCCATGACCCGTTTGCGCGAGCGTCCCCGGTCGACGTACAAGGAGCACCGACCGGTCAGCATGACGTTCAGCGTCGTGACCTCGCCCATCGACCGTCCAGAAAGGACGTCTCCCCGTTGGAGCGGGCGCAATTCCCCGTTCGCGGCGAGCCACTCGAGCTCCACCACGGGTGCGCCGCCGAGCACTCCGTGTGCTCGAAGGCGTTCGACGATGTCAGCTCTGCCAGCCATGCTCGACCCAGCCCTGCGCCAGAGGAGAGCCCGTGCACCGGCCACATGGTGGCCGGCGGGCAGCGAACCTCGCGCCGCCGATAGAATCTACACCGACCGGCGGCGGTCGCATGCCTCGCGCCATGACGGTACTATCTTCCGTCGCGGTCGTCTCGGGACCTGGGACGATCGTCACGGGACACCACGGAGGATGTAATGGAGTGGAGTGACGGTGGGGCAGGCGGTGGGGACGGGATCAAGCCCCGAGATACCGACGTCGACGCATGGGGGCTGACCCACATCGGGAAAGTCAGGAAGACCAACCAAGACCACTACTTCGCGGGCTCACTGACTCGTGGCCTGGTCGCCGATCGCACCAGCCTGGGGGCCGACGTCGAGCCGATGCTCCAGCCGGAACGGCTGGCGTCGTTTGGGATGGTGGCTGACGGCGTCGGCAGTACCCGCGGCGGCGAGGAGGCGAGCAGGCTCGCGGTCGTGGCACTGGTGCGGGAAGTGGCCAAAGGTTTTCACGAGGCCCAGGTTGCCGAGCCGACCGATTCCGAAGCGTTCGTCCGGCTGCTCCACGATGCTGCGCTCGCGTGCCACGAGAGCTTGCTCGAGCGCTCGGAGCAGGACCCCGAACATGTGCGCTTTGCGACGACGCTCACGCTCTTCCTCGGGCTGTGGCCACATGCGTATCTGCTGCAGGTCGGCGACAGTCGAGCGTACATGTTCAAGGATGGCGAGCTGACGCAAATCACCCGCGACCAGACGATGGCGCAGGAGCTCGTCGATCAGGGCGTCTTGACCCAGACGAAATCCCACAGCACCAAGTGGGCGCACGTGCTCTCCAGCGCCATCGGTGGGCACCAGGCGGCCCCAGTCGTGACACGATTGGTCCGTGACTGGGGAACGGTGATGCTGCTCTGCAGCGACGGCCTCACGAAGCACGTCTCCGATGAGCGGATCAAGGAACGTCTTCAGCACATGACGAGCGCTCGTCAACTGTGTGAAGATCTGTTGCAGGATGCCCTGGACGAAGGGGGCTCTGACAACATCACCATCGTCGTGGGGCGCACGCTCGAGCCAGCGGAGTCGTGATCAGCCGGTCACCCGCGAACGCGAGCACTCAGTGACTTCAGCGAGGTGGTACATGTCGCGCGCATTGATCGCAGCCTGTCTCGTAGCCGTCTTGCCAACCGTCGCCACACCCCAGACCACACCCTGGTCTGCGGGGTTTGTCCCTCCGGCGCTCGTCGGACTCGGCACGGCCGTGGCCATCTCGGGTGGGGAGCTCTTCGTGGGGCGCACCGGGGAGTTCCCCACGTTCGCGGTACCACCCGGGAGCGCCGGTGGCGTCCACGTGTTTCAGCGGGACGGCAGCGCTTGGACCGAGGCACACGTCCTCGCTGCCGACGTGCCGCCGGGAAGCGCGTTTGGCGCGGCGGTTGCCGTGGACGGCGCGGTAGTGCTCGTTGGCGCACCGCAGGCCGACGACGAAACCGGCGCCGTCTTCGTGTTCGAGCGAGCGGACGGCGGCTGGCGTCTGTCGGGTCGGTTGACGCCGACGAGCGCCGCGCCGGGCGATCGCCTCGGGTCCGCCGTCGCGCTGGCCGGCGACATTGCCCTCGTCGGCGCTCCGGGGCGCGGAGCTGCGGGCACGGTGTTCGTATTTCGCCGGTCGAACGGTGCGTGGCGGGAGCTCGAGACGCTGGCACCGGCGGACCTCCCCGATGGAGCCCGGTTCGGCGCCACCCTCGTCGCAAGGGACGGTCGTGCGGCGGTCGGCGCGCCCGGACCACAGGGTGGATTCTTTCTCGGTGCGCAACCCGACTACCAACCCGGCGCGGTGCACCTGTACGCCTGGAACGGCAACGGGTGGGATGCCGGTTCCACGCTGCGCTCGGCGGACAGCTCGGTCCGCGCACTGGGCACCGCGCTCGTGCTCGATGGCGACGAGCTCTTCGCGTCCGCACCTGCAACCAACCGGCGCGGCGCGGTCGTGCAGTTCGTTCGGACCGGAGGCACGTGGCGCGAGACGAGCATGATCGTACCCGATCGGCTCGGCAGCTTTGCCGTCTTCGGCGCGTCGATGGCCCGCACGGGTCCCGATCTCCTGATTGGCGCTCCCGGCGGGTCTGGGATGGTTGGCGTGTACCGGCGGGCGGGCGGCTCCTGGGTGGAGGCGCAGCGCCTGACGGTTGAGCCACGGGGGCCCCTGGTGCGCTTCGGAGAGGCACTCGCCGCCGAGGGTGACCTCGCCGTCGCGGGTGCACCGGGAGACGACTACTTCGAGGGAACGGGGTTCGTGTTGCGGCGCAGGGGCGACGGCACGTGGGATGTGGAGGCGCGAGCGGTCGACACGCCGACCATGGTCGGGGGGCTCGGCGGTGAGCAGCGCGATTGCACCGGTGGTAAGGTGGGTCCATTCGATTGCGCTGACGTCGATCTCTTGTCGTACATGCCGTCGAGTGCGCTGGGGGCCGCGCGCGGGATCTGGATCAGCGACACGTGGGGCTGGACCGACCCGGAGACCGGTCGCGAGATCGCGATCGTTGGTCGCATCGACGGCACGACGTTCGTGGACGTGAGCGATCCGGCCAATCCGGTCTATCTCGGTGAGCTGCCTCTGACGGAGGGCGCACGCCCCAACCTCTGGCGCGACATGAAGGTGTACGGCAATCACACGTTCATCGTCGCGGACAACGCAGGCCGGCACGGGATGCAGGTGTTCGACCTCACCGCGTTGCGCAGCGTCTCGGCTCCTCCGGTCACCTTCGAGGTGACTACCACCTACTACGGCATCCACAGTGCGCACAACCTCGCCATCAACGAAGAGACCGGATTTGCCTACACGGTCGGCAACAGCAGCGGCGGGGAAACGTGCGGTGGGCACCCGCACATGGTCGACATCCGCAATCCGCGGAGCCCCACCTTTGCCGGGTGCTACGTGATCAACTCTCCAGGGACGCACGACTTGCAGTGTGTGACCTACCGAGGGCCGGACGCGGACTACACTGGTCGCGAAATCTGCTTCAGCTCGTCGTCTACGCTGCTGGACATCGGTGACGTGACCGACAAGGACGCGCCCGTGAGTGTCGCCACCGCGTCGTACCCGAGCCTGTCGTACTCGCATCAAGGGTGGTTGTCCGACGACCATCGGTACTTCTATCTCAATGACGAACTCGACGAGGTCTCGGCCGGCATCGAGCGCACGCGGACCCTCATCTTCGACGTCACCGATCTCGACGATCCCGTGCTTGCGAACGAATACATGGGCGAGACGGCTGCCACCGACCACAACCTCTACGTGCGCGGGCGGTATCTGTACGAGTCGAACTACATGGCGGGCCTGCGCATTCTCGATATCTCCGATCCAGTGAACCCGGTCGAGGTCGGCTTCTTCGACACGGTACCCTCGAGCCCCAACGGCCCCGGATTCGCCGGGTCGTGGAGCAACTATCCGTATTTCGACAGCGGCATCATCGTGGTGACGAGCATCCGGGAGGGGCTGTTCATTCTCAAGAAGCGGGAGCGGACGTTGGTGCCGTGACGGACTAAGACGGACTAGGACGGACTAAGACGGTCGAGGACGACCCAAGACGGTGGAAGGCGGGGAGGGCACGCGTGACCTGAAGTGGGCGCCGTGCTTCCCAGTGCGACCGTTGCGTGTCGTCGAGCATCACTCCAACAAAGTCGCCGGGTTTGCCACGATGCGTCCGTCTACCATGCTCCTCGCGGCGGGAGCCGCAGCGCTGCTACGCGTCAGCGCGCTGGCTCAAGCGCCTGCGCAGCCCGTTGCCGTCGTCGAATTCGAGCTGCATCGGAATAAGATTCTGGTGCCCGTGTCCGTCGCGGGGCGGGGGCCCCACCCGTTCATCCTGGACACCGGTGCGCCGGTCACCCTCCTGACGTCACGGGCAAGGGCTGAGGAGCTCGCGCTGCGACTGCGGGGAGCGGGGCAGGTGGGTGGGGCTGGCGCGGGCAGCGCATTGCCGGCACAAGTGTCGCAAGGTGTGGACATCGCGCTCGGAGGGCTGTCACTCGGCGAGCAGCGATTGCTCGTGCTCGACCTGGCGAGCGAGCTCGCCGGGTCATCGGGCCGGTACTACGACGGGATCATCGGGCGGCTCCTGTTCGACCGCTACGTCGTGCGGCTCGATTTCGAGCGAAGGGTGCTGGAGCTGTATCCGCCCGATGCCTACCGTGTCCCCGACGAGGCAGCGGTCGTGCCTATCCGGTTGGAGAATGGGCACCCACACGTCGATACCCGGATCACGACGGCAAACGGCGATGCGGTGGACGTCGATCTCGTGATCGATACCGGTGCCAAGACCGCGCTCATGCTCGACGGTGACCGCCGACCGGAGTTGGTGGCTCCCGATGACGCGGTCGAGATGATTATCGGCCATGGCGCGCAGGGGTTGGTTCGCGGTCGCGTGTCGCGAGTTCGCGCCGTTGCGCTCGGCGACACGGTGATCCGAGACGTACTCGCCGCCTTCGTGGACGATGCGCTGGGCACCAGCCCGGGGGCGGACGGCAACCTGGGGACCGAGATCCTGCGCCGCTTCGTCGTGACGATCGACTACCCTGGTCGACGCTTCGTCCTCGAGCCGGGACCGCGCCTGGACGAACCCTTCGCGGTGGACCTCAGCGGCATCACCCTACGGGCGGGCGGCACGAACCTGTCGGAGCTCTCGGTCCGCGACGTGCGACCCAACTCACCGGCGCATGCGGCTGGCGTACGCGAGGGGGATGTGATCGCCCGGGTCGACGGCCACGCGCCGGAGGCGCTAGCCGAACTCGAGCGTCGCTTACAACAGGCCGGCTCGGTTCACCTCGAATTGCTCCGCGGTGGCGAGTCGGTCTTCGTGGAGTTGATGTTACGGCCGTTCCTGGATTGATCGGTCAGCCTCGTCCGCTCCTCTGGCGGCCGCGGATGCTGACACGCGCTACGCAGCTCTCAAAGAGCTGATGGGACTCCCCTAGTCGAGACGAGCCGACGCCGGGGCTCCGGCGTCGGCTCGCGCGATCTCGTCAAACTCGGTTCTAGTAGCGACCTGACATCTTGAGTCCCATCACCGTCAGCTCGAGGTTGTGGCTCACGCGGAGACCGTAGACGCCGTCGGTCGAGACCAACTTGTCCGGTCCCACGATCTCGGCCCGATCGAACGACTTCACCTCGGTCCCGTTCACGACGCAGGATGCCTTTCCACCTTGCACCCGCCACCCGATCTCGTTCGTGGACTCCCCATTCTCGTCCGCCGTGTTGAGGGCGTCATGGGCTTCCTTGTTCACGAGTGTCGAGACGTTGGCGCCATGGAACGTCTTCACCGAATACGTGCCGTTCCCGTACACGATGCAGTAGAGCAGCGTTTCGGTGTCCGACTCGAGGTTCGCCCCGCCAATGAACATCCCGTACGAATGCGGGTGCGACGCCGCCATCTTGTGCTCCTTGAACGTCGCCTTCACTTCGTAGTCGCCCGAGGCGACATGGGCATCGTTCCAGAAGTTTCCGGCGGGCCCGACGGAGAGACGAAAGCCGTCCCCTTCCTTGGCGAACTTGGAGTCGGAGATCGTCTTCCCCTGTGACATCGGCCGGCGGTCGATCCGGCCCTTCCAACCACTGACCTTGATACCCCCGTCCTCGACGCTGCGATCGGCGTCCTGGGCGGCGGCGGCACTGGCGGCGAACGAGGCCACGAGCGCCAAAGCGACTACACGCACTAGTCCTCCTGGGTGGGGTGCATCCACGCATAGTGATCGCGCGGGGGCGCAAACACAAGCGCGGGGTCGGTCGCGCGGGGGCCGCCGGAGGGTTGAGCGTCTACTCAGAGAGCAGGCGCCGCACCGCAGGTTCGAAGGAGACCATCGCGAGAGGCCCAAGCGCCGCGTGACGGACGCGACCGGACCGATCCAGCAGGAACGACGTAGGATACCCGCGCACCCCCCCGAACGACTGCTCGGCCTGGTATCCGACGATCGCCACGGGGTAGGTGATGCCTCGCTCCTCGAGAAAAGCCCGCACCGTTGCCGAGGGGCCGCGGTCGCGCGAGAGCCCGAGCACGACGAGGCCGGCCTCCGCATGGCGCTCGGCCATCCTCTGAAGGAGCGGCATCTCCACCCGGCATGGCGTGCACCATGTGGCCCAGAAGTTCACCAGCACGACCTTGCCGCGCAGCGCGTCGCTCGAGATCGTGTCGCCGCTCAGGGTCGCGTATTGGTAGGACGGCGTGACGGCACCGCCACTCTCGATCCCCACGACGGCACCGAGATGCGGAGCGAGCCGCACGAGCGCGAAGGCCCCCACGGCGACGAGGAGAACCGTCCAGGCCAGGTTGATGAGCTTCCGCAGCATCCTCAATGCGTAGCGGGCTGGAGACGCAATCGCAACGCCAACCCTAGCCGAGACTTCGAGCCCGGCCTAACGTAGGCGTGGCAGTTTCCACGACTCAAGTCGCGAGCAGCCGGGCAACGGGATTCCAAGGAGCGCACGATGGGGAAGATCATTGGTAGTGTCATCGCTGGATACGTCGTGATGTTCGCCGGAGTGTTTGTCTTGATGGCCGGCGCGTGGGCCGTGCTCGGTGCGAGTGGTGCGTTCGCAACCGGGAGTTGGAACGTGTCCGGCACGTGGATGCTGGTCAGCGTGTTCGTCGGCCTGGTGGCCGCGATCGGCGGCGGCTACGTGTGCGCGGCGATCGCTCGGGACCGTCGGGGCCCCATTGGACTGGCAGGGCTCGTCGTGGTGCTCGGTATCGTGTATGCCATCCCCGCGCTGACGGGCGGCGGCGCCGCGATCGCGGAGCCGCGCCCCGACACGATGTCGATGTTCGACGCCATGTCCAACGCGATCCAGCCCGCGTGGCTGGCGCTGCTCAACCCGGTGCTCGGCGTGGTGGGTGTGATGATCGGGGCCCGCCTCAAGGGAGGCGACGCGGCCTGAGCCCCACGCGCGATCGACGCGGGGATGATCAGTCGTGACGGGGAGTGGCTCATCTACCGCCAGGGATCCGGCGGCGGTCGGGAGCGCGCCCGCCGAATGACCGACTTGGTCGAGGTCGACCTCATGGACACCGGCACCGAGGAGTTCGCGCCGTCCCTCTCGCCAGACGGGCGGTGGCTCGCCTACTCGTCCACCGAGTCTGGATCCGACGAGGTGTATGTCCATCCGTCTCCGGAAGCCGGAACTGCGCGTGTGCAGATCTTTCGTGAGGGAGGGAATGAACCCCTCTGGTCGCACAGCGGTCGCGCGATTAGTCCTCTCGATGCCTCAACCGCGTCGTCCGCTGCTCGGCCCGCGCCGCCGGCGCGCTCTGCGTGAAGCCGTCGGCCTTGGCGCCGCCCTGCTATCGTGGTCGTGCGCCAGCGAACGCCCGCTTTCCGGCGCGGACCGATACGTCCCTCCTCCCGGTGATGCGTGGGAGACACGCGCGCCCGAGGAGATGGGGATCGACGCGGGAAAGCTCCAGGCGGCCATTGAGTACGCCAATGCGCATCCCACGCGAGAGATCCCCGAGGACCCGGGCGTCTATCTGACCGAGCGCTTTCGAGGTGTTCCCTACCAAGAGATCGTGGGGCCGACCGCGTTGCGCGGAGGAGTGAACGGCATCGTGCTCAAGGGCGGCTATATCGTGACGGAGTGGGGCGACACTGATCGTGAAGACATGACGTTCTCCGTGACGAAGAGCTATCTCTCCACCGTGGCCGGGTTGGCGTGGGACGACGGCCTGATCCCAGACGTGAACCACCAGATCGGCGAGTACGTGACCGACGGGATCTTCGCGTCGGGGCACAACGCGGCGATTACGTGGCACCACCTGCTCCAGCAGACGAGCGAGTGGGAGGGCACGCTCTGGGGCAAACCCGACATCGCGGACAGACGCCGTGGTGTCGATCGCGAGCTCCAGCCGCCCGGCACCTTCTGGGAGTACAACGACGTCCGAGTGAATCTTCTGGCCTACTCCTTGTTGCACGTCCTCCGCCGCCCGCTCCCGGAGATCTTGAAGCAGCGGATCATGGATCCGATCGGCGCGTCCGCGGATTGGCGTTGGCACGGCTACGAGACCTCGTGGACCGAAATCGATGGGGCGCGGATGCAGTCGGTGAGCGGCGGTGGACACTGGGGCGGTGGCCTCTTCATCGATACCCGTGATCACGCCCGCTTCGGGTTGCTCGCTCTGCGGAACGGGCGGTGGGGAGACCGGCAGCTCGTCTCGAGCGAGTGGTT
>JBDHCY010000250.1:0-5709 GCA_039591795.1 Gemmatimonadota bacterium | reverse complement strand
TGGGCTTGGGGATAGTTCGGGTCCTCCGCAAGGGCACGCTCGAAGAAATCCAACCCCCGCCGGACTTCCGACTCCGTGATGACGTTGACGAAGAAGCGCCCTTTGAGATACAGCGTGTACGCCTCAAGGCTCTCGGTCGCGGGTACGACCAGCTTTCCCGTGTCGCCGCTGAGCTGGATCTTGAGCGCGTCAACGATGGCCCGCGAAATCTCGTCCTGAATGGCGAACACGTCCTCCAGCTGCCGATCGTAGCTCTCCGACCACAGATGGTAGCCGTTCGCCACGTCGATCAACTCGGCGCTGATGCGGATCCGGTTGCCGACCTTGCGCACGCTGCCCTCGAGCACCGTCCCCACTCCCAGCTTGTCGCCGACCTCGCGCACGTCCATCTCCTTGCCCTTGAACGCGAACGACGAGGTGCGTGACGCCACCTGGATGCCTGGGACCTTCGCCAGCACATTGATGATCTCCTCGGTCATGCCGTCGCTGAAGTACTCGTTCTCGGGATCGGCGCTCCGGTTGGCCAACGGGAGCACGGCTATCGATTTCCGAGGAGCACCGGATGCGAACCTGCCCTCCGGAGGCGTCGTTGGGCCTTCACCCCGGATGACGTCCAGCGCGTTGATGAGCTCGGCGGCGGTCGCGAATCGGTCGACGGGTGTTCGCGCCAAGGCGCGCGCGATCGTCTGGTCCACGCCATCCGGCACGTCGCGCGAGACGCTCACCTTGGGAATCGGCGCGATGAACCGTTTGGCGATGACCGCCTGCATGGTCGCACCGGTGAACGGCCGCTCGCCCGTCAGCATCTCGTACAGCACACAGCCGAGACTGTAGAGATCGCTGCGGCCGTCCACGTCCCCCTCCCCCGAAGCTTGTTCCGGGCTCATGTAGGCGGGCGTACCGAGTGCGATGCCGGTCTGCGTGATCGGACTTTCCGTCGTGCTGACCACCTTGCCGATCCCGAAGTCTGCGACGAGAGCGGCGCCTTCGTGCAGCAGGACGTTCTCAGGTTTGACGTCCCGATGGACGACACCTTGCCGGTGCGCGTAGTCCAAGGCCGAGGCGACCTCCCTCGTGATACGCAGCGCGTCGGCGAACGGCAACTGGCGTTCCTGGTCGATGCGCTCCCGCAGCGAGCTGCCTTCCATGTTGGGCATGACGTAGTACAGCAAACCACCCGCCTCGCCTGAGTCGAGCAGCGGGAGGATGTGCGGGTGATTCAGTTGCGCTGTGGTCTTGATTTCGCGAAGAAAGCGCTGGGCACCCAGAGCATTCGCGACCTCGTCACGCAGGACCTTGATCGCGACCTGCCGCTCGTGCTTCACGTCGGTGGCGAGGTAGACCGTAGCCATGCCGCCCGCGCCAAGCTCACGCTCGACGGCGTAGCGGTCAGCTAGTACAGTCTTGAGACGATCCAGCAGTTCAGCAGACAAACAGGGGACGCTCCGCCGGCGACCGGGACTAAGATGGGGCTGGCACTGGGATGCCGCTAGATTCGCTCGATCGGCGGAGGCGGAGGAAGCGTCGGTTGACAGCCTCAGCGATGATCTAGCAGGCCCCGCCGAGGAGCCGTATTATCGCGGTGAGGGCGGCGTACCATCGCCCAAGCGGGGAAGGAGCGGATACGTGGCGACTAGGCGTCCGAAGCCATGATTGCGACGCTGAAACGCCTCTTCGGGCTTGAGACGCGCGGAGTAGCCTGGGTCCATCCTCCTGCCGACCCCACTGACAGCGATGCGTGGGAGCGGTATTGGGAGGCGCAGCTCGCGCACGGATTCGGACCGCCTCTGTTCGACATGATGTGCGACGATCGCGATCTCATCGAGGTGATGCGCGACGAAGAGATGCGGAGCATCCTGTGCGCAGGAAACGGGGTTTCGATGGAACCACGGGCACTAGCTGCGGCTGGTTTCGAGGTAGTGGCGCTGGATCTCTCGGCACGAGCGCTGGAGGTTGCCAAGGAGTTCCCTTCGAGTGACAAACTGCTTCAGGTCTTTCACGATCTGCGACCCGTCACGGCGCCTACCCCAGTCGAATTCGTAGTGGGTGACGTCCTGGATCCATCGATCTGTTCTGGACCGTATGACGTGATCATAGAACGCCGCACTGCACAGACCTACCCTGATGACAAGCGAGGCATGTTCCTAGAAGCACTAGCTGCCCGCTTGTCGGAGAAGGGTATCTTGATCAGTCATTGTCACGATGGCGGATGGAGGCCGCCAGCCAAACCGAGTCACTGGACGGAGTCATGGTTCCGCGAGAACGGATGGACTGTGTGGAAAGGTTCGTCGACAGGCAAGCTTGCTGGCAGAGTGGCTTGGCTTGTCACGTCGACCGGATAGCTCAACGACCCGCCTGAAGCACGCACTTACGAAGATAGCGGCGGAGGGGCTCGAGCCCCCGCAACCCTTGCCGACCCCACTCCCATGTGTTCCGACTGAGGTCTTCTAGAAAACCACCGTGGCCTTGAAGAAGATCGTATTGCCCTGCGTCGACGCTTGCCCGAACTCGGCCGTCCCGCGCTGGTAGGCGAGTTGAAGCGTTCCGAATGGCGGTTTGTAGCGATACACAAAGACCGCCTGGACATTCTCGCGGTCGATGGCTGAGTTGGTTTGGAGGAACACGCGCAGGTACAGGTCGCGAGTGAAAAACTGGTTCAGACGGGCGACATGGATCCACGTGGTCTCGGCGTTGGGGTCGGGGTCGAGCACCAGGCGCTGTAGTTCATACTCGAGCGACAGGCCCTCGGTGACCGCGTAGGCGGCTGCAGCAGTCAGGAGTTGGAAGTCCGAGTCGAAGTTGCGCCCGAAACGGTACGCGACCTGGACCGAGTTGTACTCGCGCACGTTGTAGCCCAGGCCCAATTGCAGCGCCCGGTTACGAAAGTCTGCCTCGAACCGTTTGAACTCCTCCTGCAGCACGGCGGAGAAACGGAGCCGGTTGACGAACTCGAAGTCCAGTGATTGATCGATCTGCCAACTGCGCAGCACATTCTGTTGGCTGTAGTAGATATTGTAGTTCGACTCGTATTCGAGCCGCTCGAGAATCGAGCCGGACAGCCAGAAGGTGTGGTCGAGTGCCGAGTCGAACTCGCGGCGGTCGTCGTCCCGGATGAATCCGACGGCATTCACGTTGTCGGCGAAGCGGTCACCGAGATGCGTGAACCGTACGTGGAAATGGGACGTTGGCGTATCCCACGCCGGTCGAATGAAGTACCCCAGCGTTCCGGTATCGAAGGCCCCCCAGCTTTGAGCCAGCTGCGCGGTCAGCCCGATTGTCCTGGTGAAGAACAACGTCGCATCGGCGCTGAGCGACCCACGGTTGCCGCTCAACGTCTGATTCGCCAGCACCAGGCCGACGTTCGACGATCCGAGGTTGCGTTGCACGCGTCCAACCGCATAGGTCGCGGTACTCGAGTCTCCTTCGATCGGAGACCGCGTAGCCAGGGTGTGCACGTTCCAGGCTGCCTCGCGGCGCCCGGACGCCTGCCCACCGACGTCGATGTCGGCAATGCGCCGAGAGTAGAAGGTCCGGATGCGTTGCCGATACACTTCCGCGCCCTCGAGGAAGAACGGTCGTTTCTCAGGCAGCGCGAGTTCGAACCGCGTGAGGTTCACGCGCTCTTGGTCGGCCTCGATCGTTGCGAAGTCCGGGTTGATCGTTGCGAGCGCACTCCATTGCGGCGTGATGGCGTAGCGCACATCGACGCCCGCGTCGAAGTCGGCCGTGGTGTCTTGTTGGGCGCGGGTTAGACCGTAGGTGATGATCTGATGTCGCTGTGGTGGCGGTGCGATCCGCAGTCCTTGAAGGGCGCCGGCCTGTGACACTCGCCATTGGTTCTCGAGTGGTCCTGCCCAATAGCTCACCTCGAGCGTCCGCCGTCGGCTGCGGCCGAAGTTGATGCCCCACGTGCGGTCCTCACCCGACGCGAAACTCATCGAGGTGAACGGAATGCCCATCTCGACGGTCCATCCGGAGTCAGTGCGGGCGGCGGCGGCCTGCCATGCAGCGTCCCACGTATCGTCCACCGTTCGTCCATCGTTCGCGACGCGTCCGTCGGCCTGGGTTCCCAACATGTTGGTCATGAAGTAATACGCGGACTGCTTGTCGTGATGGGTATCGAGGAGCAGGACGACCGCGTCGTCGTCGAGCAGTGAAGCGTCCCGCCGAGTGAGCTGTGCGGCCGGAGCCTCGGCGTCCCAGATGACGAACGCCACGTACATGTGACTCGAGTCGTAGAGAACCAGCGCGTCGGTACGCCAGGGTGAGCGCGTGCCGCGCTGTGGCTCGAAGCGGATGAAGTCGGTCGCGCGGGCGGCGTTCGGCCATTCACTCTCGCCAATCACACCGTCAATCTCGGGTGGTGTGTCCGTCTGGACCGCCGCGAGGGTGAAGTCCGAATCAGGTGCCGACGTTTGTGCCTGAGCAGCCGAGAGCAGGAGCAGGGTTGCGGCAAGCATCGCTAGAGGGAGACTCCGCATCACGCTCGGGAAGATCGCTGACATTCAGGGTTAAGTCGGGAGGCGTCGGGTCGTTCGGATCTACGAGCCACCCCTCGCTCTTCGGGAGCGTGCGGTCAGCGTCGTCTAAGCGTGATCGTATTCGCGGGAGGAGGCTCGACCTCCGTGAGGACGACCGTGTCCTGCGAGCCCGAGATGTTCCACGTCGTCGAACCGCCGTTCAAGACCAACACCACCTGGTCACCAGTCTGTTGATACGTCCCGGTGGCCGAGAGTGACTCAGGCGCCTCGTCGGGGAAGGTGACCGTCCCCTCGCCGGTCCAAGTGCCGTTGGCACGGAACACCATGGTCCCTGTGACTGTCGCGGTGACGCCAGCGTCGGTGAAGCCAATCCAATCCCATGTCCCAACGAGTGAGAAACCTGGCGGTGCGCTCGGCTCATCGCCACACGCCAGCGGTAGGCCCACAAGACACAGGAGCATGAGAAAGCGGCTGTTGAGGATGCGCATAGCGCCATCTCCAGACTCTTCAGGCACGAACTTACACAGCTCGTTCGCCCCGGCAAGGGCGTGCCCTGCCCTTCTCGCCGCTCCGCCTGCTGCTTGATCCGCATTTCGCTACGGCGCATTCTTGATCAGATGGGACTCACTTCGGATTCACCGGTTGCACGGCGACAGTACGACGTCGTGATCGCCGGCGCACGCTGCGCCGGTGCGTCGATTGCCATGCTCCTTGCTCGTCTGGGGTTACGCGTGCTCGTGGTGGACCCGGCCCGGCGCGGCAGTGACACCCTCTCGACCCACGCGCTGATGCGGGGCGCCGTGCTCCAGCTGCACCGCTGGGGCCTGCTCGATGCGATCCGCGCGTCCGGCACGACGACCATCCGCAGCACCACGTTTCACTACGGGGGCGAGCGCATCACCATCCCGATCAAAGAGCGGGACGGCGTAGACGCGTTATGTGCCCCGCGCAGGACAGTGTTGGACCCCGTCCTGGCCGACGCAGCCGCGGCCGCCGGTGCGGAGGTCGTCCACGGTCAGTCGGTCGCCGATCTCCTTCGGGATCCACAGGGTCGCGTTCGCGGCGCCACGATCCGCGGAGCCGATGGCGGCGTCATTGACGTGGGCGCCGATCTCGTGATCGGCGCCGACGGTGCCCGATCGCGCGTGGCACGGCTCGTCGAGGCTCCCCTGGACTACACAGTCGCTCACACCTCGGCTTCGGTTTACGGCTATTGGCGGGGCCTCAC
>JBDHCY010000249.1:0-5727 GCA_039591795.1 Gemmatimonadota bacterium | reverse complement strand
GCCGCGCTCATCACGGCCGGCCTGTTCACGTTCAAGGACGAGGGGTTTCTGAATCGGCAGAGCATCAGAGACTGGCGCAACACGTTCATCCCCGATTTCGCGGATCACTCGGACGACCTGGGGCAAGTGGCGGCCGGTGGCTTAGCGCTTGGCTTGAACGCCGTCGGAGTGCCCGGACGGCACAAGCTCTTTCGCGCCGCGTCGACCTATGCCACGGCGCTCGCGATCGAAACGGCCGCCGTCT
This sequence comes from Gemmatimonadota bacterium, assembly GCA_039591795.1. Lineage (GTDB taxonomy): Bacteria > Gemmatimonadota > Gemmatimonadetes > Gemmatimonadales > GWC2-71-9 > JBDHCY01. The sequence continues at coordinate 5,483 of JBDHCY010000249.1, read as the reverse complement.
TCGCGGGGAAGGGGCTCACTGAAGTCCTGCGGCCAGACGGGAGCGCGCGCAACTCGTTCCCCTCCGGCCACACGGCGGCGTCGTTCGTCTCCGCACGGTTCCTCGACCGCGAGTACGGGCATGTGAGCTACCTCTACTCGCTTGGCGGGTACTCGCTGGCGGCGATGACCGGCGTGTTCCGGCAGCTCAACAACAGGCACTGGCTGTCAGACGTTCTGGTGGGTGCTGGCATCGGCATCATGAGCACCGACATCGCCTACGTGGCGATGGGGAAGGCGTTCCGCGAGAAGGGAAAGCACCCGCCGCGGCCGCCCGGTACGCCGCGCCCCCGTGCCAATCCATCGTTCGTCGATTTCCGGGTGGGGTACGCCAATCACCAGGGCGATCTCCAGGAGCGGAATGACATCGTGGCGGAGGACGGGTGGACGGCCGGCGGCGAGGGCGCATTCTTCTTCAGCAGGTATCTCGGCATCGGCGGCGAGATCTCGGTCGCGGCGTTCCCGATCAATATGGACAAGTTCGTCCCCGATCCCGACGTCGATTCGATCGCCGAGGAGCTCAACACACAGCCGTTCGGTACTCAGTCGGTGTTCATCGGGCCGTTCGTGAACGTGCCGCTAGGTGATCGGTGGTCGATCGTCGGCAAGGCCACCGCGGGCTGGGCGTCAGGTGCCACGGCAACGGTGACCGCGCGGGTGCGGCCGGAGTTCCAGGAAGAATTCGGAACGGCCGATCTTCCGCTCGTGGTCGTCGAGCCGAAGACGACGTTCGGGGCGATGACCGGCGTATCGATCCGTGGGCGCGTGAGCGAGCGGATCGCCCTCCGCGGGTTCGCCGAGTACTATTTCAGCCAACCCGACTATGAGATCCGCTCAGTCGAGAGCGTCGACCCCGACGGCAACGTGGTGCCAGGACCCGTCGAGGCCGTCGAGAACGTGAGCTTCAATTACTTCGCAGTTGGTCTCGCCGTCTCGGCGATTCTCTGGTAGCTGTCGCGTTCGTCATACAGCCCAGCAGGCAATGCGGCGTGTCGCCGGAGTAGCGTGGCGTGCTGCCGCTCCGACGCCAATCACCGCGCAATCTGCCAGGTGACTTCTGCCCGATTCGTGGCTAGCATGTTCGTGATTCGCTGAGCCTCGACATGAGCCCGATGAAGCGTCTCCTACGCGAGCCCCTCGTTCATTTCCTGGCACTCGGTGCCGCGCTCTTCGTCATCGCCCAGCTCACCGGCGCGGGGTCGACGACCGAGCCGAGTCGCCGAGTCATGGTGACCCAAGGTCAGGTCGAGCGGCTCCTCGAGGGGTTCCGCCGCACGTGGATGCGTCCGCCCACGCGCCAGGAGCTCGACGGTCTGATCAACGACTTCATCCAAGAGGAAATCTTCTACCGCGAGGCGCTGGCGCTCGGGCTCGACCGTGAGGACGCGATCATCCGACGACGGTTGCGGCAGAAGATGGAGTTCCTCTCGGAAGACCTCGCCGAACTGGTAGAGCCCACCGACCAAGACCTCGAGGAGTACCTCAGCACACACGCCGACGACTTCCGACGCGACACGCAATACCGGCTTGCACAGGTCTACGTCAGCGTGGATCGTCACGGTGCGGCCGCGCGCGACACGGCGCTCCGGATTCTCGAAGTGCTGCGCCAGAGGGGCACCGAGGCCGACGTCGACGCGCTTGGTGATCGCCTCCCCTTGCCACGGCGATTCGACGGTGTGAGCGAGCGCGAGTTGGCGCAGACCTTCGGCCAGGATTTCGCCGCCGCCGTCGGGAGCTTGGAGCCGGGCGCCTGGCAGGGGCCGGTGCCGTCCGGGTTCGGCCTCCATCTCGTTGTGGTCGCCGAGCGTATCGACGGGACGCTCCCGTCGCTCGACGAAGTGCGCGATCAGGTCGCGCGGGAGTGGGGCTGGGCACGTCAGCAGGAGGTCAACGAACGGCTCTACCAGGGTTTCCGCGACCAATACGTCGTCACGGTCGAGTGGCCCGATGGCCTGGTGCCCGACTCGACGGGGGCGACTCGATGAGTCGGCGCGGCCTCGCCCTCGTTGCGATCCTCCTCGCTGCCACCGCCGGCGGCGCGCGCGCCCACGAGGTCCGGCCCGGCTACTTGGAGCTGCGCGAGCGTCCCGATGGGCAGTTCGACGTCGTTTGGAAGCAGCCGATGCGGGGCGAGCTCCGCCTGAAGATCGACCCCGTCTTCCCGACCTCGTGCACCATGGGCAGCGTGGGCCGCCAAGACCGGACAGGGAACGCGCTGCTCGTGCGGGCCACGCTCAGGTGCGAGGGCGGGCTCACTGGCAAGAGGCTCGCAGTCGCTGGGCTCGAGACCACGCTCACAGACGTGCTCGTGCGCGTCCACTACGTCAACGGCACCTCCGAGACGCACCTGCTCCGCCCGGCGGCTCCGTCGGCGACCGTGGGCGGCCCAGCCGGAGCGGCGTCTCGGATTGCCGCGTACACCCGCCTCGGCGTCGTGCACATCGCGCTGGGAGTCGACCACCTCCTCTTCGTGTTCGGCCTGCTCTTGATCGTGGCCAACCGCTGGATGCTGCTGAAGACGATCACCTCGTTCACCGTGGCGCACAGCATCACCCTCGCCATCGCTACACTCGGCTTGGCACGGGCACCGGTTGTGCCGCTCAACGCGGTCATCGCGCTGTCGATCCTCTACCTCGGGCCGGAGATCGTCCGCTACTGGCGTGGCCAGACCAGCTTCACCATCCGGCACCCGTGGGTGGTGGCGTTCGCGTTCGGCCTGCTCCACGGATTCGGGTTCGCGAGCGGACTCGTGGGGATGGGTCTCCCATCGAACGAGATCCCGCTCGCCCTGCTGTTCTTCAACGTCGGTGTGGAGATCGGCCAGATCATGTTCGTGGTCTTCGTCTTCGGCCTCGCTCGCTCGTTCCGCATCCTCGAGGTTCGGTGGCCGCGGTGGGCTCGCCTCGCACCCGGGTATGCCGTCGGGGGCCTTGGCGCGTTCTGGACGATCCAACGAGTCGCGCTGCTGTTCGTCCCGTGACCATGCGTCGCGCCCTCGTGCTCGCCGCGATTGGGACCGCGGGCATCGCCGCGCCGGGGTGGGCGCATGAGGGGGGCAGTGCAGCCGGACTCTTGAGTGGGCTCGCCCACCCGGTCTCTGGACCCGATCACGTCCTCGCCATGGTGGCCGTCGGGATCTGGGGTGCCCAGCTGGGGGTTCCCGCCATCTGGCTCCTGCCCGTGGCCTTCCCCGTCACGATGGCGATGGGCGGGATGCTCGCGTTGATCGGGTTCCCGTTCCCAGGAGTCGAGCTTGGGATTGCGCTGTCGGCGGTGCTCCTCGGTGCGGTCGTGGCCGCCGAGTTTCGGCCGCCGCTCGCGGCCGCTGCCGCGCTCGTTGCCTTCTTTGCGCTCTTCCACGGCCATGCGCACGGGACCGAGCTGCCGGACGGCCAGAGCGGCGTCCTCTACAGCATCGGCTTCGTCGCGAGTACCGGGACGCTCCACGGGGTCGGGATCGGGATCGGTCTTCTCCACAAGTGGCCTTGGGGCGGTGCGCTGCTTCGCGCCGCAGGCCTGCTCGTCGCACTCGGCGGGGTCTACTTCCTGTTCAGGGCACTGACGTGAGCGGACGCCGTCCGGGGCCTCCCGGTGCGCCGGCGACAATCGCTCGTCTGCTCGGGCCGTGCCTCGCGGGCGCCTTGCTCCTCGCGTGGACCCCCGCCCCCGCGGCCGCACACCTCGTTTCCACCGGGCTGGGCCCCTTGTTCGACGGCATCTCGCACCTCGCAGTCACGCCCGAGGATCTCCTCCCGACGATCGCCCTCGCTCTCCTCGCCGGATTGCGGGGTGCGAGAGACGGTCGCACGGTGGTCTTCGGGCTCCCGGCGGTGTGGTTCTTGGGGGGAGTGGTCGGGCTCGTCGCTCCCTCGGGGCTGCCATTTCGCGTGACGACGCTTTCCTTCCTCGTCCTGGGCGGGCTCGTGGCTGCGGATGCGCGCGTGTCGCACCGCGCGGTTGCGATCCTCGCCGGGCTGCTCGGCGCGCTGCACGGCTACTTGAACGGGGTCGAGATGAGCGCAGCTGGCCTCGGAGTCGTGGGCCTCATCGGGGCGGCGGCCTCGGTCTTCGCGCTCGTCGCGCTCGTTGCCGCCTTCGTCGTCTCGCTCGAGCGGGCGTGGACCCGGATCGCGGTGCGGGTCGCCGGGAGCTGGATTGCGGCGATCGGGCTGCTGCTCTTTGGCTGGTCGGTGCGGGGAGGGGGGTAGGGAGGGGCCAGTTGATGAGAGACGGGCGGGGACGGTCGTCCCCGACCGTCCTTGACCATCTCCCCCTACCCCCCCACTTGTCCCCCCCCAGCCGTGCGCTAGCTTTCGCACTTGGAGGTCCTGCAAGCTGTGCCGGATCGGTCACTTGACCGAGGGGGCCTTCCCGATTACGGTTCAGTGCTAGCCGCGAATTCCTTCGCGGCGTGTTTCGCTCTTTGACAATTGTTGGATCGGTGGGCAGTGCGGAGTGCGGCCCCAGTTGAGGGGTGGAGCATCAGAGGCTCTGCCTCGAGGGGAACCAATCTCTGAGTGATAGCGGACGACCAAGTCGTTCGATGAGCAGTTTGAATTCTCTTTTGGAGAGTTTGATCCTGGCTCAGGACGAACGCTGGCGGCGTGCCTAACACATGCAAGTCGCACGGACCTGGAGGAGCTTGCTCTTTCAGGTTAGTGGCAGACGGGTGAGTAACACGTGAGCAATCTACCCAACGGTGGGGAATAGCCGGCCCAACGGCCGGGTAATACCGCATGCGACCTTTAGGGGGCATCTCCTAAGGGTGAAAGCTGCCGCAAGGTGGCGCCGGTGGAGGAGCTCGCGACCTATCAGCTTGTTGGTGGGGTAATGGCCCACCAAGGCAACGACGGGTAGCTGGTCTGAGAGGATGGCCAGCCACATTGGGACTGAGACACGGCCCAGACTCCTACGGGAGGCAGCAGTGGGGAATCTTGCGCAATGGCCGCAAGGCTGACGCAGCGACGCCGCGTGTGGGATGACGGCCTTCGGGTTGTAAACCACTGTCGGGGGGGACGAATACGGGGCCCTAAATAGGGGACCCTGGGTGACGGTACCTCCAGAGGAAGCACCGGCTAACTCCGTGCCAGCAGCCGCGGTAATACGGAGGGTGCGAGCGTTGTCCGGAATCACTGGGCGTAAAGGGCGCGTAGGCGGTTCGGTAAGTCGTTGGTGAAATCCCGGGGCTCAACCCCGGGCCTGCCGACGAGACTGCCGGGCTAGAGGCCGGTAGAGGCAGATGGAATTCCCGGTGTAGCGGTGGAATGCGTAGAGATCGGGAAGAACATCAGTGGCGAAGGCGGTCTGCTGGGCCGGTCCTGACGCTGAGGCGCGAAAGCGTGGGGAGCAAACAGGATTAGATACCCTGGTAGTCCACGCCGTAAACGATGGGTACTAGGCGTCGGGGGGAGCGACCCCTTCGGTGCCGTCGCTAACGCAGTAAGT
>JBDHCY010000248.1:0-5764 GCA_039591795.1 Gemmatimonadota bacterium | reverse complement strand
CATCACTCCACCTCGAGTTTCACCGCCGTACCATAACTGAGCAATTCGGCCGCCCCTGACATCACCTGTGACGTCACGAACCGGACGTTGATGACGGCGTCAGCACCGAGTTGCTTCGCTTGAGCCTCCATGCGGCGCAGGCTTTCGTTGCGAGCCTCGACCAGCATCTCGGAATACTCCGTGATCTCTCCGCCCACGATCATGCGAAGACCTGCCATGATATCCTTGCCGAGATGCTTCGCCCGAATCGTGCTCCCGCGCACCAAGCCAAGGGTCTCGCGAATTCGGTGGCCTGGCACGAAGTCTGTGTTCACCGTGATCATGTCTATCATCTCCAGTTGAGTGCAGCGGCCCGCCCGATTCTAGAGCCGATCTTCCAGTAGGCTCCGATCGCGCTCGCGGTCCGCGATGCGTTCAGCGATGAGCGATCCCATGAGCACCAACAACCCGAGCAGGGCGACCCCAATCCCGATCTGGATCGCGAGCGGCAGCGCTCGGAACCACGGCCAGAGCGCTCGCAGCGGCGTGATCACCCAGGTGAGCAGAACGAGGACACCCACCCCGATCAAGAGGAATCCGAACACGCGGATCGATCGGATCATTCGCTGAGACCCTCCTCTTCGCGCAGGGCTCGGGCGCGCTCGAGGATGAGAGACACGAGCACGAGGACCACTCCCGCTGCCACGATGCCCACCCCCAGCTCGAGTTGCAAGGGCAGATCGATGAAACGCAAGAGCCAGCGGGCCGTGAGCACGAGCGCCGTAGCCCCCGCAAGGAGCAGTCCCCCGCGCCAGAGGATCAAGCCGAAGACGTAGATCGGTCGCATTCGATCAGGCACTGGGTTCAGTAAGCAACGTAATGCCAGCGACCGTCGTGAACGAGAGATCTGGTGCGGGACCCTCCACGCCACGCTCGCAGACCGTCCGTGCCCATCGTACCTTTGCCACCCTATGACCGAGATCACTTCCCGTCCCTCAGCGGAGCACCCCCGCCGGCCCATCGGCAACTGGCGTCCAATAGCCGCCCTAGCGACCTGCCTCGCGCCGGCCATCGCCCCGCTCTCGGCACAGGCGAACGGCCTCACGCCCAAAGTCCTCATCATCGGAATCGACGGTGTGCGCCCCGATGTGCTCGCGAGCGTCGCGACCCCCAACCTCGATGCGCTCATCTCGCAGGGCACCTACAGCGATCGAGCCCGGACCGGACTGCCCACGGTCAGCGGCCCGGGCTGGTCGAGCATGCTGATAGGCGTCTGGCCCGGCAAGCACGGCGTCATGGACAACGACTTTACGACGAACCGCTATGATCGATATCCCGATCTCTTCACGCGCATCGAGCAGGTGCGCCCGGAGTTGCACACGTTCGTCGTCGCCGATTGGCTACCACTCATCACGGATGATGCCGGTGGACCGCTGATCGCCACGGCGGATAGCACAGTCGTGCTGGACGGCTATGCGCTGGGTTGGGCCGCGGCGGACACACGGTCGGTGGAGATCGCCGTCGAGCATCTGCGCGACGCGGACCCAGACGTTGCGTTCGTGTACCTCGGCAACCCGGACGAGACCAGTCACGAGGCGGAATCGATCGGGAGCGAATACCGCGCCGCCATCGCGCTTGCGGATCGACACGTCGGGCAACTCATCGACGCCGTTCGTCGTCGTCGATCCCATAACACCGAAGACTGGCTCGTCCTCGTCTCCACGGATCACGGTCGGAGGCCCGACGGTGGGCACGGTGGTGAATCCGAAGAGGAGCGAACGATCTTCTATCTCGCGAGCGGGCCCGCCGCCGAGATCGGCCGGTCACGAACGATCCCGGAGATCGTCGACGTTGCGGTCACCGCGCTGGCTCATCTACGCATCGAGATCGATCCTGCCTGGGAGCTAGACGGCAAGGTGGTCGGCATCTCGCGCTAGTCCCGGCCGCCGTCGCCAATCGTTACTGATTCCCTCCACCCCCAGTCGCCGCCCGCACCGGCCGCCTCCACCGAATCGGTGCCGGCGGCTCGCCCTTGAGCACCACACGCCCGGTCTCCAACAAACGAAGCGCCTCCTCGACAGCGCGCTCGAGCTGCGGGTCGCCACCTGCAATCACCGGTCGGGGATCGTTGCGGACCTCGATATCCGGTGCCACGCCTTCGCCTTCGACGGCCCACTCACCGCTCAGGTCGAAGAAGCCACCGCGCGGGGCGACGAACCGACCGCCGTCGAGAAGCGGCGGCGTGTCCCACGTACCCACGAGTCCACCCCAGGTCCGCGTGCCGACGAGCGGACCGACCTGTCTCAGCCGGAAGAGATACGGCAGGAGGTCTCCACCCGACCCCGCCCGCTCGTTGATGATCATCACCTTCGGGCCCCACAGGCCCGCCATCGGCTGGGTGAACGGCTTACGGTCGCCGGCACGCGAGTTGAAATACCCCGTGAGCTCGCGACTCAGCACGTCGACGATGTAGTCCGCCGCCGAGCCGCCGCCGTTGTTCCGCTCATCAATGACGGCGCCCTGTCGGTCCTGCTGCGCGAAGTACATGCGGTTGAAGTAGCTGTAGCCGCCCCGTCCAGTGTTGGGGAGCCACACGTACGCGAGCCGGCCGTCGCTCATTTCGTCCACCCGGCGGCGGTTATGCTCCACCCAGGCCCACGTGCGGAGCTGCCGTTCGTTCGACGCCGGCTCGACCACGACCGTGCGGGCGCCCTCCAATGACGGCTCGTCGTTCACGGAGGCCGTAATGGTCCGGCCAGCCGTGCCTTCGAGCAGCATGAAGGGGTTCGTCGGCGAGCGCAGCGGGCGTCCGTCGATCGCGACGAGGTAGTCACCCTCCTCTACGTGCATCCCGGGCACCGCGAGCGGACCGTGCAAGCCCGGGTTCCACTCCTCCCCGGAGTAGATCCGCGTGATGCGGTAGAAACCATTCACCTCTTCGAGGTCGACGCCGAGCAGCCCGGTGCGTGGATTTGCGAGATCGGGATAGTCTCCGCCGCGGACGTAGGAATGGCCAACCGCCACCTCACCGGAAACCATGTCCAGCAGGTGATTGAAGTCGGACCGGTGATTCACGCTTGCCACCCACGGCTCGTACCAACGCCACACGTCGTCCCACGGCGCACCGTGGACGTTGTCCACATACAGAAAGTCGCGCATGAAACGCCATCCGTCCCGCAACATCTGCCCCCACTCGGCGCGGGGCTCGACCAGCGTCCGCATGCCGTTGAGCGCGAGACGCTTCCCACCGTCTTTCGGCGCAGATCCGCCCGCATTCGCGATCGCCCACGCGCTGCCTCGACGGTTCAGCAACTTCTTCCGGTCGTGCGACGCAGCGGCCTCGTTCACTCCTTCGAGGAACTTCTCCGCCTTGCGGTCTTTGAGCGTGTACCGATGGAGGGTGAACCCGCGTTCGTTGGGGATCGCTTCGGCCACGAAGACGCGACCCTCCGGCCCCGCAACGAGCCCCTGGTAGTTGCGGATGGGAAGGTTGGGTGCGTCGACGATGCGCCCGGCAATACCGTCGAAGTCGATGACGACGTCGGTGGCCTGGGACGATCCGCGCTCCCCGCCGTCGCGCGAGCGGTTCGAATTCGAGTCGGGCTCCTCCCCGTCGGTCTCTTCGTCGGACCGCGGAAGAAACGGCGACGCCTCGTCCTTTTGTAGAAGCGCGAGATAGAGAGCGCGGGTCACCGGCCGATCGTAGGACGTCATGTCCAGCCAGCCGGTGTTGAGACCGAAGTTGGTGGACGCCAGGAAGTAGAGATACTTCCCCGACGCGTCCCAGACCGGGCTGATCGCGTCGGCCATTCCGTCGGTGAGCTGCCGCGTCTCCCCGCCCCGGGTGTCGTGGACGAACACCGCGCGCAACTGATTGTCGAGCCGGCGGCTGTAGGCCACCCATCGCGAGTCCGGAGACCACACCGGGTTCATCGATCGCTGCGGGTGCGCGAAGCGGTCGGTGTCGACGTGCGTGAGCTCTCCGCCGTCGAGGTCGATGATGAGAACGCGGTAGTCCGTGTCGGTGAATGCCAGCCGCGTACCGTCTGGCGACCACGTGGGCACGAAGAAGAACGTCGGATTCGGAATGTCGATCCGTCGCGCGTTGCCGCCGTCCTGATCGGCCACGATCAAGCCGTATTCGCCACCCTGGTCGTTGAACCAGGCGATCTGCGTACCGTCGGGAGACCAAACGGCGTGCCGATCGGCCACGCCGGGGGTCCGGGTAATGTTGCGCCAGCTTCCGTTCTCTCCAGGCACGGTGAAGAGATCGCCGCGGTGCTCGAACAGGGCGCGTGCGCCGGTTGGCGACAGGCGCGCGCCGCGGAGACTGTTGGCCCCAACCTCGACCCAGCGCGGCCGGGCCCAGTTGAGGTCCGCTGCCACGCGAATCTCGAGCTGGCGCGTCGTGCCCGTCGTCGGATTCAGCTCGTGCAGGTAGCCGCCCTGCTCGTACACGATCACCCCCTCGCCCGCGCCGAGGCTCTTCACGTCAAAGTCGGCGTGGAAGGTGAGCTGTCGCTCTTCCCGGGTTTCCGGGTTCCACGACCACACGTTGCTCGCCCAGTCGCGCTCGGACATGTAATAGACGGCCCCGTCCATCCAGACGGGTGCCATCTGCCGCTCCCCTTCCCAGGGGGGCGTGCTCCGCTCCCAGTTCCTCGTTGAGACGACCGCGATCGGTTGCGCCTGCCCGCCACGGTAGTTCCGCCATTCGGGATCCCAGTACCCGATTTCCTGGTACGCCACCTGCCCGCCGTCGGCGCTCATCTCGCCCTGATAGGCCTGGGGCACCGCGAGCGGCTGGGGAAAGCCACCCTCCGGCGAAACCGTGTAGAAGCGCCACAGTTTGGTGGGTTGACCCTCACGGCCTGATCGGAAGAGGATCGTGCCGCCAGGCGTCCATCCCTGCGCGACGTCCGCGCCAGGGTGCCAGGTCAGCCGCGTCGGCGGCCCCCCGGTCGCGGCCACGACATACACGTCCGTGTTGCCGGTGTACTGACCCGTGAAGGCGATCCACCTGCCATCGGGAGAGAACGCCGGATCGGTCTCGGCACCCTCGGCGCTCGTGAGCCTCCGCGCGTCTCCGCCGTCGCGCCCCACGAGCCAGAGATCGTTGGCGTGGACGAACACGATGGCGTTCGGGCCGACGTCGGGATCCCGCAGCAGCCGGGTCCCCTGGGCTGTCGCGCTTGCGGCACCGGCCACGAACAGGCCGAGCACCAGCACCAGTCCAGACGCCGGCAGAGAGCGAAGCGAAACGTGTTGGCGGGTCATGGTCGTCACCTCGATTATGAGCGCAGAGTCAGCCCTCAATCAAAGCCCTTCGAGCGCCAAATCGCAACGTGTGGCACGGCTCCCCGAGTGGCACCGACGCCCCTGCCGTGCTATTAACGATCGAACCCAACGGCACGAGCGCTCTTCCCGTGATCAGTCACCTGTAGCAAGGAAACGGTACATGGACACGTCACGTCGGACGTTTCTCTCGATTTCGGCAGGGGGCGCACTGGGCCTCGCGCTCCCCAAGGGCCTCGTCCCGTGGCACGATTTGGTCCCGCGCGCGCCCCTGCGCGTGCTCGTCCTCGGCGGAACGGGATTCATCGGTCCGCACATGGTTCGTACGCTGCTCGACAAAGGACACGTCGTCACGATCTTCAATCGCGGGCGAACCAACACCCAACTGTTCCCGACCGTCGAGAAACTGCGCGGCGACCGCGACGGCGACCTGGAGTCTCTGAAAGGCCACACGTGGGACGTCGTGATCGACAACTCCGCCACCAACCCG
>JBDHCY010000247.1:0-5790 GCA_039591795.1 Gemmatimonadota bacterium | reverse complement strand
ACGAGTCGACACCGAAGACCTCGTCGCCGCGCGCCACGAGTGCCTCAGCCACATGCGAGCCGATGAACCCGGCCGCGCCGGTCAGCAAGACCCGGGTCATTGGCCGACTCGCTCGCTCTCGAGCCGCTCCTCGAAATAGGCGATGGTGCGGCGGAGTCCTTCGTCGAGCTCAACGGCTGGTGCCCAGCCGAGGGCTGCCTTCGCGCGCCCTGTGTCCGGCTGCCGTACTTGAGGATCGTCTTCGGGGAGGGGTTTCCGGACGATCGGGACATCTCCCCCGACCAAGGTGCGGACGCGGTCTGCAAGCTGGGCGACCGTGAACTCTTCCGGGTTTCCGAGATTCATGGGCTCGGCATCACCGTGCAGGTACAGGCGTGTGATCCCTTCCACGAGATCATCCACGTAACAGAATGATCGCGTCTGGCTTCCGTCGCCATACACGGTGAGCGGCCCCCCCCGCAGCGCTTGGACGATGAAATTGGACACGACCCGCCCGTCATTGGGCCGCATGCGCGGCCCATACGTGTTGAAGACGCGAACGATGCGCGTATCCACTCCGTGGTAGCGATGGTACGCCATGGTCATTGCTTCCGCGAACCGCTTTGCCTCGTCGTAGACGCCTCGCGGCCCCACCGGATTCACGTTGCCCCAATAGGACTCCGGTTGCGGGTGGACGAGCGGGTCGCCGTAGACCTCGGAGGTCGATGCAAGGAGAAAACGGGCGCCCTTCGCCTTGGCCAACCCGAGGGCCTTGTGCGTGCCGAGGGATCCGACCTTGAGCGTCTGGATCGGCTTGTCGAGGTAGTCTGCGGGACTGGCCGGCGACGCGAAGTGCAGGACGCCGTCGAGCGGTCCTTCGACGTAGATGAACTCGGTCACGTCATGCGCGATCATCCGGAATCGCTGGTGGCCGAACAGGTGGGCAACGTTGTCGGGCGCACCGGTGACGAAGTTGTCCATCCCGATGACCTCGAAGCCCTCGGCAAGCAACCGATCGCAGAGATGCGACCCGAGGAAGCCCCCGGCGCCGGTGATGAGGACGCGCATCACACCGACGCCCGGCCGACGCTGACGTAGCGGAACCCGAGCTTACCGAGCCGCGCCGGCTCAAAGAGGTTGCGACCGTCAATGATGACGGGGCGGGCCATGAGGGCCTTGATGCGAGGAAAGTCGGGGTTCCGGTATTGGAGCCACTCAGTGAGAATGCACAGCGCCGACGCGCCCCTGACGGCATCGTAGGCGTTGTCCTCGATGCGGATCCGGTCGCCGAAGAGCTGCCGCGCGTTCGCGGCCGCCGCCGGGTCGTGCGCCGACACCTCGACTCCCGCCTCGAGGAGACCGCGGACGACGACGACCGACGGCGACTCTCGCATGTCGTCGGTCTCGGCCTTGAATGCGAGGCCCCAGATCGCGACTCGAGCGCCTTGGGCATCGTCCAGCGATTCGAGAAGCTTGGCGAGAATGCGTTCTTTCTGCCGATCGTTGATCTCCTCGACCGCGGTAAGGACTGCCAGATCGACGCCGTGCTCCGCCCCGGTCCGAATAAGCGCGCGAACGTCCTTTGGAAAGCACGAGCCGCCGTACCCTGGACCTGGAAAGAGAAACGCCGAGCCGATACGCCGATCGCTCCCGATCCCGCGCCGCACTTCATTCACGTCGGCGCCGGCCTCCTCGCAGAGCGCGGCGATCTGATTCATGAACGAGATCCGAGTGGCGAGCATGGCGTTCGCGGCGTACTTGGTCATCTCCGCCGAAGGAACGTCCATGAAGAGGATCGGATTGCCGGTTCGCACGAATGGTGCGTAGAGCGCGCGCAGCGTCTCGGCCGCCTCCTCCGACTCGACCCCGATCACGATCCGATCCGGGTGCATGAAGTCGTCCACCGCCGCGCCCTCCTTGAGGAACTCGGGCGCCGAGCAGACTTCGAACGCCGTATCGGTCTCGGCCGCGATCGCACGCCGGACGAGCGCACCCGTGCCAACGGGCACGGTGCTCTTCGTGGCAACGAGCTTCGGTTCGTTCATGTTCTGCCCGATCGTGCGTGCGACGTCGAGGACGTGCTGGAGGTCCGCCGAGCCGTCTTCGTCGGGCGGAGTGCCCACTGCGATGAAGATGATCTCCGACGAGCGGATCGCTTCACCGACGTCGGTGGTGAAGTGCAGGCGCTGTTGGTCCTGGTTGCGGGTCACCAAGAGGTCGAGGCCCGGCTCGTAGATCGGGATACGCCCCTCCTTGAGCGCGGCGATCTTCTCGGTATCGACGTCAGCGCAGACGACGTCGTTGCCGGTCTCGGCGAGGCAGGCGCCAACGACGAGCCCTACGTACCCAGTGCCAATGACGGCGGTCTTCATTCAGCTGATCCTTTCACACGAGCAAGCGCATTACGACAGTCGACGACGCGCGGTGCATGCGCGGACACCAGGGCAAAGTCGATCGTATCGTGGTCCGTGGCGATCACCACGCAGTCGGCGGCGCGCAACGTCTCGGGGGTCAGCGCCACCGAGGTCCGAACCCTCCCCTCCTCTTCAAGGCGCGGCACGTGCGGATCGTGATAGCTCACCCTGGCTCCCTGTGCCTCCAAGAGCCGTATGATGTCCAGCGCCGGGCTCTCGCGCATGTCGCCGATGTTCGGCTTGTATGCGAGCCCGAGCAAGAGAATGTCCGATCCGTTGACCGCCATTGCGGCGTCGTTGAGCGCGGCTTGGACCTTGCGAGCCCAGAACAGGGGCATTTCGGAATTGACCTCGCCGGCGATGTCGATGAAGCGCGTTTTGTAGTTGAGGGTTCGCATCTTCCACGCGAGATAGTGCGGGTCGATTGGAATGCAGTGCCCTCCAATCCCCGGGCCGGGAAGAAACTTCATGTAGCCGAACGGTTTCGTCGCAGCCGCCTCGATGACCTCCCACACGTCGACGCCGAGCTTGTCGCACACGATGGCCATCTCGTTGACCATGCCGATGTTGACCGAACGGAACGTGTTTTCGAGCACTTTGACGAGCTCCGCGGCCTCCGTCGACGACACCGGCACCAACGTTTGAATGGCCGGCTCATACAGGGCCATCACGACGCGCCGACACGCGTCCGTGATTCCCCCGACCACCTTCGGTGTGTTCCGCGTGCTCCAACGATCGTTGCCCGGATCCACGCGCTCGGGGCTGAAGGCCAGGAAGAACTCGACTCCCACCGTGAGACCCGTTTCGGAGAGGGCGGGAAGCATGAGCTCTCGCGTGGTTCCCGGATACGTCGTGCTCTCCAAAACGACTGCCTGCCCAGGTCGCAGGACGCGCTTGACGGTCTCCGTGGCGGAGAGCACGTAGCTCACGTCGGGATCCCGCGTCTTGGACAGTGGGGTCGGGACACAGATCGAGATGGCATCGGCCTCCGCTAACCGCCGGCCGTCGCTCGTGGCGCTGAGGCGCCCCGCGTCAACCAGAGCGGCGACACTCGCCGACGGGACGTCCTGGATGTGAGAGCGGCCAGCCATGATGTCGTCCACGACGCCGCCCGCAACGTCGAAGCCAAGGACCCGATACCCCGCCTCGGCAAACTCCACCGCGAGGGGCAGCCCTACGTACCCGAGGCCGGCGACCCCGATGATCGCCGATCGGTCTTTGGCCTTCGCGATCAGCTCGATTTCGTAGCGGTCGCTCACATCGTCTCCAAATGTTCCGGTACGCCGCCTGAAGCGAGGGAGCGGTCTGCCGCCTCGAGGATGCGCACGACGTCCACACCGTCGCTTGGCCCGGCACGCGGCGCCTCACGGCCCGAGACGACCTCGACGAAGTGCCTCAACTCGGCCGCGAGCGGCTCCGTGTTCGGGAGCTTCGGGATGGCGATGTCACCCTCGCGGATGGCAAGGCTCTCGCCGAAGGAAGCGTACTCGGGAGGCCGGTCGACTCCCTTGTCGTAGAGTCGGAGTTTCTCCCGTGGCTCCATGTCGTTGAATACGGCCATCTGTCGCTCTCCCACGACCGTCAGCCGCCGCTCCTTGTGCGGGTCGAGCCACGACAGCTGAAGATGCGCCAGCACGCCGCTCGGAAAATCGAGGTGCACGAAGACCACGTCTTCCACGCCGGGTTGGAGATACGCACTTCCTTGCGCCGCGACCCGAACGGGACGTTCCCCGAGCAGAAAGAGGGCCACGGACACGTCGTGCGGGCCGAAGCTCCAGAGCGCGTTCTCGTCTGGGCGCACCTGGCCGAGGTTGACGCGCTGACCGTGCATGTAGAGCACCCGCCCCAGTGTGCCGTTCTGCATGAGCTCGCGGAGCCGCTCGACGACCGGGTGGAACAGGAGGAGATGGCCGACCAGGATCGGGATGCCGCGGTCCGCTGCGAGGGCCGCCACCGTCGCCGCCTCCACCACCGAGAGCGCGAACGGTTTCTCTACGAGCACCGGCTTCCCGGCCTCGACCGCGCGTGTCGCGAGGGCAGCATGTGTCCGGGCGGAGGTGGCGATCACGACCCCGTCGACCCGCTCGAGCAGATCGTCGACGTCCGCAGTGAGGTGAACGTCCGGATGGCTGCGCGCGACTGACTCTCGCGCTTGGTCGCTCACGTCGCAGACCGCTGCCAGCACGGCCTCCGGGAGCCTGGCGGCCGTCCGCACGTGATTTCGCCCCCACGCCCCGGCGCCAATCACACCGAGCCGCACGGGGGTCACTGGTAGAACTCCCGCACCGCGGCGATCACGGCATCGCACTGATCCGCCGTGAGCTCCGGATACACCGGCAGCGACAGGACCTCGCGGGCAGCGCGCTCGGCCTCGGGAAGCTGACCCGCCTGGTACCCCAACGCTGCGAAACACTCCTGTCGGTGCAGCGGCACGGGGTAGTACACCTTGTGCCCGATGTTGCGCGCGGCCAGATGTGCCGCCAACGCATCGCGGCGCTCGACCCGCAGCGTGTACTGATGAAAGATGTGCTCGTTTGCGGGGTCTGTATGCGGTGCCCGCACGGCGTCGAGGTCGGCGAAGCCCTCATCGTACCGTGCCGCGTGCGCCGCCCGCGCAGCGTTCCAGCGCGCGAGGTGTGGGAGTTTGGCGAGGAGGACCGCGGCCTGGAGGGTATCGAGCCGGGAGTTGGTGCCGATCTCTTCGTGATGGTATTCCTTGGCGCCGCCGTGGACGCGCAACCGCCGCAGCCGACCGGCCAGGGTTTCGTCCTGCGTCACCATCATGCCGCCATCACCCCAACCGCCTAGGTTCTTCGTCGGGAAGAACGAGAACGCGCCCGCTGTACCCATCTCCCCTGCCATCCGCCATCGTCCGTCGACTCTTCGCCGGGCGCCGATTGCCTGCGCGGCGTCCTCGAGCACCATGGCTCCGCTCCGCTCGGCCAGCGGGAGGACCCGTTCGAGATTTGCGACTTGACCAAAGAGATGCACCGGCACCACAGCCCGTGTGCGATCGGTCCATGCGGCCGCAACGGCGTCGGGATCGATGTTGAACGTCGCCGCATCGATGTCCACGAACACTGGGCGGCCACCCGCGTTGTGAATCGCGCCGGCGGTCGCGAAGAACGTGAACGCGGTCGTAATCACTTCGTCGCCGGGGCCGAGGTGCAGTGCCTTGAGCGGAAGCAAGAGCGCGTCGGTGCCCGACGCGCACGACACGCCGAATCGGGCGCCGCAGAGCGCGGCGAGTTGGGCCTCCAGTTCGCCGACCTCCGGGCCGAGGATGAAGCGCTGGGACGCGAAGACGCGGGCGAGCGCCTCATCGATCTCGGGCTTGAGGTCGCGGTACTGCACCGCGAGGTCGAGAAGAGGAACGTTCACGGGGTCCGATAAGGTT
>JBDHCY010000246.1:0-5792 GCA_039591795.1 Gemmatimonadota bacterium | reverse complement strand
ACCCACGTGAGGCTTCGGTCGCTCAGAAGCCGACCTTCTGCATCGCGGAGAATCGCCTCGACGTACGCCGAGTCGCCGAGCTGAATCGTCTGACTCGCCGGGCTCAATACGACGGTCGCAACAGGGCCGCCGCTTCCACCACCCCCGTCGTCGCCCACCCGCACGTACACCTCGCCCGAGAGGCTCCCGCTCGTCGCCGAGATCACCGCGTAGCCTTCGGCGTGGCCGGTGACCACCACGGTCTGCGAGCCACCCGTGCCCGCTGGCATCGTGATGCTCACGATGGAGGGGTCCGACGTGAACCAGGAAACGTCGTCGGTGAGCACCGAGTCTCCCATCGCGTCGAAGATCGCTGCGAAATAGGTTGTGCTCTCGCCCACTGCCAGGCCTGTGTCACCCACGATGCGCAAGAACCCGCCGATGCCCTGGTCCGCACGCTGGAGCTGAATATCGAGCATCGTGCGCGTTCCCGCCGCGACCGGTACCGGCCACACCGTTGCCGCGGCGAGGTCGGTGCCCGGCGCCGGAGTCGCCTGCACGATGTAGTCGCGCGGGGCCAGATAGCGCACCGCGTAGCTGCCGTCCCGGTCGACCGGTGCCGAGGCCGCGAGGCTCCACGTGGCGGGTGACCGGGTAGTGTCGCCGCGATAGACGGCGACCACGCCGCCGTCGAGCGGCCACGACTCGCCTTCAATCGTCCATCCGTACAGCGTGCCCGCGATCTCGCCCGTGGTAACGTCGTTCACGGCACGGATCCACGGGATGAAGAGGAACCCGTCGGCGGGTTCGGCGATGCTCGCGAAGCTGCGGCCGACGTCGAAGTCGATCACGATGCGGCCACCTGCCTCCGGAACGGCCAACGCGCCTTCGACGAGCGCGTTGAGAGTGATCTCGCCGGGATGCTGCCAATCGACCGCGGCGTCTTCACCGCTCCTCCACGACACGTTCGACAGATTCGTGTTGATCACCATGCGGAGCGCGGGGTACTCACCGGCCGTCAGCTCCACTTCGCCGAGCAGCGCGGTCGCGCCATCGCGCAGCTCGAGCAGGTTGAACACACGATCCGGCTCGGCGACCGTGATCCATTCCTGGCTCGCTGCTGCAGCACCGGTGTCGGCCGTGCGAGACACGGCGACGCGAACGACGTGGACATCCACCCTTCCCACGGAGTCGTAGGGGAACGGGCTATCGGTCAGCAGGATCCGCGTCATGCCGTCCCCGACGGGGCCGGCAGTCCGGTCCCCGGCGCACGCGCCAACGAGCGCCGCGACCGCGAGGATCCACCATGCGCGCTTCATTGATGAGCCTCCAACGGAGTTCTGCGGGTGAACAGTCGACGGTTCCAACACTAAGACCTTGGCGCTGAGAGGAAGGCAACGGTCGTTCGGTGTGAGGTCAGTAGCAAAGCGAAACCAGGAGATTCTATTCGGGTATACTGTCCTCCGTCGGGTCGGCTCCTAGAGCCCCAGCCAGTAACTCACCTTCACCAGGAAGATGTTCTGAGCCGGCCCGCGGAAGAGTGACCGCACATCGTCCGAGAATTCGATCGAGCCTCGCGTGAGCGTCGATTCGCTGCCCCGGTTCCAGACGAAATAGAGGGTCGACCCCGGTAGGTACTCCCAACGCAGCACGGCGTTGCCGCGCAGTGAGCGGAAAGTGAAGCTCGGGTCTTGGACTTCGAAGCTCGCCGCCGGGCCGTTGCCGTCGGGGTCGATCGTCAACGTGTCGGGCGTCGATCCGCGGCTCGAGATGGTTCCGATGTCTTCGCCGTAGACGAGTCTGTCTTGCGTGCGCGGGGCGGCGAACTCCTTGTACCGTGAATAGCTGCCACTCGCGATGAGGGGCTGGAGATACAGCTCCAAGGTGAGATTGGGCGTGAAGGTGACGTTGAACCGCGTGTCGAGCGCGACCGAATTCTGCTCGAGGTCGGCGAAGACGTAGCGCCGGCCGTAGAAGTCCGTGGCGGTCGGGTCGCCGACCGATCGCACGTACTGAAAGCCGGTCTCATTATGACCGTAGGAGGGACCAAAGGAGATCGACACGTTCGACGCGGGGCGGTACTGGAGGTCCACGCCGACCGACCAGTCGCACGCCCCGTCGGTGTCACAACCGAGGTCGCCTGACGCGTTGGCCACGACCGCTTTCCGCCGGTCCGTCGAGACACTCGCCAGCCAGAAGTCGATTCCCGGCTTCTTCAGCACGGGCCCGCCCCGGCTCAACCGGTCGTCGAACGCGCTCTGTCGGTGAATCCAGAAGGCCTGCATGCTCCAGTAGTTCAGGGGTTCGATGTAGCCGAACAGCTGGAGCTGTCGATCGGTGAGGTCCCCATCGAAGTTGTACTGCTGCTGGCCTCCCACGATGAAGAACATTTGCCGGTACCAGCTCGTGGGCCGGGTCCACTGCCGAAAGATGTTTCCGTTCATCCACACGTAGTCGGCGCGCGATAGAAACGCGATATCGTTGTTCTCGAACCCCGGCGATCGGACGTTCGTTTGAACCTCCCAGAGCAGGTTCCCCGACTCGCGTGAAAAGCGCGCGTAGCCGGCTAGCCCTCGCATCGACGTCAACGACGGGTCATATGCATCGCTCAGGAAGCCGTTCGATCCGTTTCCGCGGTCCGGCCGTTGGAAGTAGCGCGCGCTGGAGTGTTGAAGCCGGAGTATTGCCGCCGAGTCGCCGCTCACCTGGCTGCCGGCGAACTGGGTCATGAGTCGATAGTCCCGCTGCCCGAACCACATGTCGCTCGAGAGGCCGAACGTCTCCGCATGACTCGAGAGAAGGCCCCTCAGGCCAGGGTCGCCCACATCGCGCACGACGGACGTGCCCATCGCGCGGAGGACCGTCGCGCCGCCGCGGAGATCCTTGGCCACGCGGCCCACGAAGTAGTTGGTCAGGGGCTCGACCGTGACGCTGCTGCGCGAGCTGTCGGTGAGCTGGACGGTGGCGCGCTCGCGTTTGGTCACCGCGTCGAGCACACCGATCGACCAGCCGGACGGCGTCCGGCCGGTGAGCTTTGCCGCGCCGAGGATCGTCGTGTTGTCGGGGACGTCGGCGTAGGGACCGGTCGCATGCGCATTGCCCGCAGCCTGTGGCGCCCGGCCCACCCGGCGCGTGTAGAACATCGACAGGCTGGAGACGTTGGAGCAGAAGTAGCAGTTCAGGCCACCGAAGGAGAAGTACCCTGCGCCTTCGACGAAGAACGGGCGACGCTCCTGAAAGAAGGTCTCGAACGCGCTGAGGTTGACGACTGCCGGATCGACTTCGACCTGACCGAAATCGGGATTGACGGTGGCGTTCAACGTGAGATTCGACGTAAGCAGCACCCGCGCGTCGGCTCCGACCCGACCGTCCCACGCGTGTGCCTGCTGAAACGGGTCGTCTGGCTCGGTGACCGGAACGTGGGCGGAGCGGGCCACGACATAGGGCAGGATCTCGGCGCGCCCCGGAGCTCGCGCGATCTGGAGCCCGGACAGGTGCCCGAATCGAGAGGGGCCTCCGCTCTCGGTGCGCTCCCAGAACGCCCACATGGCGAGCTCGTTGAGGCGGTTCGTCTGCCGTAGCATCTGGAGACCCCAGGTCTGCTCCTCCTCCGTGGCGGGATAGCGGAGCTGCGAGAAGGGGATCCGCAACTCGGCGATCCATCCGAGCGAGTCAATCGTGGTCTGGACCTCCCACACCGGGTCCCACGACTCGTCGCCGCCCCCACCCAGGCCATTCGCGTCGCTGCGGACGCCAGACGGGTTCACCGTGAAGAACAGCCGGCCAATGTGGTCGTGGTAGGAGTCGAAGATGAGTTCGAGGAAGTCCGAATCGGCGTTGGCGTCGCGACGAACCAGTCGGGTCTGCACCCCGCCGGCACCGGAGTCGTCGTACATCCGGGCGCCCACGTAGAGTGCTGCCTCATCGTAGAGGAACCGAACCTCGGTACGCTGGGTGGCAGGCTCGCCCTCGTTCGGCTCCGACTGGCGAAATCCGGTCGCGGGCTGTGCCGTGAGCCACGCTGTCTCGTCCAGGCGCCCATCGAGGCGGATGGCGTCACGAATTGCAACGGCCCGCGCCTCGGGAGCCGGGGTGGGGTGGATGCTCTGCGCGGCGGCAGGCGACGCGGCGAGGGCGAAGAGGAGGAGAGTTCGCACGACGTGCATTTCACTCGTTAGACGGCTGAGCGGCAAGAATAGTTGGAGGAGTTGGCGGTCGGGTCGGGCGATGCCGCAACCTTCTCCAGGCCCCGGACGTCCAATGCTTGGAGGACTCGCCCCCTGGGAGCACACATGCTGACCGACCTCTGGCAGGACCTCCGGGTCGCCGCCCGAGCCTTCATCGCGCGACCCGTCTTCGCCGCCGTGGCCGTCTCGACCATTGCGATCGCGATCGGCGCTACGACGGTCGTATTCAGTGTCGTCCGCGGGATCGCGCTCCGCCCCCTGCCCTACCAGGAGCCAGACCGCTTGGTGTCGGTCTGGCCGGATCAGTTTCTGTCGTACCGGGAGCTCCTATTCCTGCGGGAGCACGCGACCTCGTTCAGCGCGGTTGCGGGCTTCGTGCCCGGCTGGAGCATGGCACTCACGGGGAGCGGCGACGCGGGCAAGCTCGAGGGCGCGCGGGTGACGGCCAATCTGTTCGAGCTGCTCGGCGCACCGAACGCGCAGGGGCGCTCGTTCGTTCCGGAGGAAGAGGCCCCAGGGTCGGATCGCGCC
Organism: Gemmatimonadota bacterium; assembly: GCA_039591795.1. Taxonomy (GTDB): domain Bacteria; phylum Gemmatimonadota; class Gemmatimonadetes; order Gemmatimonadales; family GWC2-71-9; genus JBDHCY01. Next base: position 1,095 of record JBDHCY010000246.1, on the reverse strand, counting down.
GTCGTGTTGAGCGGGGCGCTGTGGCACGGGCGCTTCGGGGGCGATGCGAGCATCGTCGGACGACGCATCGTTCTCGACGGCGAGCCGCATACCGTCGTCGGCGTGATGCCTCGGGAGTTCGAGATCTACCAGCCGGTGACCGAAGTGTGGCGCGTATTGGCGCACGACCCCGACGAGTGGTACCACACCGGCAACGGCCTCTTCGTGGTGGCACGTCTCCAACCGGGCGTGACCGTCGCCCAAGCACGAGCCGAGCTGCGGTCACTCGTCGCTCGGATGCGAGAAACGTTCGCGCTCCCGGACGACTACGGCCTCGGTGCGGACGTTCGTTCGCTCCACGCGTGGCTCGTCGGCCCGCTGAGGCCCACCCTGCTCCTCGCACTGGGTGCCGTTGGGTTCGTGCTCTTCCTCGCCGGAGCGAACCTCGCCAACCTGTTGCTCGCGCGCGCCGCGGGTCGGGACCGAGAGATCGCCGTGAGGACCGCACTCGGCGCGAGCCGCTCCCGCCTGATCCGCCAGCTCCTCGCGGAGAGCGCGCTGCTCGCCGCGGTGGGCGGTGTCGCCGGCCTTGCGATCGCCCACTGGGGAGCGCGGGCAGCTATCGGTCTCCTTCCACCCAACACGCCACTCTCGAGCGGCGTGGCACTCGACTCGACCGTGCTCGTGGCCAGCCTGGTGCTCACCCTCGTGACCGGACTGGCTTTCGGGCTCGCCCCCGCACTCGCCGCGGCGCGTGCCGATCTCCAACGCGCGCTCCGCGCGACGGGTGGCTCGGGAATTGGCCTCACCGGACGGCGCACGAGGAGTGGCCTGGTCGCGCTCGAAGTGGCGCTCGGCACGGTGCTGTTGGTGGGCGCGGGTCTCATGATCCGCACGATCTGGCAGCTTCACCGGGTCGACCCCGGGTTTCGGCTCGACCACGTGCTGACGCTCGAGCTCCAGCCGACCGGCCCCCAATTCGAGACGGGCATGCCGCAGGTCGCCTATTACGAACGCGTCTTCGCCGAGCTCGAGGCGCGCCCCGACATCGGTCCAGTTGGTGCCATCCAACATCTTCCGCTCACGGGGTTTGGTTGGGGCACGGGCATCGAGATT
>JBDHCY010000245.1:0-5794 GCA_039591795.1 Gemmatimonadota bacterium | reverse complement strand
CGAGCTCACCGCCCGGGCTCTCGATCGCCCTTGTTGACTCCGCGAACCTCAGGAGGTGCCGTGCGACGTCGAGATTTTCTTCTCCGGTCCGCGGGTGCCATGGGGTTCTTCAGCGTGCGCTCTGGGGCAGCGACAACATCGAGGGGTATCTGCCCCCCAGTCGCGATGCGTGGCCGCTCTCGGAAGAGGAGTGGGAGGTACTGGCCGCCAACACTGGCGTGGGTTTCCTGCATCCCTGAGTGAGGTCATTGTCGCTGTCGCTCGACGACTATCTCAACGCGGCGGTTTCGTTGACGGGCGAGAGGATCGTCACTTCCGTCGGGTCGTTCATTCGGCGCGACCGGCTGGGTTTCCCCCAGACCGAGTGTCACGATGCGCTCTCGCGAGATACCACCGTGCTCGGCGAGCCACGCCGCGACCGTCTCGGCACGCCGCTCCGATAGCCCACGATTGTAATCCGTCGTTCCTTTAGCATCAGTGTGACCTTCCACTCGCACCCCACTACCGGGTAACTCGGCTCGAGTACGCGCGGCCAAACCGGCGAGCGTGCCAGTCGCCTCGTCACGAAGGTCCGCGGAGTCGAAGTCGAAGAGCACGTCGGCGGAGAGACGGAAACGTACCTCCCGGTCAGTGACTTCCGTGGCGTCGAGATCTTCCACTCGGAAGGCAAGCGGCTGAATCGCGCCGGGCTCGAAATCACCGACCTCGAACCGGAGATCCCCAACCGAGAATCGCAACTCGCCAACCGGGAATCGCAGCGCCGTCACCGACTGCGCGCGGGCGACTCGCGCGCCCATGGCGAGAACTGTCACTGCCGCGAGCGTCGTCCACACCCATGCGTGGCGAGGCACGGTCGCGCGGCCCCTTGGTCTGGCCGTCATTCCCGACCGGCGAGCGGATAGTCGTAGAACGGCGCCGCGTCCGGAACTTGCACGGTCATGCTCGTCACGTCAGCGGGCGGTGCCTGATACTGCGCCCAGTACTCGCGCCGGCTTCCGGCCGGCAAGACATTGAGGCTGCCAGCGGCGCTGCAGTTCCCCGCGGTGTGGCGCTTCAAGTTCACTAGGTCCAGGAGCAGAACGCCACACGCCCGATGCTTGAGGTCGGTATAATCGCTGATCACACCCCACGTACGCAGATCGACCGCTTCGCTTGTCTGATTGTCGATCGCGAACGTGAGGTGCACGAGGTCCCCAGCTACACGCTGGAGTTCGATGATCTCCACCTGCACGCCTTCTGCCAGCTCGTGCACGGCTCTCGATGCATCTTGCTGCGAATGAGCGCGGACTGGCGCAAAGGACAACCCGAGGACGGCTGCCATCAGCACAACGGTTCGTTTGGTGACCGTCATTGATCCTCCCTGTTCGTTGAGAGTACTGCTCGTTGCCATCTCCTGCCACACATTCACCACGATTCGTGAAGGTTTCGATCGACGCTGCAGAGGCTCGGTCTCACGCTTCTACAATGGACGGCGGTGTCCACCTGCGTTTACCTTTCACGGCCCAAGGTCTACGTGCTCTGAACGCTTCAGCCTGGAGACGAGATGTCCGGATTGCTCGACCTCCTCACGTCGCAGCTCTCGGGCAGCCAGCTTTCGGCAATGAGTCGTCAGCTCGGCGCCGAGGAAAACGCCACCAAGAACGCGATGGGTGCGGCGCTCCCCGTGCTGCTCGGTGCCCTCGCTCGGAATTCCGCGAAGCCTGACGGCGCGGCATCTTTACACGGAGCCCTGTCGAAGGACCACGACGGCAGCGTGCTCGACAACCTGAGCGGATTCCTCGGTAAACCCGACACCGCCGCAGGCGACGGCATCCTCAAGCACGTGCTCGGCGGCCGCCGCTCCGCCGTCGAGACCGGTGTGAGCCACGCAAGTGGCCTGGACGGCGCGAAGGTCACCCAGCTCATGGCGATGCTGGCTCCAGTCGTGATGGGCGCCGTGGGCCGGACGCAGCGCCAGCAGAACCTGGACGCCAGCGGCGTAGCGAACATGCTCGCCGGCGAGCGCCAGCGTGCGGAGTCCGGCTCGCCCGCCCTCGGGGACCTCGCCCGCCTGCTCGACAGCGACGGCGACGGCCAGATCGCCGACGACGTAGCCAAGCTTGGAAACGGACTGCTGGGCAACCTCTTCGGCCGACGATCATAGCCCGCCCACGGTCGTGAGCGCCTAGCGACCCGCCACCTCGGTCACGGGGTGCGCCATGCCGACCCGCTCGCCATGAACGAGTTCCGGAAACAGGACTGCGGCGTTCGCGGGTGCGACCGGCCACGTAGCGCGAGCGTACGACTGCCGAAGCCACAAAGAGTCTGGGACGCGACTCTCAGGATGAATCTGAGGTCGCGCAGGATGCGTAGTAAGAGAAACAGGAGGGCAAGACGTGGACAGATGCCATGGCCGGACGAAGTCCGGAACTCGCTGCAAGCGATCGGTCCGTGCGGGTTCTCGCTTCTGCGCGGGTCACGCCAGCCAGACCCAGGGGCTGGGAGACGCCGACGCCCCCCGCGAGACGGCTCAGGAACTAGATTCGGCGGACACCCTGATCGTATTGGCGGCTGCGGGCGCCACCCTCTGCGTGGTCCTAGCACTTCGGCGCTGTTTTTGGTTCTTGTAGCCGCTTTCTGAGACGCCCTATCTGCGGACCCTACCACTCCGCACGCGGAGTTTGACGAGGGCTGCTGACTGCCGTGCGCTCCGCGCCGCGATCACGTGCGTTTCGCCGTTCACGCAATGGTGACGATGATCTTGCCCTTATGATTGCCTGTGCCAAAGAGCCGAAACGCTTCAGGCACGTCGGCGAGCCTGTACGGCCGGTCAATCACCGGTACCAGTTTGCCAGCTTCGAACAGCTCATTCATGTAGGCGAGGTCTTTGTTGGGTTTCAAGATCACGAGACGCACGTGCTTGTGGTATAGCCGCGACATCAACGGACCCAGGGCCACGACCTGAAGCAGGCGCGTGGGGCTGCCGCCGACGGTGGCATAGGTGCCGTTGCGATGCAGTGCGCGTGCGTAGGCAAATGGGGAACGGTTCGTCTTCACGTCGAGGATCAGGTCATAGCACTTGCCACCTTTGGTGAAGTCTTCCTCGAGGTAGTCAACGACGTGGTCCGCACCCATAGTGCGCAACATGTCCAGCTTACCGGGCCTGTCGACTGCGGTCACCTCTACGTCGTGGAGTTTGGCCATCTGCAAGGCGAGCGTGCCAACGCCCCCGCCTGCGCCGTTCAGCAGCAGCTTCTGGCTGGACTGTAGCCGGCCCACATCGATGAGGCCCTGCACCGCCAGCATGCCTGCTTGCGGGATGGCGGCGGCTTGCTCGAAGGTCATGCCGGCCGGTTTGCGCGCGAGGCCCGCTTCCGGCGCACAGGCATATTCCGCAAACGCCCCGAAACCGCTCATGCACAAATCGCCGTAGACATCATCACCCGGCTGGAACGCTTTGACATCACCGCCCACGGCTTCAACACGGCCAGCGATATCACAGCCGATGATCTTCACCTTCGGTGTGAAGGGGCCAGTAAGATGCGGTAGACGAACGGCGCGCCCCGCAACAGCCCCCAGTCCCAATCGTTGACGGACGTCGCATGCACACGGACGAGGACTTCATCGGCTTTGGGCGTGGGCTTCGCCACGTCCCTCAGTTCCAGGACGTCGGGCGTGCCGTACCGCTCCATGACAACTGCCTTCATGCTGCGCCCCGCTACTCGCAGATCCCTGGGTGCGCTACGCTGCCAAGATGCGGCGGGGGGCGCCGGTAGGCCAGCGGCGCAGGGCCTCCCTGAATGGCACTGCGTTGGCGAGCGATTCCTCGCCGCACGGAGATCGCCGGACGAATTGCGAGTGGAAGACTCCACTACCCGTACCGTCAACGTCCCCGAGACTGTCACGGAAGTCTCAGGAGAATCTCACGGCCGTTTCACGCAGTCGGCATTAGCTCCACCACCGAGAGGCAAGTCCCACTCCTACCTCAGTGGCCCGGCCTCCGTTTCCGGGAGGATCCAATGCGCCTCATCTCGGTTGTGACCGTCTTCTCCGCATTCACGCTGATCGCGGGGTGTGATCGACCCAATCCAGCGTCCGTCGCCGCACCTGACGGACCGACGATGGCTCTTGGTGCGACCCGGAAGTGGGTCGTGACCACGTACTACTGGGACAACGGGTGGGTCAGACACCACGCGATGAATGCGGCATACCTGTCCGCCGACCTCCGTATCGGCTTCAATGCTCACAACTGGCGGCATGCGTTCCCGTCTTTCTGGGCCGAGTTCGACAACGTCTACGCCTGGGGCGACAGTGATCTGCCGCAGGGGCTGGTTGATGATTTCGATGGCGAAACGCTACGCGAGGTCTGGGAGGGGGGTGGAGGGGACTGCGTAAACTGGGGCCGGGGCGCGGAGGCCTGCCTAGCGAACGGAGTGCTGAGGGCAGTGGTCGAGGAGGGCTCCGACAACGGCCTGAATCACATTGTCGGGTTGAATACCGCTCCCGTGATCCACGGCGAATTCGACGTCCAGCTCGATTTTTCGCTCGATCCGGCCTTCCACTCGGCAGATCCAGGGACGACCAACGTGGCGCTCTGCCTATGGGATGAGCACTGGACGAACGCCATCTGCATCGAGATCGATTCCGGTTTCTACGACACCTGGATCGGCATCGATCAGCAGGCCGATACGCCACTGGGTCACATCGTCGCACGGGCGTTCACCGATCACCTCGAAGGCAAGCTCCGTATCACGCGGACCATGATCCACCCGGGCAAGGTCGTGGAGTCCGTTACGGGCAGTGGTTCGCGGGCCGTCACCGAGCAGGAGGGCGACTGGCGCACGTTTAGCTTCACGGCCCGACGCCACGCCGACGGCACCGTGGACGGCGAGTGGGCGCGGATACGCCGTCGAAGCGGTCGTGCGGACGAGAAGAGCCGAGGCATCGTCAGTTGCTTCACGATCGTCGGCGACGAAGTGTGGCTCGGTGGATACACGACCCGTGGCCTGCATAGCGAACCGCCCAGGAATGCGGTGGGCTGGCGAGTGAAGGACAATGGGGAGGGTGGTGGCAGCACGCCCGACCAGATCAGCCTGCAATACACGAACCGGGGCCTCGGCTTTTCGGCCTGGTACTGTGCGGAGAGGCCTGACGACCCGGAGCTGCACGACATCGAGTCGGGGAACATCCGTATCGGCCGGTGAGGCGGTCGGTCCGCGCTGACGTCGCGGAGCGGACCCTTGTTCTGCGCGCCGGAGCAGCAGTGCCGAGAGCAGAGTGATGACGATCATGCACTGCCTTTGGAGCACGGTCATCGCTACCTGGCGTTGCAGTCATTCGCGTATGGTCACCGTTGGATCCTCCCTTCTTCATTGAGGGTGTCGCGCTCGTCACTCAACGGCAAGCGCCCAATGGAGCCTGTATCTCAGCCGTCGAACGGAGTCGCGTTGAACGAGCTCGTGCACGTTCCCGTGAACGGGATGTTGGTGCCGGTCGCCGAGCCGAGCACGTTGTCGCCGTCGAACGTCCCCTCGAACGAATACGACGCTTGCCCAGGTGTCGGCTCCCAGTTGCTTACCGAGAACTTGCTGCCGGCGATGGGGATGACGCTGATGTATCTGAACGCAAAACTGCACGTGCCGCCTGAAGGAGTCTCGCCGGCCTGCTCGACCATGATGAACGACGCCCCGATGCCGTCTAGGGCACCGTCACAAGCAACGTTTCGTTCGATGGAGCGCCTGTCGGCGGCGACGTAGAAGCACACCTCGTTGCTGGTCCATTGCCCTGCCGTCATCGGCCCGTTGGGATTCGGGTC
>JBDHCY010000244.1:0-5830 GCA_039591795.1 Gemmatimonadota bacterium | reverse complement strand
AGCCGTGGGACGTCACGATGACCGATTTGCAGGCTGGCCGAGCGCGTCTCGAGGACTTCCGGGGCATCGTGCTCGTAGGTGGGTTCAGCTACGCCGACGTGCTCGACTCGGCCAAGGGGTGGGCGGGCGTCATTCGATTCAATCGCGATCTGTGGGCCCAGTTCGAGGCGTTCTACGCACGTCCCGACACGTTCAGCCTCGGCGTGTGCAACGGCTGCCAGCTGTCGGCGCTTCTGGGCTGGGTGCCCTGGCGGGGGATCGACGACGAACTCCAACCACGATTCATTCGCAACACGTCCGGGCGGTTCGAGTCTCGGTTCGCCACCGTCCGAATCGAGGAGAGCCCAGCCGTCATGCTCCAGGGCATGGCGGGCGCCGTGCTCGGGATCTGGTCACAGCACGGCGAGGGGCGTGCGTTCTTCCCGGAGCCGAGTGTCCTCGATCGTGTCGAGCAGGAGCATCTGGCGCCGATCCGATTCGTCGATGACGGCGGCGCCACGACCGAGGCGTATCCCTTCAATCCCAACGGATCGACGGCCGGAATCGCTGCACTCTGTTCGCCGGACGGCCGACACCTCGCGATCATGCCGCACCCCGAGCGCTCGTTTCTGACCTGGCAGTGGGGATGGGTGCCGGAGGAATGGCGGCGATCGCTTCGGGTTTCACCCTGGCTCACGATGTTCCAGAACGCGCGTGCCTGGTGCGAGGACGAGCCCTGATGGCGGAGTTGGCTGAGAGGATCGGCGCCGCCCTAGAGGATCGGTACACGCTCGACCGGCAGATCGGGAGCGGGGGGATGGCCACGGTCTTCCTCGCGCACGATCGGAAACACGACCGGCACGTCGCCCTGAAGGTGCTCCGCCAGGACATCGCCGCCGCGCTCGGGCCCGATCGCTTCCTCCGCGAAATCACGATCACCGCCAAGCTCAACCACCCGCACATTCTTCCGCTCCTCGACTCGGGCGTCGCCGACGAGTTTCTCTACTACGTGATGCCTCACCTGGCGGAGGGCTCGCTTCGCCGGTGTCTGCATCGGGACCGGCCACTCCAGCTCGATGTGGCGTTGCGGGTCGTTCAGCAGGTTGCTGCGGCACTCGACCACGCGCACCGTCACGGCGTCGTTCACCGCGACGTCAAGCCGGAGAACATCCTCTTCTCCGAAGGGCACGCCATCGTCGCGGACTTCGGGATCGCCAGAGCGATCAGTTCGGCTGGGCGCGAGGCACTCACGCGCAGCGGTGTCCCACTGGGGACCCCCGGGTACATGAGCCCCGAGCAGGCGACGGGGCGCACGGAGTTCGACGCCCGCACGGACATCTTCGGGCTCGCGTGCGTCGCCTACGAGATGCTGATCGGCGAGACACCCGGCATGTGGCCTACCGAGGAGGCGCAGCGGCTCGGGAGGTTCGTCGATGCGGGACCGGCGCATCGCGCGCGCCTCGACGGGCTCCCGGGCCGAGTGGAGCAGACGCTGGTCAAGGCGCTTGCCATGCGGCCGGTCGACCGGTTTCCGACCCCCGCCGAATTCGCCGAGGCACTGACGGCGGCGTCGGAGCGGACCGGTGCTCTCAGCGACAGTCAGGTGCAGGAGATCATCGGGCGCGCCGCGCAGCTGGAGGTCGAGCGGCCGAGCGACGAGGGTGCGCTCTCCCTGGGTGGTGTCGAACAGGTAGCCGCCCAGGTCGGCATCGCTCCCGAGCACGTTCGGGAAGCCGTGCGCGACCTCGAGCGAGGCGCCGCTGCCCCGCTCTCACCTGATGCAGCAGCCCGCCCTGCCTCGACGTTCCGCAAGGGGCGCCTCGTGGTCGAGCGGACGATCTCCGGTGAGATCCCGGACGTCGCGTACGAGGCGATGGTCCACGAGATCAACGCGCGCTTGGGCTTCGTCGGAACCGTGTCGGGCGTGGGAAGGTCACTGCATTGGAGCGGTACGAAACCGGGATTCGTCGGGCGTGACGTTCGTATCACGCTCACGCGAGCCGCGGGTCAGACACGTGTGCACATCGAAGAGCACATCGAGCTGCGCGGTGCGTCGATCTTGGCGCCCGGTTGGGGTGCCGGGGCCGGCGCGCTCCTCACCTTGGCGATCGTGTTGGGACTCGGCCTGCCCGGGGAGGTGACACCTGCGATCTTGATCCCGGCCGCCGGCGCTGGAGGTATCCTCGGAGCAGTCGGTCTGGTGCGCTCGCTGGCGCGACGATATGGCCCTCAACTCGAGGAGCTCGCCGATCGATTGCAGGCACTCGCCGAGCAGGCGATCGAAGAGAGTCCTGAGGCGCCGCCCTCTGGTGGAACTCGCTAGGACGGCAGGGTGGGTTGCTCGCGCCAGACCATTGGCTGGCTGGTGCTCGACCGGCCGTACCGCGCGGGGTACGAGCGGGTGGGCTGCTTCGAGTGCGACGCCGCCGGCCACGGCATCGCCGCAAAGGCGCGTCGGCTGATCGAAGCGGACGACCGTTACGATCCCGACCACGCGCCATGAACCCATACCGGCCCCGCCTGGTCTTCACAGCGGCGTACGTCGGGATGCTGCTCGTCGGCATCGTGGTGACAACGCTGGGCGCGGTCCTCCCATCGATCATCCAGCGCCTGGGAATCGATCGAACGGAAGCGGGCTCGCTGCTCGCGCTCTTGAGCCTGGGGATTCTCGCGGGCTCGCTGGTGTTCGGACCGGTGGTGGACCGACGCGGCTACAAGGGGCTACTCGCATCGGCCGTAGCCGTGATCGCACTGGGCCTGGAGGGCATCGCCTTCGCGCCATCGATCGCGGTGCTGGCCGTGTCGGCGTTCGTCACCGGCCTCGGCGGCGGTCTGGTCAACGGGGCTACGGTCGCCCTGGTCGCCGACATCAGCACCGAGGGGCGTGCGGCGGGGCTCGCCTACCTGGGCGTCTTTTTCGGGATCGGCGCCTTCGGCGTGCCTCTCGTGCTGGGCCTGCTGCGCGAGCGGTTCGGCGACGCCACAGTCATCGCCTGGATCGGCGCGTTGATGTTGATGGTGCTGGCCTACTACGTGGCGACTTCCTTCCCCGAGCCGAAGCAACCGCAGGGCTTCCCGCTCCGAGAGGCAGGCGGCCTGCTCCGCGATCCCGTTCTCGTGCTACTCGGGGTGATCCTGTTCTTCGAAAGCGGGATGGAGATCACGGTAGGCGGGTGGACGGCGACGTACGTGAATCAGGAGCTGAGGCTGTCGCCGGAGCGAGCGCTGTACCTGTTGTCGCTCTACTGGCTCGGCATGACTGGAGCGCGGCTGGCGTCGGGATGGCTGCTGAAGCGCGTGTCGCCGGTGGCGGTGCTGCTGTCGTCGTTGGCAGTCGCGTTCGTCGGTGCCCTCATTCTCATCGTTGCCAAGACGACGGCCACGGCGGGCACCGGGACGCTGCTTTCAGGTGCGGGCTTCGCTGCAGTCTTCCCGGTCATGCTCGCATATGTGGGCGATCGTTACGAACGGCTGTCCGGGACGGCATTCGGCGCGGTGCTGGTCATGGCGTTGATGGGTGGGACGACCCTGCCCTACGTAACGGGCCTGCTGGGCGACGCGTTCGGCCTGCGGTGGTCGCTCGCGATCGTGCCGGCGGGCCTGGTGTGCGTGGCCGTGCTCTTCGGCATCGTCCGCCCCCGGCTGGGGACGGCGCCCGCTGTGTCGGTGCGCCGCTCGCTCTCGCCTACCTCATGACCATCGAGAAACGATGAAGTTGCTTGCAACGCCCTGGCTCCAGGCCGCGTGAGGCGTGATAGCACGCAGTTGGGCAGCATTGGCCGGGCTATGACCTCGCCCATGCGCGCGGGCAACGGCACGCCGGACGCGAGGTCTGCGGGAGCGACCCCTCAGTTCACCGCAAAGCAGCTGAGGCTGCTACCCGACAGACCATCGGGGTTGGTGACCGTGACCGCGCGTGGTCCCGGTGCCGCATGGCGGTGCACCCGGATGACGACCTGCAGGAGCGTGGAGCTCTGGAACGTCACGCTCCGCACCGCTATCCGTTCGCCGAAATCCGCCTGGGCTCCTGCCGCGAAGTTGGTTCCAGACACCATGACGGTGAGCTGGGTTCCCGCTGCGGTGGCGGCGGGGTTGCAGGTGCCGACGCTCGGTGCGCTCACCGGCGGGTCCTCAGGCACCGTCACCGACTGACTCGTCACGTCGGTCGCGCCGAGGTCATCGGTGACGCTGAGCGTCACCGAGCGCGTACCCGCTGCCGCGTAGGTGTGCGTCGGGCTTTGGACGCTCGAAGTGCTGCCGTCTCCGAAGTCCCAGTCCCACGAGACTACAGATCCATCCGAATCGGTGCTCGAATCCGTAAAGTCGCAGGTGAGATCCGAGCAGCTGTAGAGGAACGAGGCATTTGGTGGCGCGTTGCTCACGTCGCCGGCCGTGGCGACGTTGGAGCAACGGTTGGGGGACTCCGCCTCGCAGACCTGGTATTGATACGTCCCGTTGCCGCGCTCGTCGATGTCGTCCCGATGCTCGCCGTCGTTCTCCGTCGTGACCACGAAGGCGCCATCGCGATGGATGTCGACATTCGCTCCCGTGGCTCCGCTCCATGCGAGGTCCGCTTTGAGCAGACCCTTGGACTTGAACAGCGTCGCGGTGAGCTCGATTCCCGAGCTGAGTGTCACAGTGGCGTCATCCACAATGTCCAGCCCGTTCACCGTGCCCGTGACCGTGGCAGTGCCGGCCGTGGTTCCTGCCGTCACCGTTGCCGTGTAGGTCCCATCGTCGTGATCCGTCACGGACGAAAGCGACCCGAGATTCGTGGTGAGGGTGACATCGTCGCCCCCTGTCGTCAGGTTGATGTCGTTCACATCCCTGAGCTGCACCGTGATGATGGAAGTCGCACTCCCATCCGCCAGGATCGTCGTCGGGCTCGCGGTGATGGTGGACGTCGCCTCACTCGCGGGCGCCGGGTCGAGCGTCACGGTGGCGACGTTCGCGATGTCCTCCCCGTTCACGGTGCCCGTGAGCGTGGCCGTGCCCGGCGTCGTCCCGGCCGTCAACGTCGCCGTGTACGTCCCGTCCTGATGATCCGTCACGGCGGAGAGCGAGCCGAGAATCGGGACCGTTGTGAGGGTGACGTCGTCGCCTCCCGCAGTCAGGTCGCTCCCGTTCTCGTCCTTGAGCCGCACCGTGATCGTCGATGCGGCACTCCCGTCCGCCACGATCGCCGTGGGGCTCGCCGTGATCTCCGATGTCTCCCCGCTCGCGGGCACCCTGAGCGTCACCGCGGCGCCGTCCGCGATCGCGCCCCCGTTCACCGTGCCCGTGACCGTGGCCGTGCCCGTCGTGCCCGCCATCAGCGTTGCCGTGTAGGTCCCATCGTCGTGATCGGTCACGGCCGAAAGCGATCCGAGATTGGTGCTGAGGATGACCTCGTCACCCCCCGTCACCATGTCGATGCCGTTCGCGTCCCTGAGCCGTACCGTGATCGTGGACGTCTCGCTCCCGTTCGCGACGATCGACGTCGGGCTCGCCGTGATCTCCGATGTCTCCCCGCTGGCCGGACCCTCGGGCACGCCGTGGCAGGTACCACTCCCCGAATCGGTGAAGGAGCCGGACACCGGGATGAACTCCCAGGCATAGGCACCGGGGCTCAGCGTGAGCTTGAGCACACCAAAGGTGTCGTTGTAGCGCACCTCGCTGTTCGGCTCCGGCGACCCGAAGCTGTACAGGCTCCTCCCTCCAGTGCCAGCGACGAACTGGCGAATCCCTCGGCTGGGATCGAGGTTGCCGTCGGGATCCTGCAGCGCGAATCGCTCGTATGTGTGGTCGTGACCGACAACGACGACGTCGCCCTCGGCATCGTAGAGGGCCTGATAGAGCGGCTGCGGCGAGG
>JBDHCY010000243.1:0-6206 GCA_039591795.1 Gemmatimonadota bacterium | reverse complement strand
GGTGAGCGCGTCCCGCACGCGCAGGCTCAAGGCGAGTTGCGCCTCGAGGTCGGCGTGGGTGACGCCCACCTCTTCGACCCGCGGGTCCATCTCGATCCGGAAGGTCCGCTCGGCGCGCCACCCGCCCACCGTGAGGCGCGCGCGATACGTGCCCGGCAGGGCGAGTGGTCCGTCTGGTCCAGCACGTTCTGGGTTCTCGCTCCACGGTCCGGGATGCGCGAAGTCCCAGGTCACGCGGTGCAGCCCCGGGGTCGTCGGCAACCTGGGGTTGACCGTCCCCACCACGACTGGCGCCCGCATACCTTGCTCCACCTCGTCTGCGGGGCCCGAATCCGAACTGCTTCGGACCCCAGGTAGTAGGTGATCGTCGCTCCGGCCGGCGGGAAGCTCGGTGACGCCGGCCCGCGCGAGCCCCGCCGATACCGGTAGCGGATCGCGTCGCGGGGCTGGAACAGGTGCACCGCTGCGCGCAGGACCCCGACGTCGAGTTCGTGCAGCGGCGACACGTCGTCGAGAATCCAGAACGACCGACCCATCGTCGACAGCGCGAGATCCTTCCGGTGCACCTTGATGTCGGTGATCGGCACGACCGGCAAGTTCTGTTGCAGCTGGTGCCACTGCGCGCCGTCGTCGAACGACACGAACATCCCGAACTCGGTGCCCGCGTAGAGCAACCCCTCGCGATCCGGGTCCTCCCGTACCACGCGCGTTGGATAGTCCGCTGGTATGCCGTTCGTCCCCGTCGTCAGGAGCGTCCACGATTGCCCGTAGTCCGTGGTGCGGTAGAAGTACGGCGACCAGTCGTCCAGCAGATACCGGTAGACCGCGACGTAGGCCTTCCCCGGACGGTGAGGGGACGGCTCGATGTGCTGTACGCGGCCGTTGGGCGGCAACCCCGGTGGCGTCACGTCGGCCCACGTTTCGCCGCCGTCGCGAGTGACGTGCACCAAGCCGTCGTTCGATCCCACCCAGATGAGCCCCCGCTCGCGTGGGGACTCCCGCACGGCGTAGATCGCCGAGTAGTGCTCCTCTCCCGTGATGTCGCGCGTGATCGGCTGGCCCGAGGCGACCTGTTTATCTGGCTCGAAGGCGGTGAGATCGGGCGAGATGGTCTCCCAGGTCACGCCGCCGTCGCGTGTGACGTGGACGTACTGCGACGCGTGGTAGACGACGTTCGCATCGTGCGGCGAGACCTCGATCGGCGAGACACGCTGGAACCGGTAGTTCAGGTCTTTGGGGTTGTGTCCGTAGAGGTTCTGCGCCCCCACGTAGAACTGCTGCTCCTGCCCTGTGCGCTTGTCGAAGCGGCCGAACCGCCCCTTACAGTTCGCGAAGACGATGTTGTGATCCCCAGGCTTCGGGACGGCGGGCCCGGTCTCGCAACCACCGACGGCGATCCACCAGCCCGCCGCTCCGACCACCGCCTGATAGGGCGGCAGGCTCGGCACGGCCACGGTCCCGTCGTCCTGCTGGCCCGCGTAGAGCCAGTAGGGATACTGGTCGTCGACGTTCACCTGATAGAGCTCCGCGGTGGGCTGGTTCATTTGGGACGACCACGTCTCACCGCCGTTCGTCGTGACGTTGGCGCCGCCATCGTTCGCCTGGATGAAAAGCCGCGGATCGTCGGCGTTGATCCACATGTCGTGGTTGTCGCCGTGCGGCGTTTGGAGGCGCCTGAACGTTGCTCCGCCATCGGTGGACCTGTAAAACCGGGTGGAGTTGACGTACACCACGTCGGCGTTCGTAGGATCGGCATCCACGTTGGTGTAGTAGAACGGCCGATCGAGGAGGCCGCGCTGGTCGCTCACCAGGTGGAACGAGGCACCGCGGTCGTCCGAGCGGTAGAGGCCACTGCCAGGCTCCGCCTCGATCAGCACGTACAGACGGCCGGGGTCGGCTGGTGAGACGGCCAGGTCGCTCTTGCCAATGAGTCCGGTCGGCAGCCCGCCGCCAAGCTTCGTCCAGGTGTCGCCCCCGTCGGGGGACCGATAGATGCCGCCCTCGCGTGCGCCCGAGATGATGGTCCACGGCTTTCGCTCGCCGCGCCACATGGCGGCGTAGATCTGCCGTGGGTCGTCCGGCGCGAATTCCAAGTCGATGGCACCCGTCGAGTCCGAGAGGAAGAGCACGTGTGCCCAGGTCTGGCCTCCGTCGGTGGTGCGATACACGCCCCGGTCGGGGTTGCGGCCGAAGGGATGGCCGAGAGCGGCGACGTACGCGACGTCGGGGTTCCTGGGATGCACGAGCACGGCGCCGATCTGGCCCGCCTCCCGCAGCCCAACGAGCTGCCACGTCGCGCCGGCGTCCGACGACCTGTACACGCCGCGCCCGGTGATGACGTTGCTCCGGATTCCGTCGGAGCCCGTGCCGACCCATACGACGTTCCGATCCGAGTCGGCGACGCGGATCGCGCCGATCGAGGGCGTCTCGAAGTAGCCGTCCGAGACGTTCGCCCAGGTCTGTCCGTAGTCGGTGGTCTTCCAGATGCCGCCGCCCGTGGCGCCCAAGTAGAACGTGCCGGGGTGTGAGCGGTGGCCTGCGACGGCGGTGACGCGTCCCCCCTGCGTCGGACCGACCATGCGGTATTGGAGCGCTTCGAAGCGGGACGGTTCGTAGCGAGTCGTGGAGGCCGGCCGATCGATCTGCCCGGTCAGCGGCGCGGTGATGAGGGTCCCTGCCATGAGGACGAACGGCAATGTGCGCCGCATACGCGATCCCAGAAGTCGTTGAGTGGATTCTACGGCGCGGGGCACTGGGGGCAAGGCGGTGAGCTTTCGCCAGTGTGGCCGCAGGGCCCGCTGAGAGGGTTGGACCAGACCCCGCAGCACTTCGTATGGACCCCGCAACAGCTAGACGGAGAGCAGCACCGGCCGTCGCTTGGCCCCCCAGGTGCCCGGCGGCCCGTCGAAGATGCCGGGACACCGCGTCCCACAGGCCCGGCAGCAACCTTCGTCAGTGAGCTGCCATTCCTCGAGCGTGTACCAGTCACGCGCTATCAGCACGGCGCCGCACGCATGGCAGCGCGTGCTCCCTCCCGCGACGTCGTGCACGTTGCCCGTATAGGCGTAGCGCACTCCGTTCCCCAGCGCGATGCGGCGCGCACGCGTGAGCGTGGTCGGCGGTGTGGGTGGCGTATTCAGCATCCTCCAGTCGGGATGAAACGCCGTGAAGTGGAGCGGTACGTCGGGCCCCAGTCGGTCGACGACCCAGCGGGACAGCTCGTCCAGCTCCCGGTCGGAGTCGTTCTCCCCGGGGATCAGCAGCGTCGTGATCTCCAACCACACGCCGGTCTCGTGCTTCAAGTACTCCAGCGTCTCGAGGATGGGCTGGAGGTGTGCGGCACAGATCGAGTGATAGAACCGCTCGGTGAACGCCTTGAGGTCGACGTTGGCCGCGTCCATATGTCGATAGAACTCGACCCGAGGCTCGGCGCACTGGTATCCCGCGGTGACGGCCACCGATTTGATCCCTCGCTCGTCGCACGCCTGCGCGACGTCGATCGCATACTCGTGGAAGATGACGGGGTCGTTGTAGGTGAACGCGACGCTCTTGCAACCGAGCTCGGCGGCCGCACGTGCGATCGTCTCGGGAGATGCGAGATCGGCAAGCGTATCGATTTCGCGCGATCTACTGATGTCCCAATTCTGGCAAAACTTGCACGCCAGGTTGCAGCCGGCCGTGCCGAAGGAGAGCACCGGTGAGCCCGGGAGGAAGTGATTGAGCGGCTTCTTCTCGATGGGATCGACGCAGAAACCGCTGGAGCGGCCGTGGGTAGTGAGCACGATTTCGTCGTGCTCACGGGCGCGGACGAAGCACATGCCCCGCTGCCCTTCGTGGAGCCGGCAGGCGCGCGGGCAGATATCGCACTGGACTCGCCCGTCCGCGAGCCGATGCCAGTGTTTGGTCGATACCGTGCCCGGAGGAACGGTCACGTAGCACCTTGCCTGGCTACTCTACCTCTGGAAAACTAGCGTAGTGTGAGGAACGTGCCGATCGGAATCTCGCGTCGACGACGGGATCTCGTCGTCACCAGCGTATCAGCCTACACCGGGCGCAAGCGGGCTGGGGCGCGGCTCGGCGACTCCGAACCACGCCCCAGCGCGTGACGAATCTCTGTTTTGCCGACGTTTTCGAGCGACGGCCTACTCCATCGCGTCGAAGTTCCAGGCGTCGTGCGTCATCTTCCACGACCCATCGGCTTGTCGGCGATAGATGTGAATCCCCTTCCCCACCTCCTCCAAAGGGTCGCCGCCGTCGACGGGGGTGAGGACTGCGGTTAATGCGTACGGCTCGATGGCCCAATCGCCGGAGACGAAGAAGTTGTCTGTCGTGTACGTCAGCTCCACTGAGAATTCAGCCAGGAAGGCTTCCCCCCACGCCGTGGCCGCCGCGGTACCCATGGCCGCCGGCTCGCCCGGCGGCATCAGCATGATGTCCGGGCTCGCGTGGGCAAATGATATCTCGCCCGCGTTGAAGGCGGCCGCTTCTTGAGCGCGTACGTCCCTCACGGCCTGAAGGTCAGCCTCGCTCGTGTCGGCTGCTTGCTCGCCCGCCGGGGCGCACGCGATGGCCCCCGCGGTCAGCAACGCACAACCCAGGATGCGACGGATCATTTGAGAACCTCCTGACGCCCGGTGTGAACGGCGGAGCTGCGCGTGTGGCGCTCAGCGCCTCACTCGTGACCTCGTCGATGGGCTTTCGGCTGAGGTCAGGGACCGCATGATCGCGGGGGCGCGAACGTAGCACGCGGTGGAGCTGACCGCAAATGGGGTCGCAGGACATCCGGGGGCACCCGTCGAGGCGCACAAGGAGGCTTCGTCGCACCGACCGTGAGGACACCCCCGGCCTCTGCCCCGCCTTGCGCGATGTCGGTAGCTCTTGAACATTGCGCTGACGCCCTCGCGAAGGAGCATCCGGTGTCGAACGGCCCCTCCCGCTTCCTCTCCGGCTCGGCGTAGGCGCGCATCGGATGCTACGTCGCGAGGGTGTCGCCAAACTGACGGGCCGCGAGCGGTTTGTCGACGATCTCGCCGTGGACGGCTGCGTTTGGGGGATGACCGTGCGGAGCCCCGTGCCTCGAGGCCGAATCCGCGCCGTGCGATTCGACCCCGCCATCGACTGGTCACAAGTCGTCGTCGTCGATCATCGCGATATCCCGGGCGACAACGCCGTGAAGCTCATCGAGAACGACCAGCCGGTGCTCGCCGCCGACCGTGTGCGCCACGTGCACGAGCCGGTGCTGCTCCTGGCGCATGCTTCTCGAGAGGTCGTCCGGCGCGCGGTGCGATCGGTCCGCCTCGACATCGACGCCGAGCCGGCAGCCCTCGATTTCAGAGAAACTCCTCGCGACGAGCAGATCCAGTACGGCACGGACAACGTGCTCAAGCATCTTCGAATCGAGAGGGGCGACGTCGATGCGGCACTCGCTGCCGCTCCCGTGGTCGTGGAGGGAGTCTACGAGACCGGTGCCCAGGAGCACGTCTATCTCGAGAATCAGGGGATGATCGCGTGGTGCGAGGAGGACGTGGTCGTCGTGAAAGGCTCGATGCAGTGCCCCTATTACGTCCACGCCGCCCTGATGCACGCGCTCGATCGAACGGCGCAGCAGGTTCGTGTCGTTCAGACGCCGACGGGCGGCGGATTCGGCGGCAAAGAAGACTATCCGTCGATGCTCGCACTACACGCCGCGCTGCTCACCCTGAGGAGCGGGCACCCGGTGAAGATGATCTACGATCGCGGCGAAGACATGGCCGCGACCACCAAGCGACACCCCGCTCGCATCCGCCATCGAACGGGACTCGATCACGACGGGC
The DNA here is from genome assembly GCA_039591795.1 of Gemmatimonadota bacterium. GTDB lineage: Bacteria > Gemmatimonadota > Gemmatimonadetes > Gemmatimonadales > GWC2-71-9 > JBDHCY01. Next base: position 393 of record JBDHCY010000243.1, on the reverse strand, counting down.
GGCTGCTGGCGCAGGACATCGAGATGGTGCTCGACGGCGGTGCATACGTCACGCTGTCGCCAGTCGTCTTGAGTCGTGGGATCATCCACGCGGCTGGGCCGTACCACTGCGAGCACGTGCGCATCGACGGCAAGGCCGTCATGACCAACGCGGTTCCGTTTGGTGCCTTTCGCGGCTTCGGGGCACCGCAGTCGCAATTCGCGGTCGAGCGCCACATGGACGTCATCGCTCGCACGCTCGCGATTGATCCGGTCGAGCTGCGGCGGATCAATCTCATCCGCGACGGGGAGTCGACCGCGACCGGCCAGGTCATCCGCGACGGAACCGACCGGGTCGCCGTCATGGAGCGGGCACTCGAGCGTGCTCGGTACCGCGAAAAGCGGGACGAGCATC
>JBDHCY010000242.1:0-8781 GCA_039591795.1 Gemmatimonadota bacterium | reverse complement strand
GGCGGGTCCCTACGCGCGCTGCGGTTCGCTTTGCACGGGCGGCTCCACCGCAGGAGAGGAGCGAACCGACGCGCGCTCCGGGACCCGCCACCCCCCCCACGTTTGCATGTCGGTTCGCTGGTGGGTGGGGAGATCGCCATAGCTGACCGAGTCATCAGGAGGAGGTCATGAGACGCGTCCGACTCTCGGTGGCCATGAGCCTCGATGGGTACATCGCTGGACCCAATGGAGAGAGCGACTGGATCGTCATAGACCCAGACATCGACTTAGGGGCGCTCATGGGATGGTTCGACGTTCTACTCTTGGGCCGAAAGACCTACGAGATGACCCGCCAGCAGGGCGGTGGTGGTGGCATGCCGGGCATGCACGTTTACGTCTTCTCGCGCACGTTGCATCAGGCGGACTGTCCAGATGCTACTGTCTCCGACAACCCGGCCGCGACGGTGGCTGCGCTCAAGGCGGCACCGGGTAAGGACATCTGGCTATTCGGCGGTGGCTCACTGTTCGGAAGCCTATTGGAGCTCGGGCTCGTGGATTCGGTTGAGCTGGCGGTCATCCCGGTGCTGCTCGGTGCTGGTTTGCCGCTCCTTCCCAGTCCCGCTTCAACCGCCAAGCTCAAGCTGGCGAAGCACAGGATCTATGAGAAGACGGGTACCGTCGCGCTGGACTACTCGTTGGCGTGACTCGCTGCCCAACATGGCGATGCAGCACACCGGCTTCGCCGGCCGCTGCACGACGGCCTGCAGTTTGGCGACAATCCTAACGGGAGCCGTACAATGGCCTTGCCAGACGCCCCAATCCCCGAAGACGGATTTCTCGTCACTCACTTCCTGACGGTTCGAGATCAGGCCCGCTCTCGGCAGTTCTACGCTGGTATCTTGGGGGGCAGAGTCGTTGCGCCGGAGAGCCCATGCATCATCCGTCTGGCCAACTCGTGGATCATCCTCAACTCGGGCGGTGGGCCTACGCCGGATAAGCCCACAGTGACTCTCGAACCGCCCCAGGATCCGGATCGCGTTAGCAGCTTTCTCAATCTGCGAGTTGCCGATGCGGAGGCCTGCTATCACGACTGGAAGGCAAAAGGGGCTGAGTTTCTCACCGCACCGCTCGACAACCACGGTTGGGAGACGAGATGTTACATGCGAGACCCCGACGGCTACATCATCGAGGTTGGTCAGGCTACGCAAAAGATGATCGATCTATTCAGGCGATACGCGGAGTAGGTTACTCGGTCCTTCACAGCGCCTGCGAAGAAGTTGGCAAGCGAAGTCGCCCGGCATCCTATGTGGATAATCAGGTGCTTTCACGCTGGTTTACTGCTCGATACGCTGATGGCCATCGCGGGGCCAGAACTGCTTATCAGCATCGACGCTAGCAGCATCGTGTTGGAGCCCCCGCCCGACGCCCACAACACCGTGTTCAGTCAGCACGGCGAGCGCCTCTTCGCTGCTACCCAGGAGGAACCCGAGGTCCGAGTCTTTGGCGAGTCCGGCCGACTTCTCACCATCGGGCGCTGGACGCCAGATGCCGTCGATCCTGAGATCCCGGCATTCGGGTCGATCGTTGCAGATGCACTTGGCCACCTCTGGGTGGAGGACAGGCTCATCGAACCCACTGGCTTCCGCCGTTGGCTCATCTTCGATCAACGACTCGCACTGCTCGGCGCCCAGGCACTCCCTGAACAGTTCACTCCGTTCGACGTAGGCTCGGACTACGCTCTGGGTCGGTGGACCCGCGAGGACGGAGCCGAAGAGGTCCGCATGTACGGTATTGCACGGGATTGATCGGCAGTCTCTGCTCGCGGCTCGGGCCCCGCCGAGCTCCGAACCGCTGGGCGTGAACCTCTAGACCGAGAGAAGGCCATGCTTGATCAACTACTTCTATACTCAGGGGCCGGGCTCACATCCGCCTGGGGGATAGCACACCTCGTTCCCACGAGATCCGTAGTTGCGGGCTTTGGAGATATCAGCATCGACAACAAGCGAATCATCGAGATGGAATGGGTCACCGAGGGCGTAGCCCTCGTCTTCATCGGCGTCCTCGTGGCAACCGTGACAATTATCGACCCTCTGAGCGTTGTCTCACGTGCTGTGTACTTGGTAAGCGTTATCGGTCTGCTTGGGTTGTCAGTCGTTTCACTGTTCACGGGCTTCAGGGTCAACTTCTTCCCGTTCAAGTTGTGCCCCTTCATCTTTTCTTTCTCTGCTCTGCTGATACTCCTTGGGGGCGTAGTCTAGGCGGCAGTTTGTTGGGCCGCGCTGAGGGAATTCAAATGCTCTTCAAGCGGGCTACGCTCGATGCGATCGCTGCGGGACAGGTCACGGTGGCCTTCCGACGCTGGCGGCGGCCGACGGTTCGTACGGGTGGCGCACTCGCGACGCCCATTGGAGTGCTCGCCGTAGACGCCGTGGAAAAGGTGACGTTGAATGACATCACGGCAAGCGACGCTCGGGCCGCAGGTCATCAGAACCTAGAGGAGCTCACAATACAGTTGGCGCAACGGCGAGCGGGCTCGCTCTACCGGATCGCGTTTCATGTCGAGGGTGCCGATCCACGAATCGCCCTACGATCGCGCGCGCGGTTGAGCGCGCACGACCTTGCGGATGTCCAGGAGCGATTGGCGCGGTGGGATCGAGGCAGTCGCACCGGTCCCTGGACGCAAACCTACTTGGCGCTCATCGAGCAACACCCGGGTGTGCGAGCCCCGAGTTTGGCAGAGGAAGTCGGTGTGGTCACGGCGCGGTTCAAGGCCAACGTTCGCAAGCTCAAGTTGCTAGGGCTCACCGAGAGCTTGGAGGTTGGATACCGGCTATCGCCGCGTGGCAAGGCCGTCATTCGAGTATTGCAGTGACCGGGGCTCGGCGGGGGGTATGAGGCTCGGTTCGGGAGCTGTGGCCGTAGTGTCACGGGGGGTGCGGCTGGGATCGGCCACGCCCTGGTGGAGCTGCTTCTCGAGCGCGGCGCGGAGGTGGTCGTCGTCGATAGCGAGCCGGGCGGCCTACACGCTCTGCTCGAGGCACGTCCCGGTGCGACAGGCCACGTGGCAGACGTCTCGCAGCTCGACGCGATCCGCGGCATCGCGGCGACGGTCCGTGATCGATTAGGCCGGGTAGATCTGCTCGTGAACAACGCCGGCGTATCAGTGGCTGGGCACTTTGAGGACATCCCGGTCGAAGACCTCCGCCGCGTCATGGACGTCAACTTCTGGGGCACCGTGTTCTCGTGTCGGGCCTTCCTACCGCTACTTCGAATTGCTGCCGAGGGGGGCGGTGCAGTCATCTGCAACGTCCTCTCCGACTTCGCACTGCTCGGGGTACCGGGCAAGTCAGGCTACGCTGCGTCGAAGTTCGCCACTCGGGCGCTTTCGGAGGTGTTGGGTGCGGAGCTCCAGGGATCCGGAGTGTCGGTGCTGGCGGCCTATCCGGGCGCGACTGCCACGGGCCTGGTGCGCCGGGGCCGGGCAGTGGATGCCGCCAAGCAGGAAACTGAGGCCCGGTACTTGGACCGAGCGATGCGGCCGGAGTATGTGGCGCACCGAATCCTTCGCGGCATCGAGCGCGGACGATCCAAGCTCCTCATCGGTTGGGACGTTCGTGCGATCGACCTCGCGACTCGGATCGCCCCTGGCCTCACGCAGTGGGCACTTCGCCGATACTGGAGGCACGTTCCTTTTCTCTGATCGGTCGTCGCGGCAGTCTCGCTGCTTCGCCCCTGGCCTTCGCCGAGCGTGGGTCGCTAATCTTGGAATCATGAACAGACAACTCGCCATACCTGCCCTGTTCCTGATCGTCTGGCCTGTGGTCCCGGCGAGCAGATCAGACTCAGCTGTCGTGGCGCCCGCCGCCCGGGCAACGATTTACCGTGACGAGTGGGGCGTGCCGCACATCTACGGCCCGACCGATGCCAGCGTGGTCTTCGGTGCTGCCTATGTCCAAGCAGAAGACAACTGGTGGCAGGTCGAAGACAACTTCGTACGAGCAATCGGGCGCGGCGCGGAGCTCTACGGAGAAGAGGCGCTGCTCGATGATTACCTGGCACGCGGACTCGAAATCTCCCGTCGCTCGATGCAGGAATACGAGCACGCGCCCGAACGATTGCGTGCCCTGTACGATGCATATGCCGCAGGCTTCAATCATTTTCTCGACACGCATCCGGAGGCCGAGCGGCGCGTCCTCGAGCAGGTGGAGCCGTGGCACACGCTCGCGCTCATACGCTTCAAGTACCATCACAACGAGTACCTCGGTTACGCCGGACTGCGGCGGGAGCAGAGCAGGCGGGCTCTGGAACAGGCTCGCATTGGGGCGACTCGGGGAAGCCGAGCCAGTCGGGCAAGCTCAGCGCACACACTTCCGTCCCTCGCCTGGCCTCCTGACGTTCTCTCGCCGAATGGGGAACGTGCGCTCGGGTCTAACGAGTGGGCGGTGGCCGGATCGCGTACTGTGAGCGGCTATCCGATGCTGCTGATCAACCCCCACGTCTCCTTTTTCGGACTCTCCACCTACACCGAGGTCCACCTTCAAAGCGACGAAGGGCTGGTCTTTTCAGGGCTCACCAGGTTCGGCTTCATGCTCCCATACATGGGAAACAACGCATACCTCGGCTGGGCGTACACGGACAATTATGGCGATCACGGAGATCTCTATCTCGAGGTGCTCGACCGGGACGCGGCCACCTACCGATACGGCGAGGGCTGGCGTGAGCTCACATCGTGGACCGAGACGATCACCGTGCGTACCGCGAGCGGGTTGGAGCCACGCGAGTTTCGCTTCACGAAGACTCATCACGGGCCGATCCTCGGTCTCACCGACCGTGATCGACCGCTCGCCGTCCGGTTGGCGAAACTGGACGAGGGCGGCTGGTTCGAGCAGTGGTACGGGATGATGCGGGCGCGTTCACTGGAGGAGTGGCGCACTGCGGTGGCACTCCTCAATGTGCCCTACATGAACACGATGTACGCGGACCGGGACGGCAACATTCTCTACATCTACAATCACGCCATCCCGCGCCGGTCGCTGGCATACGATTGGTCCCGGCCCGTCGACGGCACCGACCCAGGGACCGAATGGCAGGGGTACCACCCCCTGGACGAGCTCCCGCAGTTCCTGAACCCGGCAAGCGGATTTCTGCAGAACACCAACTCCACCCCGTTCATGGCTACGGACGGGATCGACGTCGGGCCGGAAGACTTCCCGGCATACATGGTTGGAGGTGAGAGCGACAACAGGCGTGCCCAGAACTCACGCCGCGTGCTTCGGGAGCTCAACGACTTGACACTGGAGCACTTCGCCCGCGCCGTGCTGAACAGGCGCTTGATCGCTGCTGACGAATGGTTGGACGAGCTCTTCGCCGCGTTCGAAGAGTTCCAGCGCGATGATCCGGCCGGTGCGGCCTCCCTCGCTGGCCCGATCGCGGCCCTCCGCGGCTGGGACCGCGAGGCCGACAGAGGCTCGGTGGCGACGACACTCTTCGTCCGCTGGGCCGAGGCCGTCAATCCTGATCGTGTCCAGCAGACCGACGAGTGGCTCGAGGCCTTGGTTCAGGTCGTGGCACGTCTCGAAACGGACTGGGGCACCTGGGAGGTGCCGTGGGGTGAGATCAACCGGATTCAGCGACCGGACGCCGCCGGCCATCGTCCATTCGACGACGCCCTGCCCAGCCTACCGGTGGCAGGGGCGCCAGGGTGGCTCGGCTCCGTCTTCACCTTCCACGCAGGGCGTGCCGAGGGCGGGAAGCGTTACTACGGAGGGCATGGAAACTCGTTCGTGAAGGTCGTGGAGTTTACACCCACCGTTCGTGCGCGTTCGATCTTCGTGTTCGGACAGAGCGGGGACCCCGCCTCCCCGCACTACTTCGACCAGGCCGCGCTGTACTCCGCGACGCAATTCAAGCCCGCCTGGTTCCAGCGAGAGGAGGTAGAGGCCCACGCGGAGCGAACGTACACTCTCCCTGTGCCGGGGACGCGAGAGCTCGACAGGTAGCATGTCCAGGGTTCCTCACACCCTCAGCCTTGGAGGCGAGTGATCATGATCAGAGCTCGTAGGGCACACCTCGGTGTCTGGGTGCCGTTCGTCATCCCAGCTATCGCCGTTGCTCAAACTGGCAGGGCTGCGGATAGTACGGCGATCGCCGCGGCCAGTCGTGCCTTTTCGGCAGCGTATGTCCGCAATGACACAGCCGCCTTGGGCCGGATCTACTCGGATTCCGCGGTGCTTCTCCCACCCAACCGTGAGATTCGGGGGCGCGCCGCCATTCAGAGCTATTTCGCGTGGGGCACCAACTACCGCCAGCTCGCCCATAGGATGGAGTCGGCGACGCTCACCGTCAGTGGCGGTCTCGCGGTTGACGTAGGCACCTGGACGAGCACCGGTCAACGCGGTGATGCGGATCCAACGACGGCCTCCGAGCGCTACCTCGTTGTCTGGGTCCGTGAAAGCGATGGGGCATGGCGCATGCTCTACGACATGTGGCACCGGCCCGCACGGTAGTCTGTGCCGTACCAGGGACGGATACAGCCCGCAGGCTCTGGTCGAGAAGGCGTGAGGCGCTCTTTCGTCCTCCGGGGAAGACATTGAGCCGAACCATCAGCGGACCGCGTAGGCTCCTCTTCCTGAGCGTGTGGCTACTCCTCATCGGCGGAACGACGCTAAGTGCCCAGGAACGCCCACTGGTGGTGGTCGGCGGACACTACTTCGACGTTCTGGCCGGCCAGATGCGCTCCAACGGCGGCATCGTCACGATCGGCGGGCGACTCCTCAGCGTCGGCACGACGGACGTGGCACTAGATCTTTCCAACGGAGAGCGTCTCGAGCTTGCGGAGGACGACTACATCCTTCCGGGGCTCTTCGATCTGCACGCCCATTACAACGTTCAGTTTCTCGGGCTTCCACGCTCGGAGGAGCTTGTCGCCACGCCCGTGCTGTGGCTCGCCAACGGCGTCACATCGACGTTCCCGGCAGGTGAATACGACCCGGAGGGCATGTGGCAGCTCAGGCTCCGTATCGAACGGGGTGAGCAGATCGGACCGAGGCTTCACAATTCCGGGCCGTACTACGGTCGCGCCAGACCCGGTTGGGCGAAGATGACAAAGGAAGAGCTCTTCGCGGAGGTCGATCTCTGGGTCTCTCGCGGCGTTCGTGGGTTCAAAGCGAAGTCGCCGGACGCCGAGACGCTTCGATGGCTCATCGAGCGGGCGCACTACCACGGCCTCTCGGTCACGGGACATCTCGGATCCGGGTACCGGGAAACGGTGAATCCCCGCGACGCGATCCTCATGGGGATTGACAGAATCGAGCACTTCTTGGGTGGGGCGGCCTTTCCTCCAGACCGCACGGCGTACGAGAGCTTCCCGCTGTTCCGACCCCAGACCCCGCAGTTCGAGGAGATCGGCGAGCTCTTCAGGGCGCACGACGTCACCTACGATCCCACGATCAGTGCCTATGCCTACTACGGGGTCGAGGGAAAATCCCACCCCGCGCTCGAATTCTGGACCAACGAGAGCCGATTTCTCACGCCCGAAGTGCGGCAATGGATCGAGACCGGCGGGCCGGAACTCGAGCGGTTCGACCTTTCCGAGTTCGATGCCATCCTCAGCGCGAAATGCCCCCTGGTGAAGGCGTTCCACGAGGCCGGAGGCCGATTGGCCCTCGCCACCGATCACCCAAGTTGGGGTGTGTGGCTTTCGGGCTTCGTCGCCCACCGGGAGATGCACGCTCTGTCCCTGTGCGGCATCCCGCCAGCGGACGTGCTCCGGATCGCGACGCTGAACGGGGCTCAGGCGTTGGGCATGTCGGACCGGCTGGGTTCTCTCGAGGTGGGCAAACTGGCTGATTTCTTCGTGGTCCGAGGGAATCCACTGGACGACATCCGCAACACGCGAAACGTGAGACGGGTAGCGAAGTCCGGCCACGTCTACGACCCGGCTGTGCTCCTGGCTTCCATCGAAGGCACAATGGGCCCACCAACCGTCCATCCCCGGCAGAGGCTGAGTGGCAGTCGGGCCTTCGCGATCGTTGGCCCGAGCTTCTTGGCGATTCAGGTGCGGGATGCTGATCGAGCCAGCGAGTGGTACCGTCGTGCGTTTGGCCTGGAAGAGATACGCTCCCTCGAGGCCGAGGGTGGCGGGTATTCGATTCGTATCCTACATCGTGCAGGGCTGACCCTCGAGCTGATTCGTCTCAACTCGGCGACGGACGGCCCGACTCAGCAGATCGGTCTCTTCAAGGCGGGATGGTATGTCGACGACATCGACGCAGCCTACTCCTGGCTCCATGCCCTAGGGACGAATATGGACGAGCGGGTGTTCGTCGAAGAGACCATTCAGGCGCGCACGTTCGTTCTACGCGATCACGAGGGGAACCGGATACAGCTCTTTGAACGGTGCACGCCCGTATGTGAATAGCCGCGGACTCGTAACTCCGGTACGCCGCCTGCCGTAGGAGAAGGCGGTAGATCGCAAGGGCCGCGGCTCGAACCCGGAAGAAATAGCCGAGCTACTTGATCGCCAATTGAAGGACGTCGTTCGAGATGAGGTCGGTCGAGCACTAGAAGACCGTCAAGCTGAAGTCGACGAGCTTCACGAGCGGCTCGACTTCGCTGAGCGACTCCTAGCCCAGGGCCGCGCGGCATCCAAATCGGACGATTCCTAACCGTCCACGACCCTCAGGAAGGCATCACTCTTTCGCATGGCTGAGCGTCCGACCTACCGCCTGCTGATCACTGGTGCAAGCGGATTCGCCGGCGGCGAGGTGCTCCGGCAATGCCTGAACGACCCGCGGATCTCGG
>JBDHCY010000241.1:0-5890 GCA_039591795.1 Gemmatimonadota bacterium | reverse complement strand
CCGACGCCGGGTCTGTCAGCGGGATCGAGCCCGCAGCAGGGAGGTCATCGCCCGCTGAAGGTCCGGTGGGGAGGCCTCGCCGTAGCACGCCGCGGGGTCTGCCGGTCCGTCGATCCGGACTGGGCAAACCACGTCGATTTTCCGGTATAGCAGACGCTCGACAGCGGCGGTCGCACCCACGGGGCTGGCGATGATGACCCGGCGGGCGCGGCGGTGCTCCGCGAGGTCGGCCGCGGCGAGGGTGAGCCACGGGGAGAGGATCATGTCGTCGATGACGATGACGGTGCGGCCTTCCATCTCGCGAATGGTGCGATCGCCGCGGAGCCAAGCTGCCTGCCGAACGAGCTCCCAGCGCGCCGACTCCGCCGCAGTCTCGATCATCGACATCATGGCGAAGCTCGGCTGAAAGTCCGGATCGAACACCGTCGAGCCGTCTTCGGCCACCGCGCCAACCGACAGGGTGATGTCGGGCACCATGCCAATCGGGCGCGCTCCGACAATCTCGAGCGCGAACCCCAACAGCGTGGCGACCTGAACGGCGACCTCGACGCCACCGGGCGGAAGCGCAATGAGGAGCACTCCACTGACTCCGCGGGCGGCGAGGGCTCGCGCCAACTCGGCGCCGCCAGCTGCGCGGTCGGGGAACGCGGCGGCACTTACGGATGGGCCAGTCATTGACGTCTCGGAAGTCTACACGGCCATGGGGCGCGATGTTAGATGGGTGGGGAGCCGTCCGGCCGAGACCGCTCGGCTGATCCGGAACCGGTCCGCACGCTCGTCTCCCTGGCTTCCAGCGATGCCCCCGTCCGCCGCATTCCCGGTGCTCCTGCTCTGCCGCTCCTCCATTCCCTCATTCCCCGATTCACGGGCTGTCGCCCGTTCGATTTCTTGTCGGGACCCCGGGTCAGCTCACCTGCGCCATGCCGCGACGGCGAGGGCCAGCCAACCCGCGATGAGTGCCAGGCCCCCCAACGGGGTCACCGCACCCATCCACCTGAGGCCGGTGAGTGCGAGCAGATAGAGGCTGCCCGAGAAGATCGCCGTGCCTGCGAGGAACAGCCAACCGGCGAGCCGCGCGGCCGGTCGGCCGCCACGATCGACGAGCCAGGCGGTTGCGAGGAGGGCGAGGGCGTGGAAGAGCTGGTAGCGGACGGCCGTCTCGAAGACCGCGAGGAGGTCCGGGGCGAGTCGGGCCCGCAGGGCGTGCGCACCGAAGGCACCCGCCACGACGGCGAGGGCGCCCAAGAGTGCGCCGCTGAAGGCGAACAGCGATCGGTTTTGTCGAGGTCGGGCGTCGTTCAGACGAGCACCATCCCACGCCACGGGAGCCGGACAATGAAGTCTATCTGCAACGCCGGTTCGGGGAAGCCGGCGGGGAGGGCGTCGCGGCGCTTGGCAAGGGTGACCTCGACTTCGTCCCCCCACCGGTGGAAGATTCCCTCGGCCGGGCCGGCCACGACGTCTCCGACGATGTGGTACCAGCCGAGAAAGAGGTGCGAGCCGTCTTCGAGCTCGCGGAAGTGCGTGACGTCGGTTTCGCGTTCGGGATCGATGCCCAACGAGGTCAGGTCACCAAAGAAGTCATAGTTCAGCGTCGCGCGGCCATGCCGGAACTGCCGACAGAAGAAGCAACCGCACCGTTCGGTTCCCGGTACGAGGAGACTAGAGGCCCTGGCCGTAGCCGCTTCGTCGAGCGCGATCGTCCACGGACCGAACTGTACGTGCTTCGCCATCCCAGCGGCTCCATTGTCGGTGGGACCAATGAGAGAAGCACGCGCCGTGCCGGATGATTCGGCCTCTAGGGAGTGGCCGTAACCTGTTTATTGACAATATGATACAACAAGGCCTCCTCGCCCGATGGGCGAGGAGGCCCGAGGAAGTGTTGCGGAGGCGAATCAGACTCCGCCGAACAGGAACCCCACCGGGGCCACGAACACGAGAAGGACGAACAGGAGGCTGAAGAAACCCAAGCCGAAGACGGCCGATATCGTCTCGACGTCCTCGGGGCTCACGCTCCCCCCGCCGGCAGCCTCAATCGTGGGCTCGGCCTCGGGTGCGAGGGTAATCGTGGCGAACGGCTGCCCGCCGACGGTCACCGCCAACGCTCCCCCGTCATCCACGATGGTACCGGCGATCTGCATCGAGCCCCCTGGTGCCTGGACGAGGATGCTCACCGTCGCGGTCTCGCTCTGATCCGGGTTGAGGGTAAAGCCGAGATCGGTGCTGACACGGAAGCCCTCGGAGTCGATGCTGAGCGTCGAGTTGAGGGTCTGGGTGGTCGCGGTGCCCGTGGCGGTGAACGCCACGTCAACGCGCGTACCGTCCGGCGACAGCACGAATCCGTTGACGCCGATGGTCTCCGAGGTCTCCGTCGCCGAGGCGCTCACCTGATAGTCAGCGAAGGTGGTGCCACTCGACACTGCCGTGATTCCGATGACGTCGGACGTCGACGTGCTCAGCTCGCGAAGGTCGACGTGGCCGGTCGGCGTGAGGGGCTCGACCGGGAGGCCGCTGAACGGGTCGACGGCGTAGAGCAGGAACCGCACGACATCGCTCGTGGCTCCGGGTTCGGCACTTGCCTCGTACGAGCCAGTCGCCGGGTTGTAGACGAACGTGACACCGAGGACCTCGGCTGGGATGACGGCCGCTGCCCCCGAGGCACCGAAGGCCGGACGAGTGGCTAGGAGGCTCCGTAACGCCTCTCGCTGACTCGCGACGCCGGATGCCGTCGCGTCCCCGCCGGCATACACCAGCGCCAGTGCTTGGGTCGCGGCCGAGGTCGCCGGAGGAAGGCCCACATTGAAGAGGGCACTGAGGGAGACGAGATCCTGCATCTGTGGGCTGCTGAGCGCAGCCGACACTGTTGCCAGATGCTGATTGACTTCCGTCGGATCGAGTGGCTGTACGGGATCGTCACCGCAGGCGGCGGCAGCGAGCAGCGCGGCCGGAATGGCGGCGCGAATGCGACTGAACCGAAACATGCTTCTTTCCTCCAAGACCGGGTGAGGTTTCGATGCCACACCTGTCAAAAAGGGCGCACTGCGTTCCACAGAGCGCCCCGACGGGGATCAATCTAGTGATCGAGTGGATGAGGAGCGGTGATGTGGAGCACAGGGGGAAGGGACGGGAGGGGAAGAGACGGTAGGGGACGGTAAGGGACGGTAAGGAGGGACGGGGGAGGATCGTTATGCGATCGTTCCTCCGCCGAGCAGTCGATTGGTCTCGTCGTAGAGCACGCCGGACTGCCCCGGTGTTACCGCTCGTGCGGGCTGGGCGAGGTCGAGCGCGAGGTGTCGTGCCCCACCATCCCTGACGCGGGCCGGTTGGCACGGACCGCGGTGTCGGATCCTCACGCGGCAAACGTCGCCGGCCACCAGCGGCTCAGCGAGCCAATTGGGGTCCTCGATCGTGATCGTGGCGGAGAAGAGCTCGGCCTCGTTTCCGATGACGACTTCACGCGTCTCGGGTCGAATGGCGACGACGTACATCGGCTCCCGGAATCCGCCCGGGAGCCCTCGGCGCTGCCCAATGGTGAAGCGGGCGAAGCCACGATGGTCACCCACTGGGGTGCCGTCGCTTGTCACGACCTGCCCGCCAGCCAGTGCCGGCGCGTCCTCTGGCAGGTGCTGCTCCAGCACCGCCGCGTAGTCGTCATCTGGGACGAAGCAGATCTCCACCGACTCGGGTTTGTCGGCGGTTACTAGCCCTACATCGCGCGCGCGCGCACGGGTCTCGGCCTTGGTGAATCCACCGACCGGCGTGAGCATTCTGGGCACGACGCGCCGGTCGATGCCCCACAGGAAGTAGGTCTGGTCCTTTTGGCGATCGTGCGCCTGATACAGCGCACCGTCACGCGCGACCGCGTAGTGTCCGGTGGCGATGAAGCCACATTCGAGCGCATCGGCGTGCGCCAGCAGGTCGCGAAACTTGGTGAACGTGTTGCAACGGACGCACGGAATCGGAGTTCGCCCCCGCGCGTACTCGGACACGAAATCCTCGATCACGTCCGCGTGAAACCGATCTTCGAGATTCAGCACGTAGTGCGGGATACCGAGCCGGTCGGCGACGTCCTGCGCGTCGGCAATCGAGTCGAGCGAGCAGCAGGGTCGGTCGGGTACTTCGGTGCCGTAGCAGAACAGCCGCATCGTCGTGCCGACGACATCGTACCCCTGCTCGACGAGCAAGGCAGCCGCCAGCGAGCTGTCGACGCCGCCCGACATGGCGACGAGTACGCGCTCAGCCACGGAGCACCCCGGCCAAGCGACGAACGCGCTCGGTGGCGGCGACGAGCGCATCGGTGGCGGCCTCGACGTCTCGCTCCGCGTTGCCCGCGCCGAACGAGAACCGGAGGGCCGCAATGCCCAACCCGCGAGGCACGTCCATGGCGCGAAGCACGTGCGACGGCTCCACGGCGCCCGTCGTACACGCCGAGCCGGATGAGCAGGCGATTCCCGCGAGATCGAGCTGCATGAGCATCGCCTCGCTGTCGGTCCCGGGAACAGACAGCAACGAGATGTGCGGTGCCCGCTCCGCCTCGCGGCCATGAATCACGACGTCGGGAATCGCCGTCGTGACGGCGCCTTCGAAGGCATCGCGGAGACTGGCGAGTGCTTCGCCGTGCTCCGCCATGGTGCGTACCGACTGCTCGGCTGCGACGCCAAGCCCAACGAGGCCGATCACGTTCTCGGTGCCGGGGCGCACGCCGTGCTGCTGCCCGCCCCCGCGCACGAGTGGGCGGATCGTCGAGCGGTCGCGGAGGATCAAGGCGCCCGCGCCTTTGGGTGCGCCCACCTTGTGCCCGGATACCGCGATCGAGGCGCAGCTCCACGTGTCGAGGTCGATGTCGAGCTTGCCCAACGCCTGCACGGCATCGCTGTGAAAAGGCACGCCGGCCGCGGTGCAGCGGGCTGAGAGCGCCGCGACGTCCTGCACGATCCCCGTCTCGTTGTTCACGGCCATGATGCTCACGATGGCGACCTCACGCGCGAGCGCTTCGTCGAGCGCCTCGAGCGCGACGACGCCCGACGGAGTGACCGGGATCAGCACGACCTCCCCACCGAGGTCTTCGACGAAGTGCGCCGCGCCGTGCACGGACTTGTGCTCGATGGCGCTCACGGCCACACGGAGCGGCGCTCCCCGCTCGCGCGCTGCGAGCGCCGCGCCCACGACGGCGAGGTTGTTCGCCTCGGTTCCGCCGGATGTAAAGAACACCGTTTCCGGCTCGGCCCCCACCGCTTCCGCCACCTGGCGCCGCGCGTGCTCCACCGCGGCACGAGCCGTCCGGCCATACCGGTGCGGGGAAGACGGATTCCCGAACCCCTCACCGCCGAAGAGAGGCTGGAGTGCCTCGAGCACCTCGGGCGTGACGGGTGTCGTAGCAGCGTGATCGAGATAGATCTGGGCGCGACTCACGTGGGCAATCTAAAAGGATGGGCCGCCGCCCGCGTCACGCGGGGCCATGCGGCGCGGCGATGCGATCGCGCGACGGCCCTCGCGCCTAGAGGCTCTGCACCCCGAGCGCGAGCACGTCGTCGATTTCGACCGTTTCGTGCGTGAAGAACGGTTCGCCGTGTGGCCGTCGGATGAGCGAGCCATAATGGCGGGACTGGGTCTCGATCAGCTCGTAGAGCGGCTGGCCCGTCGGGAAGATCTCCCCCGCGGCCGTCGCGCCGTCGAACTGCGAGCCGTAGCACTGGATGGCTTTGATCTTCGTCTCGACGTGCTCGGTCACGTCCACGACGAATGTCGGCTTCACCGCGTCTTCGCGATAGCTGAGCGTGTAGAGAATCTTGAATGGGCGATGCGCCGCGCCGGGTGCCGGATACCTGGCGAGTCCTGCGAGGTAGCACGCGTCGCGCCCCAGCTCGGTGGCAACTCGGTGGTCGGGGTG
>JBDHCY010000240.1:0-5926 GCA_039591795.1 Gemmatimonadota bacterium | reverse complement strand
CGAGGCTCGGAAGACGCTGTCCGCCGAAACCGCCACCACGACGTCCGCCTCGCCGGGCGCCGTTCCCGTCAGTCCGATCAACCAGGCGGGCGTGCCGTACGGGACCCAGCGGGCGTCCATGTTGTGCATCTGCTGCCCGCCCGCTTCGAGGCCGAGTCGGTGAAAGTCGGCGGCCAGCGCGATTGCCTGCTCGGTGCGTGCGACGTGCTCGCTCACGCTCGCTCGGAGATTCCCGGCGATCTCCCCGATCGTCGAGTCGACCGGCGATTGAAGATCCTCCACGAGGTCGCGTAGCAGGTAGAGCGCTGGTGGGGAGAGCCAACGGCTCTCACCGAGTGTCGCTTCGACTCGCTCGACGATCGCCGCACGAGCCGTCTCCGCTTCGAGGAGCCGAGTGGCCGCATACAGCGCGAGAGGGACTCCGTGCTCGTCGATGATATCGAGGCTGGAGCCAAGGACCGATCGATAGTCGCGGAGAGCCTCACGGCGACGGCCGGCGACCATGAGCGCCCGCGCGCGGAGCAGGCGCGCATAGGCGGTCTGCGGCAGTCCCTGAGTCGCCGCGAGCGCTTCGCCGTAGAGGTCAACAGCCTCCTCGGTTTGATGCGAGATGAGCTCGGCCCGCTCTCCCCGCCTGACGAGCTCGGCAAACTCCCCCCGCTCCAGCAGGCGTCGGAACCGTGCGGCTCGCTCGTCTCGCTCCCACGCGAGTACGACGGCACCGTCGACGAGGTGAGCCACGAGCGCCACAGACGGATCGCCGTACTCAGCTCGGGAGTGGTACGCGGTGCCCGCGTCGAGCGCGGCGGCTTCCTGGAAGGCGAGGCGGTCGAGGCGAGTGGAAAGCTCTTGGCGGAGCCGGTTGGCCACGCTTCGCCGCTCGTCGGCGAGGCGCTTCTCGCGCAGCTCCCGCTCCTGGCCCACCATGCGCAGCCCCAGCACCACCAGCACCACGCAGGGAAGGATGATGGCGATGAGAAAAAGCAGAACCTGCCGCCGATGCCCGGATGAAGCCATGGCTCAGGCGTGCCTCGAGGGACGTTACTGCCAGTGTACAGCTGTTCTCACTTGAAAATGTCACGGAAATGTCCGACCACGACAACCGCGAAGACACACGAATCCGGACAAAATCCACCGGAATTCCATCTCCTCCACCGTTCTCTACCGTCCCCGACCGTCCTCGACCGTCTTCGACCGTCCGCCCCCCAACGCTTACATTGTCCCCCACATGGATAGCATCTCTCGCCTCTCCTCTGCCCTCACCGACCGGTACACGATCGAGCGCGAGCTTGGTCAGGGCGGCATGGCCACGGTCTACCTGGCCCACGACGTCCGGCACGACCGCAAGGTCGCCCTCAAGGTGCTGCGGCCCGAGCTGTCGGCCATTTTGGGCGCCGACCGGTTCCTGCAGGAGATCAAGACCACCGCCAACCTCCAGCACCCGCACATCCTTCCGCTCCACGACTCGGGCGAGGCGGACGGGATGGTCTTCTACGTCATGCCGTTCATCGAGGGTGAGTCGCTGCGCGACCGGCTGACCCACGAACAGCAGCTGCCCGTTGACGATGCGGTGCGCATCACCCGCGAGGTGGCCGAGGCGCTTGACTACGCCCATCGGCAGGGGGTGATCCATCGGGACATCAAACCGGAGAACATCCTGCTCCATGACGGCCGGGCGCTCGTGGCCGACTTCGGGATCGCGCTGGCGGTGAGCCGCTCGGAAGGCGGGACGCGGATGACCGAGACGGGGATGAGCCTCGGTACGCCGCACTACATGAGTCCCGAGCAGGCGATGGGCGAGCGCGAGGTCACGGCCAAGAGCGACGTCTATGCGCTCGGCTGCGTCCTGTACGAGATGTTGACTGGCGAGCCGCCGTTCACCGGCCCTACGGCGCAGGCGATCATCGCCCGCGTGATGACGGAGGAGCCACGAAGCCTCACGCTCCAGCGGCGCACGATCCCACAACACGTCGAAGCGGCGGCGGTGGCCGCGCTCGCCAAGCTGCCGGCGGACCGATTCCAGACTGCGGCCCAGTTCGCCGAGGCGCTCGCCAACCCCGCGTTCGCCTCGACCGCCTCGACCGCCTCGACCGCCGCGACCGCCGCGACCGCCCTGTCCGCCGCGACCGCCCCGACCGCCTCGACCGCCCTGACCGCCTCGATCGCCCTCACCGCCATCTTCGCCCTCCTCGCCGCCTGGGGCTGGCTCGGACGGCCCGACCCGCCGGCCCAGCGGGTGGCGCGGCACCTCGTCGAGCTGGCCGACAATGTGGGAGTGCGCCGGAGCGGCGCCGAATCGGCGCTCGCCATCTCCCCTGACGGGTTGCGCATTGCGTTCGTGAGCGACAGTGGGGACGGCCTACTCTGGGTGCGGCGGCTCGACGAGCTGCGTCCTCAGCCGCTCTTGGGGACCGACGGTGCCAGGTGGCCGACCTTCTCGCCAGATGGCGAGTGGATCGCGTTCGTGCGTCGTGGTGGGTTAGAAAAGGTGCGGACGGACGGGGGCGCGACGATCAAGCTCGCCGATTCCGTGTCGAGCAGTTTCGGCGGCGTGGCGTGGCTCGACGACGACACGATGATCTTCTCCGACGAGGGCCTCGGGCTGCGTCGCATCGACGCCGCCGGCGGCCCCGTCAGCGAATGGCTGACGCCCGCGAGCGGCCGGGGCGAGGCTGCTCCGACGCCCCTGCCGGACGCGCGTGGGGTGCTGTTCCTGTCGTGTAGTTCGAACTGCGTGGATATGGCTGTCCGCGTGCTCGATTTCGAGAGCGGCGAGGTGCACGTCGTGGCCGAAGAGGCGGTCCGCGGCTGGTACCTCCCCACGGGGCACGTCGTCTACGTCCGGCGAGATGGTGCGGCGTTGGCGGCGCCATTCGACCTCGGGAGCCTGAGTGTCACGGGGCCCGCGGTGCCGGTGCTCGAGGGCGTGCAGATCACGACGCGGTTTCCGCAACTCGCCGTGGCTGAAAACGGCACGCTCCTCTACGGGATGGGTGCCACCGGAGGGATCCAACAACTCTCCATCGTGAGTGTGGATCGGGCCGGCCAGGTCATCGATGTCGATTCGACGTGGTCCGGCTCTTTCAACTCCTTCGCGCTCGCGCCGGACGGGCGCGCCGTGGCGGTTGGGGTCGGGCTGGGTGGCGGCCGTGACATCTGGATCAAGCGCCTCGACGACGGCCTTTTCACCCGACTCACCTTCTCCGGCGTCGATCGCCGGCCGGCCTGGTCGCCGGATGGCATGAGCGTCGCGTTCGTGCGCGACACGCTGACGGGCGGGGATGTCTACGTGCGGGACGCCGATGGGCTGAATCCCGACCGAGTGCTCGCGCGGACCGACCGTATGGTGCAGGCAGTCGAGTGGTCGCGCGACGGCCAGTGGCTGGTCCTGCGCACCGACAACACCGACGCCGGACGTGGCGACATCCTCGGCGTGCGCCTGTCGGGCGACACCGGCGCCACCCCCCTCGTGGCATCGCCGTATGAAGAGCTTCATCCCTCGCTCTCCCCCGACGGCCGCTGGATCGCCTACACCTCGAACGAGTCGGGGCAGCAGGAGGTGTACGTCCGGCCCTTCCCGGCAACCGATGGCGGCCGTTGGCAGGTTTCGATCGGGGGTGGCAGCCACCCGCGCTGGTCACCCGATGGACGCGAGCTGTTCTATCTGTCGGGCGGCCGCCTGATCGCGGCACGTGTCGCAGACGGCCCCGCGTTCGCCGTGGCCGAGCGGGCGCCCCTTTTTGCGATGAACGTGGCCTTACTGATCGACGGCTTCCACACGACGTACGAGGTCACGCCCGACGGCCAGTCGTTCCTGTTCATCTCGACGCCGTTTGTACGGCCGGACGAGGCCGTGACCGGGCGGTTGGTGCTCGTGGAGAACTGGTTCGTCGACGTGTTCGACCGCATGGGGCAGTAGCGACCACACTGACTGGACGATCCAGAGAGGGGCACAGATGAGCGCTCGACGCTTCGCCTTGTTCGCGGCTGCTTTGCTCGTCGTCTCTGCGCAGACTCTCGGCGCCCAGACCACAGCCAGCGCCTCTCGAGAGGCGCGCGCGGGACGGTTCGACGCAGGGAAGATGTGGACCTTCGAGTACGCGCCATCGGAGTACTTCACTGAGACCTATGGCTTCGAGGCCAACGCGGCCTGGTTCGAGCGCGCCCGCATGGCAGCCCTGCGGATTCCCGGGTGCTCGGCTTCCTTCGTCTCACCGAACGGTTTGTTGGCCACCAACCATCACTGCGTGCGCGGCGTGCTTCCTCGCGTGACGCGAGACGGCGAGGCACTCCTCGACAGCGGCTTCTACGCGGCGTCGCTCGAGGACGAACGGCGGATCCCGGGCTATTACGCCGACCAGCTCATTACGATCGAAGACATCAGCGACGAAATCGATGCGGCCGTGAGCGCGGCGGCGGCAGGGAACGAGCCAGCCGTCCGGGCGGAGGTGGTGCGCGCCGTCGAGGAGCGACTCCTGGCAACGCATCGGGCGACCGGCGACTCGGTGTGGGTGCAGGTCGTCCCTCTCTACCATGGGGGCCGGCACTCGGCCTACGTGTATCGGCGCTTCACCGACATTCGCCTGGTGATGGCCGTCGAGCTCACGATGGGTTTCTTTGGTGGGGACCCGGACAACTTCACCTACCCGCGGTATGCGCTCGACTTCGCGTTCCTGCGCGCCTACGACGCCGACGGCACGCCCCACACGCCGTCTCACTACTTCGGATGGGGCGTGAACGGCGTCAAGGAAGGCGACGTCATCTTCGTGATCGGGAGCCCCGGACCCACCACTCGGCTCACCACCGTCGCGCAGCTCGAATTTCTGCGAGATGTCCGAGTTCCGGTGCAGGAACACTGGCTCCGCCGGCGGCACCAGGTGCTCGCCGAGTTTCGAGAGGCCGAGCCCGAAGTGGCCGAGCGACTGCAGGTGCGGAATCTGATGTTCTCGCTCTCCAATTCGCTCAAAGCCGCCAGCGGCCGGCGCGAAGCGCTCAACAACGTGACGATCATGGCCCGCCGGGGAGATGGCGAGCGCGCGCTCAGAGACTCGATCGCACAGCGCCCCGCGCTGGCCGACCGCTACGGCGGGATCTTCGACGAGCTCGCCGCAATCCAGACGCGCAAGCGCGAGAACGCGCCGGCCTACGGCGCGTTCTATCAGATCGCAAACGCTCGGTTCGGGTCGCGGGTGTTGCGTCGCGCTCTCATGGCCGCTGCCCTTCTTCGCGATCCAACTGCGGAGCGACGGTCCGCGCTGCTCGGCGTGGCCGACTTCCCTTCGAGGCTCGAGCAGGGTTTCCTGGCGGCGCGTCTCGAAGACGTTCGCCGCTACTACGGGCCGGAGCATCCCGTCACGAGGTCGGTGCTCTTGGATGGGTCCCCCGAGGCCTCGGCGGCGGCGATCCTTGCTCACACGTCGTTCGCGACCGCCGC
Organism: Gemmatimonadota bacterium; assembly: GCA_039591795.1. Lineage (GTDB taxonomy): Bacteria > Gemmatimonadota > Gemmatimonadetes > Gemmatimonadales > GWC2-71-9 > JBDHCY01. The sequence continues at coordinate 492 of JBDHCY010000240.1, read as the reverse complement.
GAAGGCCCGGCAGGCCGTGGAGAGTGACGCCCTCACCGCGGAGGATCCCGCCGTTCGGCTGGCGCTCGCGATCCTCCCGGAGTACGAGCGCGCACAAGAAGTGATGGTGCCGCTCGACCGCGCCGAACGCGAGCATGCGGCGGACCTCGGCCGAGTCAAGTTCGCGGTGTACGGACGCCTCGTTCCGCCCGATGCCACCTCCTCGCCTCGCATCACGGACGGCGTCGTGTCGGGCTACTCATACAACGGCACGCTCGCGCCGGCTTACACGACGTTCTACGGCATCTACGATCGACACCACGCGCATGGCGCATCGATCGACTGGGAGCTCCCCACCCGATGGGCCTCGCCGCCAGCCGGGCTCGACCTCGCGACGCCGCTCAACTTCGTCTCGACCGCGGACACCTACGGCGGGAACTCCGGGTCTCCCGCGGTGACGAAGGAGCTCGAGCTGGTGGGTCTCAACTTCGACCGCAACGTGCAGGGACTCTC
>JBDHCY010000239.1:0-5954 GCA_039591795.1 Gemmatimonadota bacterium | reverse complement strand
AGCGTGAGCCAGCCGGCGAGACGCGCGTCCGCTGGAGTCTCGTGGCGCCAGGCGACGACGAGGAGGACGACGAGGCTCCACCCCGTGAGCACGAGCTCGGGGAGGAGCGCCAGCGTCACATGACCCCAGTTCGCGAAGTCGAGTATCACGTCATCCTCAGGGCTCGACCCGGGTCTGCGCGGCCCCGGTGAGCTGCGCTCCGGCACGATGCGCCGTGGTACGGACGAAATCTCGGGCAGCCGGCTCCATCCGGTCGAGCACCGGCCGCGGGTAGAGGCCGATCCAGAAGATCCCGACAACGAGCGGGAGAAGCACGAGCTTCTCTCGTAGTGACAAGTCGGGGAGCTGCTGGTTCTCAGGTGCGTCGAGGCGATTCAAGAAGACGCGCTGCAGTGCCCATAGCAGGTAGGCTGCGGCGAAGATGACTCCGGTCACTGCCACGGCTGTTGCCCATGGGTAGGGCGCCCACGCTCCGACCAGGACGAGAAACTCGCCGACGAATCCGTTCGTGCCAGGGAGGCCGATCGACGAGAGGGCGACGATGGTGAACACGACAGCGAGCAGCGGAACGGCGCGGGCGATGCCGCCGAAGGCAGCGATCTCGCGCGAGTGACGGCGCTCGTAGAGCATGCCGACCAAGAAGAACAGCGCCCCGGTGGAGAGTCCGTGATTGATCATGACCAGGAGGGCGCCCTGCACGCCCTGAACGTTCAGGGCCCAGATCCCCAGCATGACGAAGCCCAGGTGGCTCACTGAGGAATACGCGACGAGCTTCTTGAGGTCGGGTTGGACCATCGCGACGAGCGCCCCGTAGACGATGCCCACCACGGCGAGCAGGAGGATCACGGTCCGCACGCCGGGGGCCATGGCGATCTCGGGAAAGAAGGGCACGGCGAATCGGAGGAACCCGTACGTGCCCATCTTCAGGAGCACTGCGGCCAGGAGCACCGACGCCGCCGTGGGTGCCTCGACGTGCGCATCCGGCAGCCACGTGTGGAACGGGAAGACCGGCACCTTGATCGCGAATGCGAGCGCAAAGGCCCCGAACAGCCACAACCCCCCACGGCCTGCCATCGGCGCATGCACGAGAAAGTGGCCATAATCGAATGAATAGACTCCGGTCTCGCGTCCCACCGTGGTGTACAGCCAGAGAATGGCCACCAGCATGAGCACGGAGCCCAGCATCGTGTAGACGAAGAACTTGATGGCCGCGTAGAGCCGCCTCCCTCCTCCCCAGATCCCGATCAGGAAGTACATGGGAATGAGCACGAGCTCCCATGCCACGTAGAACAGGAAGAGATCGAGGGCCACGAACACGCCGATCATTCCGGTCGTGAGGAGGAGGAGGAGTGCGTAGTACGCGCGCTCGCGCTGCTCGATGTATTGCCAGGAGCCCAGCACGCACAACGGCATGAGCAGCGTGCTCAGCAAGACCATGAACAGCGAGATCCCGTCGAGTCCGATGGAGTAGCGGATCCCCCAGGCCGGAATCCACGGAGCGGTGGAGGTGAACTGCATGCCGGCCTCGGGCACGAACGCCCACCACAGGCCAGCCGAGAGCACGAACTCGAGCAGCGCCACACCCAGAGCCACACGCTTCGCGAGGCGGGCCGGCCCGATCGCCACGGCGACGGCGCCCGCCACCGGGACGAGGAGCAGGACGTGAAGAACCCAGCGGTCGTAACTCACGGCATCGAGGAAGGCACTCATCATCGCTTCACCGCACGGCCCAAAGCACCAGGATGACACCCAGCACGAACACGGTCAGGTAGGTTCCGAGCTGGCCGGTCTGGAGCCATGACCCGATCCGGCCGAAACCGCGAGCGATCCAGGCACTGCCGTTGACGCCTGCCCCATCGATCACGCCATCGTCAACGCCGCGCCAGAGCACGCGTCGCGCGAGCCAGACACACGGTCGCACGACCGCTCGGTTGTACAGGTCGTCGACGAAGTAGCCACGGAACGACACCCGAGCGATGCCTGTCGCAGGCGGCGCCTGGCTCGCCCGTGAGAGGGTCTCCGGCTTCAGCCACACGAAGGCAGCACCGATGGCCGCGAGCGCGACAACGGCGCCGACGCCGAGGAGTGCCCACTCTGTGGCATGCGAGAGGTGCACGGCGGGCACATGTGCCGCCTCGGTCACGGGCTCCAACCAGCGTGCGAGGAGCTCGGGGCGCGGAAGCACCGCGGGGAGGTTCAGTGCGCCACCCACAACGCTGAGCAGAGCCAGGAGAACGAGCGGACCGGTCATCACCCATGGCACTTCTCGGAGATGTGATCGCTCGGCTTCGCCCGTCCGATTCGCTCCGAGGAACGTGTATCGCACGAGCCGCATGCTGTAGAACGCCGTGAGGGCCGCCGTGACGATGCCGATGCCCCAGTAGACATACCACAGCGGGGCGTCGTGCCCCCGGGCGAAGGCTGTCGCGAGGATGCCATCCTTCGAGACGAACCCCGCAAACGGCGGGGCTCCTGCGAGCGCCAACGCACCCACCAGCATGACGGCAAAGGTCCACGGGAGCTTTTCTCGGAGGCCGCCCATATTGCGCATGTCCTGAGGGTCGTCGTGCCGGCCCGTGGCGTCGTAGGCGTGGTGGAGGGCGTGAATGACACTGCCTGCCGCGAGGAAGAGGAGCGCTTTGAAGAAGGCGTGGGTGGTGAGGTGGAAGATTCCGGCCGCGTATGCTCCGGCGCCGACACCGAGGAACATGTACCCGAGCTGAGAGATGGTCGAGTAGGCCAGAACCTTTTTGATGTCCCACTGCGTGAGCGCGATCGTCGCCGCCACGAGTGCGGTCAAGACTCCGATGCCCGCAACGATCGCCGACGTGAGCGGAGCCAGCGCGAAGAGGACACCGCAGCGCGCGACGAGATACACGCCGGCCGTCACCATGGTGGCCGCGTGGATCAGCGCCGATACCGGCGTCGGGCCCGCCATCGCATCTGGGAGCCAGGTATAGAGAGGAATCTGGGCGCTCTTCCCCGTTGCTCCGAGAAAGAGGAGCAGCGTCGCCCCGGTGACGATCGTGCCGCCGGCCGCCAGGCTGTCGGCTCGCTCAAATGCGACGACATAGTCGAGCGAACGGAGCTGCCACCAGAGCAGACACATGGCGAGAATGAACCCCGCGTCGCCGATGCGGTTCATGATGAACGCCTTCTTGCCCGCATCGGCGTTCGCACGATCCCCATACCAGAATCCGATGAGGAGGTACGAGCAGAGGCCGACGCCTTCCCAACCAATGAACATCACCGGGAAACTCGCGCCGAGGACGAGGACCAGCATGAAGAGCACGAACAGATTCAAGTAGCTGAAATACCGGGCGTAGCCCGGGTCGGCCCCCATGTAACCCACGCTGTAGAGGTGGATGAGCGAGCCGACCCCGGTGACGACGAGGAGCATCAAGGCGGAAAGCTGGTCGACGTGCAGCGCGAGCTCGACACGCAGCGGCCCTGCAGGAATCCACGTCCAGAGCGAGACGATGTGAGGCGAATCCGGCGCACCGCGAGCAACCGCGAACCACACGGCGACGGACACGACGAACGCCGCGACGACCGAGCCCACCCCAATGACGGAGACGGCACGCTTCGCGTGGGGAGCGCGCAGCGCGAGGGCCCCGTTCGCGAGGAAGCCGACGAGTGGGAACACGAGGGCGAGCCAGGCCCAGTCGGCAGCAGTTCCAGCGAGCGGAGTGAGCATTAGCCGCGCAGCAGGTTGATCGCCGAGACGTTCACCGTCTCGCGATGCCGGTAGATCGCGATGATGATGGCGAGGCCCACAGCCGCTTCTGCCGCGGCAACGGCCATGACGAAGAACACGATCACCTGGCCGCCGATCCCGACTTCACGCGCGAGGGCGACGAACGCGAGATTCGCGGCGTTCAACATGAGCTCGATGCACATGAAGACGACAATGGCGTTGCGGCGCAACAGGACGCCGAAGACACCAATGGCGAACAAGATCGCCGACACAGCGAGTGAAGGACCGAGGAGCATCGCGTCAGAGCCTTTTCTTGGCGAGCACGACAGCCCCCACGATGGCGGCGAGGAGAAGAATGCTCGTGAGCTCGAAGGGGATCAGGTAGGTGCGGTAGAGTGGCTCCGCGACCACGCCGACCGCTCCCTGCGCCGACTGCAACGCGGACATGGTCCCCTCAGGCATCTTGACCGCTTCTGGAGGTCGAGCAGACCAGATGGCTGCGAGCAGAGTGAGAAAGGCCCCGCCGACCGCGACCGCCAGCGCGATGCCGGGCCGGGAACGGCGCTCGGGAGCCTCGCTGCGTCCCAGGTTCAACAGCATGATGACGAAGAGAAAGAGCACCATGATCGCGCCCGCGTACACGAGCACCTGGAGGACCGCGAGGAACTGTGCGTCGAGGATGACGAAGAGGCCCGCCAGCGAGAACAGCGTCACCACGAGCCACAGCGCACTCACGACCGGATTGGGTCGGGTCACGCACAACATGGCCGAGACGATCGCAGCGCCGGCGAAGATCCAGAAGAGCGTAACCGTCACGTCACTCGCCGCGGGGATCGGCCGGATCCCAAAGGGTGGACACGGGGTGGGTCTGTGCGCACAGGCGCTCGAGGTCGTACACGAAGCGGTCTCGCGAATACTCGGCGTTCTCGTAATGCACCCCGACGTGAATGGCTTCCTCTGGACACACCTCCTGGCAATACCCGCAGAAGACACAGCGGAACTCGTCGATCTCGTATATCAGCGGATAGCGGTGGCCCTCTTCGTCTTCACCCGGGACGAGCTTGATGCAGTTCGCCGGGCAGATTTGCGGGCAGAGGCCACAGGCCACGCACTTGGCGCGTCCTTGCTCGTCGGTGAGCATGCGATGCGTACCACGCCAGCGGGGCGCGAGGCTCCAGTCCGCCGTGCTCTTTTCCTCCGGATACTCCATCGTGACCTTCTTCCGGAGGAGATGCGAGAACGTGAGTGTCAGTCCGCGGAGCACGGCCCGGAGGTAGGTTGCCTCCGCCACCGGTCGTTGCATGACCTTGACGCCGATGGCCATCAGCGGCCCCTCCCGCCCTCGGCAACGCCCGAGATCACCCGGCCCCGGTCGAGCACGCCGAAGAGCACGACCGCGAGGGCGAGATTCACCGCAAAGAGGATCAAGGCGTAGACGGGGCCGAACGGACGCTGCACGACGGACTCGAGCACGTAGACGGCGCCTGCCATGACCACGACATACACCAACGCCACGGGGAGCATCACCTGCCACCCCAGCGCCATCAACTGATCGTAGCGGAACCGCGGCAGCGTCCAGCGAACCCACATGTACAGGAACACGAAACAAAACGTCTTGAGCGCGAACGCCGCGAACGTGAGGAGCGACAGCCACCACACGCCCGGCCCGGAGTTGTCACGGGTCCAGAACGGGATGTCCCAGCCTCCGAGGAAGAGCGTGGCGAGCAACGCAGAGGCCGTGATCAGGTTGGCGTACTCCGCGATGAAGAACATGGCGAACTTCATCGAGCTGTATTCGGCGTGATAGCCTGCCACCAGCTCGCTCTCGGCTTCGGGGAGATCGAAAGGCAACCGGTTCGTCTCGGCGAATGCCGCGACGAGGGACAAGAAGAAGGCGATCCCCAGCGGAAGCACGAACCAGAGCGATGCTTGCTGCCGCGCGACGATCTCGCCGAGGGTGACGTTCCCGGCGACCAGGATCACGGCAACGGCACTCATCCCCATCGCGATCTCGTACGAGATCATCTGCGCCGCAGATCTGAGGCCACCCAAGAGGGAGTACTTGCTGTTCGACGCCCATCCCGCGATCACGAGCCCGTACACGCCCATCGACGTGATCGCGAGCACGTAGAGGAAGCCCACCGGGAGGTCAGCGATCGCGAGCGAGACCGTTCCATCGTGGACGAACTGGCCCAGCACCGGCAACGCAAAGTCGAAGCGCACGGGCAGCGGGCTGCCGAGCGGGATCACCGCGATC
>JBDHCY010000238.1:0-6023 GCA_039591795.1 Gemmatimonadota bacterium | reverse complement strand
GGCGAAATCCATCGCAGCGAACCCGGGAACCGTTCGGAGGGTCTCGTCCACCAGGGTTACGCTCTCGAAGGAGTCCGCCCAGCTGATGGAGGACATCCACCGCATGCTGGTGATGATGTTGCGGACCGTGACGTTCGCGGCGGCCTGAGCCTGGTGTGCATGAGCCACGACTTCGCTGGGGGAGGTTCCCTGGGCGGCGAGGTTCTCGTTCAGCCAGTCGAGGGCAGGGGTGACCGACGGCGCCTGGTCACGGAGCCGCTGCAGCGATTGCACGGCGAACGCGCTGGCCAGGGGTACGTTGCCAAGACCGCGCAACGCGTCTTCCACGCGCTCCGCCGGCCGGCCGCTCAGGCCGAGCAGACGATCCGCTAGCTCATCGGCGCTTGCGCGCCCCCGGCGGGCGCGGATGATCAATTGCGACAGCCGTCGCAGATTCTCCAGGAGGGCGACTCGAAGGTGGATCGCAACTGCCCAGAGTTCACCGATGCCGAGGGGTTGGACGCGCTGGTACGCGCGAACGAACGCCTGCAACGTCTCCACATCCAACCGACTGTCGGTGTGCGCCACATAGGCCCACGCCAGCCCGTAGACGCGCGGGTATCCTCCGAGGTGGTGGCCCTCGGCGATTTTCGGCAGGAGCTTGTAGAAGCTGCGCGGGAGGTGGTCACGAATCTCCCGGATCTGCCCGTCGACAACGTGAAAGTTGTCGAGGAGCCACTCTTCGGCTTGCGTGATCTGACTCTTCTGTCGAACCGCCTCGACGATGTTCCGGTACCCAGCGAGAAGCACCTTCCCATTCTCGCGGACACGGGGGAGGAGCCGGCGTCCTCTTGCGCCTTCACTGGCGGTGGGTTGGGCCGCGGCCAAGCTCTCGGCGTGTGCCCGAAGCCGTTCGATGCCGAACACCTCGGCGCGGATCGGCGGTTCCAGGTCAGAAGGAGCCACGGCCAGAGCGTCTATGGTGTTCACCCCTTGGCTGGAGACAACCGCGCCGACGAGCACATCCGAGACTCTCCAGGAGGACCCGGGGCTCGCGGATACGCCCGGTCAATCATACATAATGTGGTCAGGCGGCGGCATTGGGGACGTGAGGGCTCGCGGCCGATCGCGGTCCCGATGGTGGTCGACAACCGTCCTTCCCGCCGTGCCAAGAGCGGGGTATTTTTGGTCCTGGACCTGCCATCAACTTCATAGGAGCCCTCCCGATGAAACGACGTGCATTCGTACGATCCGGGTTGTCGGCTGTGATGGGCGCGCCGATGCTCGGCAGTCCATGGATCTTCCGAGCCGTTCCCCAAGATCCAGGCGATGTGGACGCCGTCACCGGAGACGGCAAGCAGATCACGCTCAAAGGGAGCGCCCTGAGCGAGTTCGCCGACGAGATGCGCGGAAACGTGCTGCTCGCCCGACACGATGGCTACGACCAGGCACGCCGGATACTCAATCCGTCGTTCGACAAATACCCAGCACTCGTCGCGCAGCCGACGGGCACGGCCGACGTGCGGACGGCCGTGAAGTTCGCGCGGGAGCACAGCCTGCTCACGGCGGTCAAGTGCGGCGGCCACAGCTTCTCGGGCAAGTCGACCTGCGACAAAGGGATTATGATCGACCTGTCCAACTTCCGGAACGTGCGTATCGATCCGGCACGACGACGGGCGTGGGTGACCGGCGGCAGCCTCCTGGGACCGTTGGACCATGAGTCGATGGCGCATGGCCTAGTGACGCCGATGGGGACCGTGTCGCATACGGGGGTGGGCGGCCTCGTCACCGGCGGAGGCTTCGGTCGCCTCGCGCGCCGCTGGGGGCTCTCGATCGACAACCTCGTCGCCGTCAACGTTGTGACGGCGGACGGCGACTTCCTCTACGCGGACGCGACCTCGAACGCGGATCTGTTCTGGGGCGTGCGGGGTGGCGGGGGCAACTTCGGGATCGTCACGGCGTTCGAATTCCGTCTGCATCCCATGCAGCGAGAGGTGTTGGCAGGGAATTTCGCCTTCCCCGTCTCGCGCGCCCACGAGATCCTCACGTTCTACAGCAACCTCGAGATACCCGACGACTTGACGTTGGATTTCCTGATGGTCTATCCGCCTGGCGGAGAGGACGGCGTGGTGCTCATCAGCGTGTGCTACTCAGGGCCGGTGAAGGACGCCGACCGGGTCCTCGCTCCGATCCGCCAAATGAATCCCGTCGTGGACGGGATCGAACCGACGGACTACGTCGCGTTGCAGCGCTCCGGCGATACGCGTGATCCGCGTGCTCGCGCCACCTACCTCAAGAGCGCCTTCGTGCCGAGCTTCCCCGAGGGGCTCATCTCCACGATGGTGGAGGGGCTGGTGCCCCATCCCGATCGGACGACCATCGGGTACGTGCAGCAGAGCGGTGGCCAAATCGGGCGCGTGGCGAACGACGCAACCGCGTTCTCGCACCGGGACTCGGCAGGCAATCTGCTGGGTATTGTCGACTGGGCATATGGGACCGATCCGAGTGAGCACATTGCGTACATTCGGTCGTATTGGTCCGACGTGGAGGCGTTCGCGCAAGGGTTCTACACGAACGACATCAATGAGGACACGAGTGCCGCATCGGTCAATGCGAACTACCGTGGCAACTACGAGCGGTTGATCGAGGTCAAGAACAAGTACGATCCCACGAACTTGTTCCGATTGAACGCCAATGTGGAGCCGACCGTGTGAAGCAACCGGCGAGTTGACCGTTCCCTCTGGTTCCCCCGGCCGCGAGACAAGACGCGTGCGTGGCAGCGCGTGTCGATCGGTGGAAATGGCCCTTCTCCTCCTACCTGTCGGGCTATTGATCGTCCAGCCGCAGGGGGGAACAAGCTTCGCGGGCATGGCTGGCCAGTACGCGCAGCAAGACCTCGCGCAGATCGTTGCCGACACGATAGAGGAGTGGCTGCCAAGTCAGTTGTCTGAGAACGGAGTTCCGGGGGCGGCAGTCGCAGTGGTCACAGGTGAGAGCGTCCTCTGGAGAGAGATCTACGGCCATCTCGAGGACTCTGAGTCGCCTGCGGTCGATACTGAGACGCTCTTCTGCATCCGTTCGATCTCAAAGAGCATTACGGCGCTCGCCGTGCTCATGGCAGTCCAGGACGGTCTGGTCGACCTCGATAGGCCGATCAGCGATTACCTGCCGGAGTTTACCGTCAACAGCCGATTCGATGAGCAGCCTGAGAAGTCCATCACGCTCCGTCACATGCTGGGGCACTGGGCTGGATTCACGCACGACCCGCCACCGATGCGCCATGCGAATGGCGGCGACCTATTCGAGCGATACATCCACAAGATTTCCGAGAGCTGGCTTCGGTTCCCGGTAGGATACCGCTGGGCCTACTCGAATTATGGCTATGACCTGGCTGCCTACATCCTCCAAGTCCGGTCCGGCCAGCCCTTCCCGGAGTACGCCAAAGAGAAAGTGCTTCTGCCACTTGGGATGACGGCGAGCACGTTCGACATGGACATCATCGAGCGTGCCGCAAATCGCGCCGTGGGCCACAAAAAGGGTGCTGACAGCGTGCGACTGCGGTTTCCGGAGGTTGCCGCCGCCGGGCTCTACTCGAACATCCGAGACATGGGTAGGTACGCGCAGTTCCACATCAACGGCGGCATGGTTGACGGCACGCTGATTCTGCGGCCGGATCTGATGGAGGTGTTTCATGGCATCCAATTCCCGCACGCAGGCCAGCGTACGGGCTTCGCGATGGGACTCATCAGGGAAGTGACGGGCTCTACGTACTCGCTCTACCATGCCGGCGGGGGGCGCGGATTCCGCTGTCTACTGATTGTGTATCCGGAACTCGACTACGGCGTCGTCTTGCTCACGAACTCCAATGACCATGCGCTGACCGAGCTTCCGGGGCGCATCGTCATGAACGGGCCGGTCCTGGAGCGGTTGGGGCGGAACGCCGTCGCGGAGCCCACCGGTCGTGGTCTGGAGCCGTTGGATCCCGAGGATCCTCGGGTCGAGTCGATCATCGGGCGCTACGGCGATCAATACGGTTCCACGATTGGCTATCACGACGGAGCGCTGGGGATTTGGGCCGGCTCTCCACGACAGTTCTATCCGATGACCATGTACTCCGTAGACGGCGAGCTCATCGGGGCCTACGGCCGATTCAGTGAGATACGCTTCCTCTCGCCGGTCGAGGGACAGCCTCGAACGTTCACCGTCTCTCATCGCCGGTACAGCAACGGCAACTCGTTCTATCAGGCGATCAATGAGGCTCCAGGCGATCCTCCGGGCCCCAATGAGCCGCATTGGCAGCAGTACGTCGGCAGCTATGCCGTGTATTGGGAAACGGAGCTCGTTGAGACCGTCGATGTGTCCGTCAGACACGGATACCTGTACGTTGGTGAGAGAAAATGCCGTGAGCACGAACGCGGGCTCTTCTTCACCAACGACGGCCAAGCGCTCGACTTCAGATCGACGCCGCCCGTCTGGGCGAATCTCCGGCTCGTGCGAAGAGACGACGAGTCCGCGCGATGAATGCGATCACTCTCGCTGTCGCCGTGCTCGGGACGGCAGCGTGCCAGGCGCAGGCCACCGACGATTGGGAGCTGGCGACGCCCGCGAGCGTCGGTCTCGACTCGGCACTGCTCGAGCAGCTTCGCCGCGATGGAGCCAACGGAACGTTCCCCAATATCCATGCTGTGCTCGTGGCACGCGACGGCCGGCTCGTCATGGAAGAGTATTTCAACGGCTTCGACCGCGAGACGCGACAGTACACGGCCTCCGTTTCGAAGAGCGTCGGCTCGATGCTGCTGGGAATCGCAATCGCCAAGGGTCTCGTGCCGGGAGTGGAGGCAGGCGGAGTACACGCTCCCCTCATTGACGTCCTGCCGAGCTACGCTCCCGCGCTGACCGATCCCGACAAACAGGGTCTCACGCTGCACCACGTACTGACCATGAGCGCCGGCCTCGAATGGGACGAGCAGTCGCTTCCGTACAGCGATCCGCGGAACGACTGGATTCAGGCCAGCCGCAGTGAAGATCCCGTCGGTTTCATGCTTGCCAGACCAATCGTTGCCGAGCCGGGGAGCTCGTTCAACTACAACGGCGGTCTCGCCATCACGCTGGCGCACCTCGTGGAACACGGCGCCGGTATGGCCGCCGATCGGTTCGCCGAGCAGTACCTGTTCTCACCACTTGGCATCACCGACTTCGAATGGGAGCATCTCCCGAACGGCATGACCGATACCGACGGCGGTCTCCACCTGCGGCCGCGTGATATGGCCAAACTCGGTCAGCTGTACCTGAACGGCGGCCTGTGGCGTGGCTCGAGGGTCGTGCGCGAGTCGTGGGTACGCGAGTCGGTGCGAGAACACATCGTCACCGAGGGGCAACCCAACTACGGCTATCAATGGTGGTGCGGCGACTTCCACTACGCCGACAGGTCTGCGTACACGTTCTTCGCCTCCGGACACGGAGGGCAGAAGATCTACGTCTTTCCGGATCTCGATCTCGTCGTGGTGCTCGCTCACGAGGTGTTCGACAATCCGATGGGCGAGGTGCACAACAGCGCCATCCTCGCCAGGTACGTACTGCCAGCCGCCGACCCCAGCGCGAGCTGGGGAGATCCCGTCACACTCGATGCGGCGACGCTCTCCCGATACGTGGGAGAGTACGTTGCCACACGGGATCGGTTCACCATCGTGTACCGTGAAGGATCCCTCGTTGCAATGTCCGAAGGCTCACCCCCTCTTGCCCTGACGCCACTCACCGAGACGCGCTTCCGCGGCACGCTCCTCGACCTCGTCGACGTTGATCTCGAGTTCGACGTGGCGGCGGACGGGACCGCGCGCAGTGTACGGGCTCGCTTCACGTTCAACGATCGCACGTACCAGAAGGTGAATGAGCGGTGACGGGAACAGGGTCGTAGCCCCGGCAGTCCAGCTCCAGCAGCCCGTGGGGGCCCGCCCATGGCTTCCCTACATTTCGACTCCTCCGTGATCCAGATCATACCGACGACTCGCTCGCTCGCCTATCCTGGGGCAGCCATTGCAAGAGAG
>JBDHCY010000237.1:0-7059 GCA_039591795.1 Gemmatimonadota bacterium | reverse complement strand
CCTGCACATCCCAGATTCCGATTCGGTCGTGTACGAACGGGATCCCACCAACGATCAGCGTCACGGCCGGACAGGACGTAATGGTGATACGGTCACCGTTCATGCGATATCCGACACTCCTACCGGAGGGCGTGCACCCTAGCTGCTCCGCAATCTCGGGGCTGACGACCGGCTCGCCACCACCGGTGTCGAGTATCAGCCGCGCGGTGTCACCATCAATGCTGGCGTCGAGAGTTACGAGTCGCCCGATGTACGGGGCGAGCGGGATCTCGACGCGCGCCACAAGCGTTCCTCGCGGAGCGTCGTCGGGACCGCACGCCATGCCGAAGAGTGCCCCCAGCACCGCGAGCACGTGGGAACGGATTCGGCGCATGGCAGGTACCTGGATAGAGCCGCTAACGACTGTGGGTTTCTGCCACATTTGGTAAGGTCCTTGCCGTTCTGGCCAGCTTCGATTTGACGGAGGCGAGATTGGCGGTCTGGATTTCCAGCAGCAGATCATCTCGAACGATATCAATCACAAACCCATCAACGGCGACTTCAAATTGGTCCTGTGGCTGTGAGTACCATTCCTTCAACGACGCGTGGAGTGGCTTTTCGTTCAGCAACCCAATTCCTGACATTCAATCCAATCCCGTGTCCATTCATCTGGTGCCTACTGCACTGCTTCAATCAACCTCGCTCACCCGTCCGCAGCCACTGACCCTTCATTCGCACCTGCAGGGCTCTGTCGGGCCCGAAGATCTCGAACGTCTCATTGAAATGATCGAAGTCCACGAACTCATACAGCAATTTCAGGGTGAGTCCAGTGCTGCCTTCTGCCGCTTCGCTCTCGCACGTGAGTCTCGTCTGTTCGGCGTCGATCTCGCATGCGTACGTGTTGACGAGTCCCTCAACGAGGAACTCTCGGAGAACGATCACTTCGCGCGCTGCGTCGAAGCTGAAGATGCTCCACTCTTCATGGACGTCGCTGGGCGAAGCGCGCTCCTGCGGATCGCGATCGTGCATCATGAGGAGAAACCTGTCGCGAATGATGAAGCGGTATTGACGCTGACCGGTGGCGGGGCCGATCGTCCCATCGATCACACCCGTCCAGGAGCCCTTCAAGAAGGCGAGTTCGTGCAGCGGATGCTCTTCGGAGGCAGGATTGATTTGTGCAGCCCCCTCCGCTGGACGGCAGATAACCAGTCCGAGCGTGATTACGGCAGGCCACCAAAAGATAGACTGCACCACCACCCGTCTCGTATGTGTGGAGCTGAGCATACCAGCGCGTCGACCTCTTGCTATACAGTACCGTGCCCTTCAAAGGCTGAACAGCAGAACCACCCACAGTGCAGATGCCAGGCTCGCAAAGGCCGCCCTGATCGAGTTCCACCGGTTCCAGCGTGGTTCGAAGCCTTCACGAGTTGCTTGTTGCGCTCTCGCATCCACAGCAGCAACATCCAGAGCTTGGAGTTTGTTGTTGAGCGGTACGTTAATAGTGACGGTTGGCAGTTGGACGCCGAGAAGATAGGCGAGTGCGGCGAGGATTATGAGCAGACGCTCAACTCCCTCCAGTTGCACGATGCCAAGCACAGTCGCAGTCGCCGCAGTCAGAACTGAACCGACCCAGACCACCATAAAGATCGGCTGATTGTTCTGGATCACGCGATCCATCACCTGAAACGCTCGGATGAACTCCCGGTCACCTAAACCTCTTATGCCCGGCATCACCACTATGGCAAACGCAAACAGGAACCCTGCCACCAGAGAACACAGGAACGTGGCCAAGATCAGGGCGATTTGAAAAATGCCCATGATTCAGCGAACCTCATCAACTGATCTGTCCACACGCAGCCCCGCCAGCTAACGGACTCGTGATTCTGCTGCGCCGCGCGCCCGCACACAAGCGCGACAGCAGCGATCGCTTGGGCGGCACCGGCTTGGGCTGCGGCGGTCAATTGGAGCGCTTGGCCTAAGTCATGATTTTCAGGGCGATGTAGGGCGTGACGTTGAGTATCAAGATTGCGCTTCTGTATTGCATGAAGACGTTCATGTAGGCGGTCCTAACTTCTTCTTCGGAGACGCAAAAGAACCGTACAGCGAGCCTTCTGACAACGATCCCACGCACCAGAAGACCCAACATGATCCCAATGTTGATCACCGTGCACCAGCCGAAGAACGTCGCAAGGGTCTCAATTGAAGTCACGATCTGCGCTCCGTTTCTACGCGATACCGCCCAACGGTCAGCACATGACCTGCGAGCGTGCTGCTCGTCTGCCTGGCAAGATGTCAGAGCCGCCCTCAGTTCGGCGGCACGTACGGATCAGGCGTCCCCGCCGGGATCGGCGGGTACGTCTGCAGGGAAGCGACGTGCTCCTGGAGCTGCGGGAGTGCGGTCCTCAGCACCCAGGTGTTGGGGAAGAGCACGTTGTCGATTTCCTGGGGATCGGCCAGCAGGTTGTAGACCCGTGGCATCGCGTACGAGTTCAGGACCGCCGACCAATCCTCCTGCTCGTTGAAGTGCACTTTCCAGTTCTGCCACTTCACACCGAAGACTTCGTTGCCCATGTAGACCACGAAGCCCTCTCGTCCCGACTCGTCGGTCTCGCCCAGGAGGAACCCGGACACGTCGACCCCGTCGATCGGCCGGTCATCGGGCACGGCTCCGCCGGCGACCGCGGCGAACGTCGGGAACAGATCCATGGCGTGGACGATCTCGTCACTCGAGCGGCCGGCTTCGATTCGACCGGGCCACCGCACCACGAACGGAACACGCAGCGCTCCCTCGAAGCCGGTGAAGAGCGTGCCCCTCCACGGGCCCGACGAACCGTGCAGTGCCGTCTCGACCGTTAGGTTGTTGTTCTGCGTGCGCACGCTCTCAGGCCCGTTGTCCGCCGTGAAGATAAAGATCGTGTTCTCCGCCACACCGAGCTCTTCGAGCGTGTCGAGGAGTTCTCCCGTGTAGCTGTCGATCTGCATCAAGAGGTCGGCCCAGAGCCCGTTGCCGGATCGCCCCTCGAAGTCCGGGTGCGGCATCGTGGGGAAGTGCGTCGCCGTGTACGGCAGGTAGACGAAGAACGGAGTCTCCGACTCGGCCTGGCGGGTCATGAAGTCGATCGCCCGATCCGTGAGTTCGCGGTCGATGAGGGGCCGATACTCGAGATCGTAGACGCGCACACGCTCGGGCGGAGATCCCTTCACGCCCTCCATCACGTATCCGTCGGAGATCCCGCTCTCCGCGAAGCCCTGCAGCGAAGTCCATGCGGACTCGTCGGTCGTGTTCGGGATTCCGTACCACTCGTCGAAGCCCTGGTCGGTGGGGAAACGCCCCTCGGTCCGGCCCAGGTGCCACTTCCCGTACATCCCGGTGGCGTACCCGGCCTCCGACAGCATCTCGGCCATCGTGACTTCCCACTGCACCAGCCCGTACACGCCCTCGCCGAGGGGCACGGTTCCGTTCCCGCTGCGGATCGCGTAGCGCCCCGTCATCAGCGCCGAACGCGAGGGCGTACACTGCACCTCGACGTTGAAGTTGGTGAGCCGAAGCCCCTCCCGGGCCACCTGATCGATTCGGGGCGTCTCAGCGCCACGCGTGATGCCACCTCCGTTGAAGCCCGGCTCACCCCAGCCGAAGTTGTCCATGAACACGAGGACGATATTCGGCTTGTTCTGACCCACGGTCTGTCGTGGAGCGAAGGCAAGACAGCAGACGATCACAACCAGGGTGAGTCTATGCGGTTTGGCCACGGGGAGGACTCCTCGCTTTCTTTGCGTGGTTCTTGCTATATCAATCAATTGACCGTGCACTATCACCAGATCAACTTTGCTGAAGGTACACCCTGAGCCACTTGCGGCGGCAGGGCCTCTCGGCCGCCGCCGCAGCAACATCGGTCGCGAAGCAACGCCGCAACGGCGGCTGTTGACGGCCGTGGTTGGGGAAGGTTACTTTGTAGGACAAAGTTCTTCGCAATTCCGAATGCAGTACCTCGAGCGCAAGCCTTAGGAGAGACCCACGTGGCACACAGACCCGACGCGCACTGCGCATCCATGCTCACGCCAGTCGGTCTCCGCTCATCGCTCGGCGCCATCGCCCTCGTCACCCTCGCAGCCGCCCCGGCCGCCGCGCAATCGGACTCCGGACTCGGTCAACGGCTCGATTCCATCGCCGGGCACTGGGTGCAGAGGGGTCTCGCCATCGGTATCGTCACGGCGGTGGTCCGGGGCAACGACACGCTGCTCATGCAGTCCTACGGCAAGGCCGACGTCGAATGGGACATCCCGATGCCGCTCGACGCGATGTTCGAGATGGGCTCGGTCACCAAGCAGTTCACCGCCGTCGCCGTGCTCCAGCTCCGCGACGAGGGGACGCTCAGTCTCGACGACGAGATCACCCGGTGGCTCCCGGACTTCGACACGCGCGGCCACCGGGTGACGCTGCGCCACTTGCTCGCGCACACGGCGGGCATCGGGGACTTCACCGAGGCGCCGGAGTTCGGCAGCCTGTCGACCAACATCCGCTTCCCCCGCGATTCGGCATACGCGCTGCAGCAACGGCAACTTCCCCAGTTTGTGCCGGGCGAGATGCAGATCTACAACAACGCCGGATTCTGGCTCCTTGGGCGCGTCATTGAAGAGGCGAGCGAGATGACGTACGAGGAGTACGTCGAGCAGAACATCTTTGCGGCACTCGGCATGACGCGATCGATGTACTGTCACAGCGAGGAGAATGTCCCGCGCCGCGCGCATGGCTATTTCGTGTCACGGAGCCGTGTGATCCGCCGCGCGTGGACCGTTTCGCACACCTGGCCGTTCGCCGCCGGGTCGGTCTGCTCGACCGTGGGCGACATGGTCACCTGGCTCCGGGCACTGCACGGTGGCGAAGTACTCTCACCGGCGTCGTACGCCGAGTTCATCACGCCGTCCAGGCTGAACGACGGCACGCCGCTGCGCTACAGCACGGGCCTCCAGATCGGGCCGGACCCCAGCGGCCTCATGTACATAGGCCACGGTGGCCGGGGCCCCGGCTTCTGGGTGGAGGTGGGTTGGTATCCCCAGGCGCAGATGGCGGTGGTCGTCATGATCAACAACGTCGGCCCCCTCGATCCGCAGGAGGTGTCGACCAACCTCGCCAACGAGGTGCTTGGCTGGATGCCGCCGCCGCGGCTGGTATTCACCGGCGACCCCGCGCCGCTCGTCGGCAGGTACGTGGGCCAGGGACGGGGCCAAGACATGATCGTCGAGGTAGCGCAGACGCCGGAGGGACTCCACTTTTCCATCGACGGTAGGCCGCCGCGGGCGATCCCCTGGACCGAGGGACTCACGTTTGGTCGAGGGCTCCCGAGGTTCATCTTCCGCCGCGCGAACGGCGACAGCGGTCCGGTGACGGAACTCCGGTTCAGCATGCCCGGCGCGCACATGATCCTGAAGAAGCAGTGATGCGGGATAGGTCAGGCGGTCCTGCGCCGTGAGCTGCAAGGCGAACGGCGCAAATCTCCAGGTAGGAGTGCCGCAACCTGCGCCGATTACTTCGTTCGTCTTGCCGGCTTCGACTTGTGCCCGGTTCCGCATGTGACATCATAGGACTCCGACAACCACTTGCCCCAGATCCGCTTGGGAAGTGGTTCCTCGGCCGTGAAACGGGCGGTTACCCAGCCGGTCGAACCCACCTCGAACCGTGTCGGGTCCTCGGCGGCCAGTTTGAGCGCTTGTGGCATCGAGGCCTTCAGTTTGAACATTGCCTTGAATCCTTGGCCTTTCGGCCCTGGACCGATGAACAGGAAAGTGCCCGCGCCGACCTTGAATGCGCTCTGAGTGCACGACGTTCCCTTCGCCATGCCCGGAAACCTGACGGCCTGTTGGCGGATGGGGTCTGTTGGGTCCTGGGAAGGAGCCACCAGCTGTCCTCACCGACTGCCTTGTATGTCGCGTCTTCCCCAAATTGTGTCCAGATTGAGGCGGGCGATAGCCCGTGCTGCCTAGGGTCCTCGAGACCGCGCGTTAGCCAGGGCGTCGCTCGCCGTCTGGACTCGTCGGAAGCCCGAACAGTTGACCGGGGCCGAGAGCCCGCATCGCGCAAGGTCGGGTCGCGACGAGGCCGTTCTTCGAGGAGGGGGCGATGAGCACGGAGCCGAGCTTCGTGGGACTCGATGTGGCGAAGGCGACGCTCGACGTCGCGGTCCGGCCGACCGGCGAGTACTGGCAGGTGGCGAATGACGAGCCGGGAATCAGGGAGCTCGTGGCCCGGCTCCGACCAGTCCAGGCTGTGCTCCTCGTGTGTGAGGCGACCGGTGGGTTCGAGCGCCCGGTCGTCGCCGCGATGGCCGCGGCGGGCTTTCCCGTGGTGGTCGCGAATCCCCGCCAGGTGCGCGACTTCGCCCGGAGCACCGGCCAGCTCGCGAAGACAGACCGGATCGACGCAGCACTCCTGGCCCTGTTCGCCGAGCGCGTCCAGCCGCCGGTACGCCCGCTGGCCGATGCAACGACCCAGCTGCTGGACGCCCTGCTGACGCGCCGGCGCCAGTTGCTGGAGATGCTCGTGGCCGAGAAGAATCGCTTGGGCTTCGCCCCCCGGCCGCTGCACCGGGGAATCCGCCAACACATTCGCTGGCTCGAGCGCCGAGTGGACGACGTCACCAGGGAATTGGCGAGCCTGATCGAGGCAAGTCCGGTATGGCGGGTGCAGGACGATCTCTTGCAGAGCGTGCCCGGCATCGGCCCGATCGTGAGCGCCGTCCTGCTCGGCGAATTGCCCGAACTCGGGACCCTCACCCATAAGCAGATCGCCACCCTCGCTGGGGTCGCGCCCCTCGCTCGGGACAGTGGCACGCTGCGGGGCAAACGGATGGTCTGGGGTGGGCGAGCGTCGGTCCGATCGGCCCTGTACATGGCGGCGCTCTGCGGCCGCCGCTGGAATCCCCAGCTCCGCGTCTTCTACGAGCGCCTGCTTGCGGCGGGGAAGCCCAAGAAGGTGGCGCTCATCGCCTGCGCCCGAAAACTGCTGACCATCGTGAACGCGATGCTCCGCGACAACCAACGCTGGGCCGTTCCGGCACCCTGCGCGCAACACAGTTGCTAACG
>JBDHCY010000236.1:0-7633 GCA_039591795.1 Gemmatimonadota bacterium | reverse complement strand
CGTCTCGTTGAGTGCGCACAACCGGAGACTGCCCCCCGCCGACCGCAGCCGTTTGGCAGTCGCCAGGAGCACCCGCAGGCCGGTGCTGCTGATGTAGTCGAGCGCCTCGAAGTCGACGACGAGCTTGGTTGCACCCTCGCCCACGAGCTCTTCGAAGCGACTCTGCGCGTCGGGAGCCTTGTTCGTGTCGAGGCTTCCCTCGAACACGACGACGTTCACGCCGTCCGCAGTGCTCGTCGAGATGTTCATGAGCCCAGCTCCTTCGGCAACTGCGGCTGGTCGGACCCCGTCTGCGATTTCGCAAACTTGGCGACGTCCACCCCGGTCGCGTTCTTCATCTGCTCCATCATGACGATCGCGCTGTTCGTGAGATTCTTGACGTAGGCCGGCAATCCTTCGCCGTTGCCACCGTCCAGAATGGTCACCTTGTCCACGCGCAGATGGTCTGCCACCACCCGCGTCACCTTGTCCACGAGCTCCGGCATGAGGTGGATCAAGAACAGATTCTCTGCGTCGCCACCGTCCCACTGCGCGCGGAGCAGCTCGAGGGCACGAGCCTTCGCCTTGCCCTCCTCGAGGGTACGCGCGGCCCGTCCCTCGGCCTCGAGCTTCAGGGCGTCCCGCTTCGCGGTCGCAGGAACGACCGTGTCGGCCTCTTCGCGCTTTCCGCTCAACTCGACGCGCTTCCCTTCGAGCTCGACCTGCTGCCCCACCCGCTCGATCTCGCCGGCCATGGTACTCCGGGCCTCCGCGCGGTTCGTCTCTGTTTGAAGGCTGGCGCGCTCCACGGCGAGCCCGTTTTCGTGTCTGATGATGACTTGCTCTGCAGCGATCTCCGCCTCGCGACCCACGCGCTTTTGTTCCGCCGCTACCTGCCGTGCCTCCGCGTCCGCCATCGCTTCCGCGATCCGCGCGTCACGTTGGACGGCAGCGTTCTGCTTGCGACCGATGGCCTCCAGATATCCCTGCGCATCGGTGACTTCCTGAACCTGCAAGAAGTCCAACACGATCCCGAGTCGCCTGAGATCTCCGCGAGCGTGGTCGGACGCCTGACGAGCTAGCTCGAGTCGATTCGCGTTGGCCTCTTCCGGCGACATGGTGGCCACGACGCCGCGGAGCGCTCCGTCGAGTGCCTGCTTCGCCGTCTTGGCCACCGCGTCCGCGCCCTTGCCCAGGAAGCGCTCGATCGCCTCGTCCATTCCGTCGGCCGCGCTGCCGGCGAGCTTCACCGTGGCCTTCGCCTCCACGGTGACGGGAATCATGCCCTGGCACATCGCATTTCCAATGACCAATTCGACCGGGAGGCTGTTCAGCGAGAGCCGCGCAACCGACTCGACCAAGGGTCTCTTGAAGCCGCGCCCCCCTCGCAAGACCCGATAGCCGATCATGGAGCCATCGGCGAGCTTGCGTCGCCGCCCAGCGATCACCACGAGCTCGTTCGGCTGACAGAGCACGATGTTCGCCTTGACGAAGATGACGATGAGCATGAGGCCCAGGACGCCAAGTCCGAGGGCGATGCCGACGAGTTGTGGTGTGTCCATGGTCACGCGTCCTTGCTAAACGATCGGCGCGGAGTCACGCGTCAAAGTAGAGCTCGAATTCAGTCGGGTGCGGACGAAAGCCCAGGTACTCGATTTCCTTTTCCCGCTTGATGCGGAGCCAGGCATCAATGAGGTCTTCGGTAAACACGCCGTCTCGGATCAAGAACTCGTAGTCGTCTTCGAGTGCGTCGAGAGACTGTGCGAGGGATCCCGGCGTAGCCTGAAGCAGGCGGCCGTGCTCCGAGGTGGCAAACTCGTAGATGTTTTCATCGACGGGAGCGGGGGGGGTGATCTCGTGACGCACGCCGTCGACCCCGGCCAAGAGGATCGCTGCCAGCGAGAGATACGGATTGCACGACGGGTCGGGCGTCCGGAATTCGATCCGTTTGGCGTTGGCGTTGGCCCCCGTGAACGGCACTCGGATGCAGGCGCTGCGATTGCGCTGCGAGTAGACCAAGATGATCGGCGCTTCGTAGCCCGGCACCAGGCGTCGGTAGGAGTTCGTCGTAGGCGCCGAGAACGCGCACACCGCCGGCGCGTGCTTGAGCACCCCGCCGATGAAGTGCGTCGCGAAAGCGCTCAGATCTCCGTACCGACCAGCCTCGTAGAAGCGGTTCTTGCCACCCTGCCAGAGGCTCACGTTGGTGTGCATGCCCGAACCCGCCTCTTCGAGCAGCGGCTTGGGCATGAAGGTCGCCGTCTTGCCGTACCGGTGCGCCGTGTTCTTGACCACGTACTTGAACTTGACGGCGTTGTCGGCCGCCTGCCGCAGGGTGGCGTGGTGGAACCCGATCTCGTTCTGGCCGGCTCCACCGACTTCGTGATGGTTCATTTCCGGAGTCAGGCCCGCGACCTCCATGAGCTGCGAGATCTTGCCCCGGAGGTTGTGCGACGTATCGAGCGGCGGCGCCGCGAAGTACGCGTTCCCGCGACTGGGGCGATGCCCGCGGCCCGGGCGTGCATCGCCGTTCTGCCCGTCAGCGGAGTCGATGAAGTAGAAGCCGTAGCGCGTCGACTGCTCGAAGCGCACGTCGTCGAACACGTAGAACTCCATCTCCACACCGAACGAGGCGGCGTCGGCCATGCCGATGGAGCGAATCAGGCGCTCCGCTCGCTGAGCCACTCCTCGAGGGTCGCGCGTATACGGTCGGTAGCCGTCGGGATCGAGAATGTCGCAGAACAGGGACAGGGCCGGGTCGTCGAAGAACGGATCGCGGAAGACCGACCGCGGGTCCGGCTTCAATAGCAGGTCACTCTCGCTGATCGCCTGAAACCCGCGCACAGACGACCCGTCGAAATTGATCCCGCGCACGAAGCTCGACTCGTCCAGCGCATGCGAAGGGAACGCAATGTGGTGCAATCCGCCGAAGAGGTCCACGAACTTGAGGTCGACGAAGGCGATCTCGTCTTCCCGAATCCGCTTCAGGATGTCGCGTACGGTCGTTTCGTGCTCAGCCATCTCGCTCGCGCCCTCGATCTACAAAGCCCGTGGACCGCGTACGCCGGTCCAGATCGTCACGACGTCGTCCAACGGCTGCACCATGATACGGCCCCACCCTCCGGTCTCCTGCGCGCCTCGGCTAATCGCGTCAATGGCCGTCTCCAGCTCGGAGTCGTTCACCGCCAATTCGACGCGGACGCGTCGAAAGAGTGAAACCTCCCGCTGCACGCCTCGGTACATCTGCTGCTCAGTCTGTGGCGCGGTCCCTAGCACGGTCGTCGCCGTGAGACGGCGGATCTGTGCGTCGAAGAGGGCCTGCTTGACGGCCGGGAGCTGCTCGGCGCGAATGACTGCTATCACGAGTTTCACGCGTCAGTACCTCCCCTCATTCCGTCGTGAGGATCTGGAAGCCGCCATACGACTCCATCCCGTGCTCGTCGAGATCGAGGCCTCGCAACTCCGATTCGCGCGAGACCCGCATCCCGATCACCGTGTCGATGGCCTTGAACACAATGCCCATCGCGATGGCCGTGAATCCCAAACAGGCAACCACGCCCAAGCTCTGCGTGCCGAGCTGTCCGAAACCGCCGCCGTAAAAGAGGCCGTCCGCTGGCGCGCCGAGCGCTGCCCGACCGAACAATCCGACGGCGATCGTGCCCCAGACCCCACAGAGGCCGTGGACGGGGATCGCACCAACGGGATCGTCGATCCGCAGCCGGTTCAGCCACGTGATGCCATACACGACGAGCACGCCGGCGACCGTGCCAATGGCGATCGACCCGCCGGAGCCCACGACGGCGCACGGCGCCGTGATGCCGACGAGCCCGGCTAGCGACCCGTTGAGCGCGACCGTCAGGTCGGGTTTGCCGAAGAGCAGCCACGCCGTCACCATCGCGGTGATGGCGCCGGCTGCCGGCGCGAGCGTCGTGTTCATGGCGACGCGCGCGACCACGTCCGGCTCGCCCATCCCGAGCGTCGAGCCCGCGTTGAATCCGTACCAGCCGAACCAGAGAATGAACACACCGATGGTCACGAGCGGCAGGTTGTGCCCGGCGATGGCGTTCGGTGAGCCGTCCTTGTTGAAGCGCCCGATGCGCGGCCCCAGAATCAATGCGCCGACGAGGGCAGCGACCCCTCCAACCCCGTGCACGACGGTCGAACCCGCAAAGTCATGAAA
This sequence comes from Gemmatimonadota bacterium, assembly GCA_039591795.1. Taxonomy (GTDB): domain Bacteria; phylum Gemmatimonadota; class Gemmatimonadetes; order Gemmatimonadales; family GWC2-71-9; genus JBDHCY01. The sequence continues at coordinate 3,474 of JBDHCY010000236.1, read as the reverse complement.
GTTGAGGTTGGCGAGCCACCCCCCACCCCACACCCAGTGCGCCACGACGGGGTAAACGAAGGCGGTCAGCAGGAACGAGTAGGTCAAATACGCCACGAATTTCATCCGCTCGGCCATCGCGCCCGACACGATCGTCGCTGCCGTTCCTGCAAAGACGGCCTGGAAGAGCCAGAACACCTCGACCGGCAGGCCTTCGACCGGCGACTCGATCCCGTACGTGAACCAGCCCTGCGTGCCGACGATGAGGCCGGCGGTTCCATAGGCGATGGCGTAGCCGAACGCGAAGAACCCGAGCCCCGCGAAGCAGAAGTCCATCAGGTTCTTCATCAGCACGTTGGCGGCGTTCTTCGAGCGGATGAGCCCGGCCTCCAGCATGCCGAACCCAGCCTGCATGAAGAACACGAGGATAGCGGCGAGGAGGACCCAGAGGGTGCTCAGCCCATCAAACTCGGAGGACTGGGTCAGCAACGTCGTGACGTTGATGTTCGAGCCAACCGCCTCGGGTGACGACCACAACGCCGACACGAGACCCGCCATTCCACGCTCCTTGTTGCCTGCCCCGGCCACGATCCGCGCTGGTGTCGTGGCTTGTGAGGCCGCTCAGGCCTCCGAGCCGCGGCGAAGATAAATACGCGAGAGCATGATCGTAACCCCCCGTGCTAGGCGGGCCCGAAAGGGCGAGATCGTGCACCGTGCCTGGCGTATCGGCTCGCCGAGCGGTATCCTCTACGGCCAGCTGAACATTCCGCATGTGCTCGCGACACTCAACGTCAGCAAGCCCAGGGAGTGGCGGAGCGCCTTCGCGCACTCCGCCGCTTCACAGGGGGTGGGAGCCGAGATGACTGATCCACACGCGTGGTCGACGCTGGACACGATCGACCCAACAGCCCTACGCGATCTGTATCAGATCAGCGGCTCCGATCTGGGGCACATCAAGGCGGCTGGGGAGATCCTGGTCCCCCAAATGGATGATCTCGTGACGAAGTGGTACGCGTGGCTCCAGACACAGCCCGAGTACGAGCAGTTCTTTACGGACTCAGAGGTATTGAGCCGCGCGCAGCAGTTGCAGAGGGACTACTGGGGCCAATTCTTTGCGGGCGAGATCGACGAGGCCTATGTGGAGCACAGACGCCGGCTCGGGCAGACGCACGCCCGGATCGGCCTGCCGTTGACTACCTATTTCGCGGGGACGACCCGATTCCTGGGAGTCATGGGGGAGCTCCTTGCCGAGGACGGGCTGCGCGAAGAGGCCAAACTCGCCACGGAGCAAGCGATCGGGAAGTTACTCAACCTCGACGTTGGCATCGTCGTGGAGACGTACACGCGGATCGAGAAGGAGACGATCGAGGCGCAGAGTCGCTCGCTCATGGAGATGAGTACGCCGGTCACGGAGATCTGGAACGGCATCCTTCTCCTCCCCCTCGTTGGAATCATCGATTCGAAGCGTGCTCAGGACATCATGAATGCCGCTTTATCCAAGATCTCCGAGAGCCACGCGCGCATCTTCATTCTCGACATCAGTGGCGTTGGTGTCGTCGATACCGCGGTCGCCAACCACCTCGTGAAGATCACGAAGGCCACGCGACTGATGGGTTGCGAATCCACGATCTCCGGAGTCTCCCCGGCGATTGCACAAACGATCGTCGAGCTTGGCATCGACGTCGGGACCGTGAAGACGACCGCGACGATGCGAGATGCGCTCGCCGACGCCTTCGAGAACCTGGGCATGCAACTCACGGAGCTACGGAAAGATCGTGCGCGATGATGCCGTGGGGCGCGTGCCGCTGCAGCTGTCGCGTGGACGACCGGAGTCGTGATCGACGTCTCCGGCGTGGAGATCATGGATGCCACCGACTGGGAAGCCCTCCGCCGCACGATGTCCATGGCCAGGATCATGGGGGCGCGGCCCGTCATCACCGGACTGAGGCCCGGTGTCGTATCGGCGCTCGTCGAGCTCGGCGTCGATGCCGAAGACGTCGAAACGGCGCACACGCTCGACGAGGGGCTCGAACGGTTCGAGCCGGAGCCACCCCTCGACGACCTCTCAGGTGCAGAGGACGACGAGGAGGGGGACACCCGGCTGAACCTTGGCGGGGACGCAGACGGCCGCGACGTAGAATCGGAGATCGATGCGCCATCGCATCGCGAGTGACGCTGATCTCACCCGGGCGCTCCTCGAAGTCGGGAAGCTGGTCGTCGAGCTGGGATTCGAAACGAGCGCGAGCTCGCAGATCACCACGGCGGTCTCGGAGCTCGGACGGAATATCCTCAAGTACGCCGGGGCAGGCCAGCTGCAGGTCGAGCGCATTACACGAGAACATCACGTTGGCTTTCGATGCACGGTCGTGGACAAGGGACCGGGGATCGCGGATCTCGACGCGGCGATGGCCGATCACTTCAGCACCAGTGGGACACTCGGGTTGGGCCTCCCGGGTGTGAAGCGCATGATGGACGAGTTCGTGGTCGAGTCCAGTTCCGGCAAAGGTACGCGAGTGGTGATCACGAAATGGGTAACGGTGCCGCCTCCCTCGGCGACCGGCACGAGCAAGGCGCGCCCATCCAAACCTGCCGCTTCGAGAGCAGCTGCTCAGGACGCGAGGCGCGACGGCGCGGTCACCGCCATCGATTGGGCAGTCTATGCGCGGCCATGCGCCGGCGAGCGCGCGAGCGGGGATACCGTTGTCGTGGTGGAGCGTCCGGACGTGGTGTTCATCGCCATCGTCGACGTGCTCGGACACGGGCCGGAGGCGCACGAAGTTGCCAGATTCGCCGAGGCGTTTCTTCGAGAGGCATGGACGCGAGATCCCGTGGCTGTCACGCTCCGACTCCACGACGAGCTCAAGGGCCGCCGTGGTGCGGCGGCCGGCATGGCCCTCCTCGACGTTGAGCAGGGTGAGCTCCACTACGTGGGTGTCGGCAACACGACGATTCGCCGGTTCGGCGCGCGCGAGACGCGTCTTCACTCGGTCGACGGGACGCTCGGGCAGTCGCTCCGGTCACCTCGGAAGCAAACGATGCTGCTCGGCAGGGGGGACGTGCTCCTGTTACACACGGACGGCGTGCGCTCGGGCTTCAAAATCGATGACTACCCCCAGATGCGGTACGAAACGGCGAAGACGATTGTTCGAAAGGTCGTCGAACAGTTCGGCCGACCCTACGACGATGCCACGTGTTTCGCGTTGAGGTACCGCCGGTGATCCCGCTGGGCACCATACCCATCCTTCGCGGGCCGGGCAGCAACGAGATTCGCAAAAAACTGCTGCTCGTGGGCGAGCAGCTCTCCGGTGACACCATCACGTCCACCAGACTCGCGACTGCCGCGTCACAGCTCTGCCGCGTCCTGGAGCGGCAGAGCAGCGACCCCCGTGTTGCGCTTTTTCTCCGGACGGACCGTGGCGCCGCCGCACTCATCCTCGAGTTCGAGAGCCCCGAACCAGTGACGCCGGCGATCGACCTATGGGGCTTCTTCGATGA
>JBDHCY010000235.1:0-6144 GCA_039591795.1 Gemmatimonadota bacterium | reverse complement strand
AGACACACGGGTCTCAGCGGCGGGAATGCTCGCACGACTTCATCCTCGTGACAACCGGCGCCCCCACACCCTCGATGGGCGGCCTCCGTGTGCTCCGATCGACTGATGGCCAAGTGGCACTGCTGGCACTCGGTGTCGAGCTGATGGTGCTCTTCGTGGCACGAGCGGCACTCGACGCTAGGTGCTCGCTCCACGGATTCCGAGTGGCAGTCGGTGCACGATAGGGAAGTGTGCCACGCGTGATTGAACGGCAGCTCCCGGTTCATCGGTTGCTCCCAATTGGCCACGTGCATCGCCGCCGTCACCGTGACGGGTCCCTCTACACTCGAGCGCGCGTGGCAATTGGTGCACCGCTCTGCCATCGTGCCCCCATGATGGCATTCGAGACAGTCCCGTTCCGATGGAACCGGCAGGGACGCGTACCGTACGGGCACCGGATGGCAGTCACTGCACTCCAACTCGCCGTGGGTCACGTGGCCGGGGATCGTCTGGTGACACGATACGCACGTGAGTGTTTGGTGTGGGCCGTGGGGAACGCGGGGCTCGCTCTGCGGAACGGCCGCTCGGACGGGGCGAGCCGGCCCCTCTTCCGGGACGAGCTCGGCACTGTCCTGAACTGCGTCGGCAACCGCCTCATCGCCTGCATCCTCGCCCGCCGTGCAGCCGCCGCCGAGTACGGCCCAAGCCAGCAGCGCGGCCGGGGCCGTCGCCCGCGCCCAAGCGGAGGCGGCTGGTCGCTTCAAGCCGGAGTACCTTGGCTCGAAACGGCCTCACAGACGGGCTGCCCCGACGAGAGCATCACGGGCGGACTAGGACCAAGCATTGGATGTGGATCTCCGGTTCGCAGCAGGACAGCCTCACCAATCTGGCCGACGTGACCCGACAGCCGTACTAAGACCGGCTCGTGAGAGAATGCACGGACGGCGCTCCGATCTCAAGGTGAGCGCCGGATCGTCGAATGCGAACTGCTCCAGGCACGACCGCAGACAATACTGGAGCATCCGCAGACTAGCAAAGCTAAAGTCTCAATGAAGAGCCCTTCAGAATCGCCCGGGAGCTGTGTGACGGCGATTCCTGAACGACTCTTCAGGGACATCTCAATTGCGCTTTCCCAGGCTTCGGTACGTTCGGCGTACGTGATGGAGCGAGTCGCGGGGACCGCGGCGACGCCCTCACCGAGGCGGTCATGATCACTAACGAGACGCCCCCAAATTCTCTGGCGGGGGTGGTTGAGTCTGCCGGGATCTGCGTACCGGTTGGCCGGCCTCGCACGTTGAGCTACGTTCTTGATGTCGGCCGAGCGCGGCGAGGCCGTCGAACAGGTACAGCAGCAGTAGCGTGAGCTGCGGATGACGGAGACGCGAGTGTGACGACATGAGGGCGAGGCGATCGAGGTGGAGTCGAACCGGCAATCGGGCGGTCGCTGCTTTGCTTGCCGCCAGCCTGAGCCTGGCGTTCGCCCCGCCCGCTCCCACGGCCGAGCACGCTGGATCGCACTCGTGTCACCCAAGCGTTGAGCGCGTCGCCGCCCTCACCCCTGCCGGTGATGCCGACTGCAACCACGGTCAGGTGCATCACTGCACCGTGATCGGTTGTGTTATGGCCGGGCCGGCGGTCGCTGAGGCCGCGGGAGTGCTCCCTTGGGCTCTCGACTTGCCGCGAGGACGACAGATCGCAGCATCGCGCCGTCTCGCCGGGCTTACAACCGCCCCTCCAACACCACCACCCAACTCCTGATCCTCCCGGCTGCCTAGCGCAGCCTGGCCCTGGCACTGCGCCTAGGGCCTCACGGACCGTGCGCCGGTCGTCAACGACCGGCGAGGAGGATCGATGCAGCAAAATCTCCACGCAAGGGCCCTGGCCCTGGCTGCGCTGTGCACGCTCGGCGCGGTGGGCCGCGGGTCCGGTCAAACCACCGCCGCCGACACGTTCCGGCTGGACGCCGCGCTGGACGTCGCCGTGACGGCGAACCCCAAGTTGCGAGCCGCGCGGCTCCGCGCCGACGCAGCCATTGAGCGCGTCTCCCAAGCCGGTGCGCTGCCGGATCCGCGGCTGGCGCTCGGCCTGATGAACCGCCCGGTGAGCGATTTCGGCACGAGCGAGCGGATGACCATGAACCAGGTACAGCTCACTCAGACGCTCCCCTGGCCCGGCAAACTGGGCTTCAGCGAGGAGCGAGCCGAGCGCCTCGCCGCTGCCGCAGCTCATGATGCAGATGAGGCCGCGGCGATGCTCGTAGCCAGAGTGACAGCGGTCTACTTCGAGTTGGCGTACATGGACCGAGCACTCACCACGATGGGAGCAACACGGGGCCTGCTCCGCGACTTCTTCCAGGTCTCGCAGGCGATGTACGCCGTCGGGAGCGGCCTGCAGCAAGACGTGCTGCAGGCGCAGGTGGCCATCGCCCGAATGAGTGAGGACATCACCGTCATGGAACAGGAGCGCGTCGCGATGTCGGCACGGTTGAATGCGCTGCTCGGCCGCGAGGTCACGGCGGCGGTCGGAGCGCTGGAGCTGCCCGCCGTGCTCCCGGAGCTCCCCTCCCTCGACTCGCTGATTGGCGTCGCGGTCGCCCGGCGTCCGGCACTCCGAGCGGCGTACGAACGGGTGGAGGCCGCGGAGGCTGGCTACCGCGCCAGCCGGCGGGAGCTGTATCCCGACTTCATGCTGACCGTCGGTTATGGGCAGCGTCCGCAGTACGACGACATGGTGACGGCGATGGTGGGGATCAGCATTCCGCTCTGGGCCGGAGCCAAGCAGCTCCCAAAACGGCGAGAGATGCAGGCGATGAAGACGATGCAAGAAGCGCAGGTGAGCGATCTCTACAATGAGACCCTGGCCCGGCTCACGGAGCTCCGAGCGGAGGCCGAGCGCGCCCGCTCGCTGGCACAGCTCTATGCGACGGCGATCGTTCCGCAGGCGCGGGCGTCCGTCGAGGCGGCCCTCTCGGCCTACCGGGTCGGCCGCGTGGACTACATGACGCTGGTCAACAACGAGATGACCGTGAACCGTTACGAAATCGAGAGTGTGCGTCTCACCGTCCAGTTCCACCAGGCAGCCTCCGAGATCGAGGCGTTGGTGGGCGGCATGGCCGGAGGTCAATCATGACACGATGGATACGGTTGTCGCTCGTCGCAGGGCTCCTGCTCGGCGCGTGCGGCAAAGATGAATCCGAATCGCCAATGGCCGGGATGACGGCTGAAGAGCACGCCCGGATGCAGGCTGGTGGAACGCAGGGCGCCCTGGACAGCACCGGTGCCGCCGTACGACAGACGGTGCACCTCACCGCCGAGCAGGAGCGCGCCCTGGGCGTGGTCTACATGGTTGTCGGTCGCGAGACACTCATACGGGCCATTCGCACCGTCGGCAGAATCGAGGCACCCGAGCCGAACGTCTCCGACATCACACCAAAGATCGATGGCTTCGTCGAACGGCTAGACGTGAGCTACACGGGCGAGTCCGTGCGCCGCGGCCAGGCACTGCTCACTCTCTACAGCCCGATGCTGGTCGCGGCTCAAGAGGAGTTGCTGACGGCGAAGCGTCTCGTTGCGCAGCTCGACACGAGTGCCGGCGAAGCATGGCGGAATGCGCAGGTCACACTCGACGCCGCACGCCGCCGGCTCACCTACTGGGACATCACGGCCGAGCAGGTCGCACGCGTCGAGAGCACCGGCGAGGTCACCAAGACCCTCACCCTGGTCTCGCCGGTTACGGGAATCGTGCTCGAGAAGAACGTGGTCGAGGGTCAGCGCGTGACGCCGGGGATGCGGTTGTACCAGCTCGCAGACCTGACATCCGTGTGGGTCGAAGGGGAGGTGTTCGAGCAGGACTTGCAATTCGTGCACGAAGGCACGCAGGCGCACATCGAAGTTGCAGCCTACCCAGGCGAGCACGCCATGGGTCGCGTGAGCTTCGTGTATCCGGTGGTGGACGTCCAAAGCCGGACCAATCGTGTGCGCGTGACGGCGCCCAACCCTGGTCTGCGCCTGAAACCCGGCATGTTCGCCACCATCTACTTCGATGCCGAGATCGGCAACGTCCTGGCAGTTCCCATGGAGGCGGTGGTGGTCACAGGCGAGCGGAACCTCGTGTTCACGCGGGATGCCGACGGCATGCTCCATCCGCGCGAGGTCGTGCTCGGAGCCCGCTCGGCCAACCGTGTGCAGATCCTGAGCGGTCTCACCGAGGGAGAGACGATCGTCGCATCGGCCAACTTCCTCGTCGATGCCGAGTCCCGGCTCGCGAGCACGGGATCCGCCATGCCCGGGATGCAGCACGGAGAGGACTCAGCCACCGCCCCGCCGGTCAAACAGCCGGAGCACCGCCATGATTAGCCAGATCATTGCCTGGTCGCTCCGGAACCGCGGTTTGGTCCTCCTCGCCACCGCCGCCCTCCTCGGTGTCGGGCTGTGGGCCATGCGGACCACGCCGCTGGACGCGATCCCCGATCTGTCCGACGTGCAGGTCATCGTGCAGACCGACTTCCGCGAGCAGGCGCCGCAGATCGTCGAAGACCAGATCACCTACCCCGTCACCTCGGAAATGCTGAAGGTGCCGGGAGCCCGCGTCGTGCGGGGATATTCGTTCTTCGGACTCAGCCTGGTCTATGTGATCTTCGAGGACGGAACCGACATCTATTGGGCCCGCTCGAGGGTGCTGGAGTACCTCAACGGCATCCGCCAGCAGCTCCCTGCCGGCGTTGAACCCACCCTCGGACCGGATGCGACCGGGGTCGGCTGGGTATTCGAGTACGTGCTCGAGTCCGACAGTCTGAACCTCGCGGAGCTCCGAACGCTGCAGGACTGGTACATCCGCTACCAGCTCACCGCGGTCCCCGGTGTCTCCGAGGTGGCGAGCGTCGGCGGATTCGTGAAACAGTATCAGGTGGAGGTGGACCCCGAGCGCCTTCGCGCATTCAACATCCCGGTGACGCGCGTGGCTCGCGCGATCGGCGATCACAACGTCGACATCGGCGCGCGGGTGCTGGAAATGGGCGGCCGGGAGTACATGATCCGCGGGCTGGGCTACCTGGACGGCATCGAGGACATTCAGAACGTCGCGGTCGGTGCCACGATGAACGGCACGCCCATCCGGGTCGCCGATGTAGCCACGGTCCAGATTGGGCCGGCACCGCGTCGAGGGGCTGCCGACCTCGATGGGCGCGGCGAAGTAGTAGCCGGCATCGTGGTGATGCGGTTCGGCTCGGACGCGCTCAAGACCATCGAAGCGATCAAGCGACGACTCGAAGAGATCGAGCGTGGGCTCCCCGCTGGAGTGCGCCTGCGCACGGCGTACGACCGAAGCGACCTGATCCACCGAGCGATCGAGACGCTCCGCGACAAGCTGCTCGAAGAGTCGCTGATCGTCGCCGCCGTGGCAGTGCTGTTCCTGCTGCACGCGCGCTCGGCGCTCGTCGCGATCATCACGTTGCCGCTCGGGATCCTGATCTCGTTCATCGTGATGCGGGCGATCGGCGTCAACGCCAACATCATGAGTCTGGGAGGAATCGCGATCGCGATCGGCGCGATGGTGGACGCCGCCATCGTGATGATTGAAAACATGCACAAACACCTCGAGCGTGACGATGGAAGCTCGTCGCAATGGGAGATCGTGCTCGAGAGTGCAAAGCAGGTCGGCCCGCCGCTCTTTTTCTCTCTCCTGATCATCACCTTCAGCTTTCTCCCTGTCTTCGCACTGGAACAACAGGAGGGCCGCCTCTTCAAGCCGTTGGCGTTCACCAAGACCTTTGCCATGGCCGGCTCTGCCCTGCTCTCCATCACCCTGGTGCCGGTGCTGATGGGGTATCTGATCAAGGGCAGGATCCGGCCAGAGGCATCAAACCCGGTGAACCGCGCGCTCCGGTGGATCTACCGGCCCGTGATCCTGTTCGTCACGCGAAGGCCGTGGGTGGTCATTACAGGCGCTGCGGGCGTCCTCGCACTCACCGTGATCCCCTGGCGAGGCCTGGGCAGCGAGTTCATGCCCCAGCTTCACGAAGGGTCCATCCTCTTCATGCCCACGACAGTGCCGGGGGTTTCCATCGCGCAGGCGATTGAGATCATGCGCCATCAAGACAGCGTCCTGGCGTCGTTCCCCGAGGTGGAGACCGTACTCGGTAAGGCCGGGCGCGCCGAGACGGCGACA